>NZ_QHJH01000192.1 GCF_003947455.1 Streptomyces sp. WAC 04229 | reverse complement strand
GTGCTGTACGGGTCGGGTTCGTGGAGGGGCTTCGGGCGCTCGGCGGACGGCGGGGGCTGGGGGACGTCGCCGCCGGGCGCCGGGCGGTCCAGCTCGTAGTCCCCGTCGTCGGCCGCGCGGGGCGGCAGCGGGCGTTCGAGCTCGAAGTCGCCGCCGTCGGTGCGCTCGGGGCCCGTACCGCGAGGCCGTTCCAGCTCGAAGTCGCCGTCCGTCGCGTCCTCGGACGAGCGGGGACGAGTCCACCACTTCGCCTTCGTGGGCTTCGCCTCGTTCATGTTCTCCCCCGCAGCTGGCCGCAGATCGTCGGCTCCAAGGGCTCTGGCGCCACCCCGGATTCAATCAGGTCAGGGCCCGGCGCGCAGAGCCCGTCAGCGGACCGGACGGTGCGAGGGCGCCGAGGACGCCGTCGGGGCCGGAGACACGGCCGGGTCGGGGGCGGGGGCGGCGAAAAGGCCGGGCGGCCGGACCTCGGGCGCCGTCGACCAGGACGCGAGCGAGAGCGGTGGCACCGCTACCAGCGGGCGTATCAACGGGGACATGGCGGCGGCACCGGCCGTCACCGGGGCGGTCAGCGCGTGCACGGCCTGCCGGCGGGCGTCGGCCGCGGGCAGCCCCGGCACCAGTGGCGCGGAGGCGCTGGTGGGCGCGACGGGGGCGTCGCCGAGCGACCGCTGCCCCTGGGCCTGCCCGAGCAGCGGACCGGCGGTGCGGCGGCGCTGGCTCTCGGAGGTGGCGGCCGCTCCCGCGCCCTGGGTCCGGGTCGGCGTCACATTGCTGCCGTTCCCCGAACCTCGGGCCTCGGTGGTGATGTCCGGCGTGCCGAGGGTGACGCCGCCCAGCGCGATGGCGGCCAGCGAGACCGCGCCGGCCGCGGCGAAGGCGAACCGCAGTCCGCGCGAGGCCGACCGCTCGGTCTCCGGGCGGCTCACGTCGTGGATCCGGAAGCCCCGTCCGGGTGCGGACGGCGGCAGGACGGAGGCGTGCGGCCGCAGCGGCGCGTAGTCGAACTCGAACCGCTCGCCCCGCTTCGGGCCGAGGGGGCCGGCGCCGCCGAGCCGTCCGGGAAGCCCCGTCAGGTCGTCGGCGAACCCGCCGAACGGGGGCAGGCCGCCACCGTCGCCGTCACCTCCCGCGGGCAGCCCCTGGAGGCGGGCCAGGAAGCTCTCGGAGGGGGCCGGCGGGGCGGCTTCCGCGAAGACGTTCTTCAACCGGCGCTGCGCGTCGACCTCCGTCTTGCACTTCGGGCAGGTCGCCACGTGCGCCAGTACGCGCTCACGCGCGTCATGACCGAGCTCTCCGTCCACCAGGGCGGAGAGTCGGTCTCCCAGGTGCTGCTCTGCGAGGTGTCCCTCGGATTCAGGCCGTGACCCACTCACGCGCTCGTGCCCCCTCCTCCCAGTGCGGGAACGCCGGACACGAGGGAGCGACGCTCGGCGCGCGACTTGGGTGAACGATGGGCGAGCGCCTTGCGGAGCTGGGAGCGGCCGCGGTGGATGCGGGAGCGGACGGTACCGAGCTTGACGCCGAGGGTCGCGGCGATCTCCTCGTACGACAGCCCCTCGATGTCGCACAGGACGACGGCGGCGCGGAACTCGGGGGCGAGGGTGTCCAGCGCCTGCTGGACGTCCGCGTCGAAGTGGGCGTCGTGGAAGATCTGCTGCGGGGTGGGCTCCTTGCTGGGCAGCCGCTCGGCCGCGTCGTCACCGAGGGCGTCGAAGCGGATGCGCTGCTTGCGGCGCACCATGTCCAGGAAGAGGTTGGTGGTGATGCGGTGCAGCCAGCCCTCGAAGGTGCCCGGCGTGTACGTCGACAAGGACCTGAAGACGCGGACGAAGACCTCCTGGGTGAGGTCCTCGGCGTCGTGCTGGTTGCCGGTGAGGCGGTAGGCGAGGCGGTAGACCCGGCCGCTGTGGGTGCTGACGATCTCCTCCCAGGTGGGCGGAGTCCACGCCTGTCCGTCCGCGTCGCTGGTGAAGGTCGCGGTCTGGGCGGGCCCCGTGGCGGGACCGTCGGCGTGGCTGTGGTCAGCAGCGGTGTCGTTCACGGATTTCGGCCTGCCTGCCGATCCGAGGAAGCGCCGCAGCACTCCGCCCCGATCCGCGGGTGCGGCCGCACCTCCCCTGTCGGCTCTGGTGGTGTCCAGTGGAGCCCCTACCATAGCCACCTCGCCCGTTAGCTCCGGATAAGCGGTTTTACGAGAATTTGATCTGTGCTGGCACGGCTCGTACGGCTGCGTCAGCAGTTGCTCGACGCCCTGGTCCATTCGCCGCCCCCTTCCCAGCCCCGACCGCTCGTCCGCCTCTTTGCTCTCCCCTTTAAACGACCGGTCCCATCTGCGGGTTCCCGACGCCAACGGATACAGTCACGCCGAGGCTTCAACGGGGACAGGAGAGGGTCATTACCGGCAACCGGCAGACGAGCTGGGCGTTCTCCGACGCCTATGTCGCCGAGGACGACGCGCTGCTCTGGGCACGTGACCGGGCCCGTGAGGCGGGTCTGCGCTCGGTGACCCCGGGCACGGGTTCGGCCCTGGGGCTGCTCGCCGCTGCCGTGGACGCGAAGGCGGTCGCGGAGATCGGCACCGGCTGCGGCGTCTCCGGGATCCATCTGCTGCACGGAATGCGGCCGGACGGCGTGCTGACCACGGTCGACCCGGAGCCGGAGCACCAGCAGTTCGCGCGCCAGGCCTTCCGCGCGGCGGGCTTCGCCAGCAACCGGGCCCGGTTCATCCCCGGGCGTGCCCTGGACGTGCTGCCCCGGCTCGCGGACTCCGGCTACGACCTCGTCTTCTGCGACGGCGACCGCCTGGAGTACCTGGACTACCTCGCTGAATCGTTGCGCCTGCTGCGCCCCGGGGGCCTCGTCGCGTTCGAGGGCGTCTTCGGCGCGGGCCGGACGATCGACTCCGGACCGCAGCCCACCGAGGTGCTGCGGCTGCGGGAGGTCCTGCGCGCGGTGCGCGAGAGCCAGGAGCTGGTGCCGTCGCTGCTGCCGGTCGGCGACGGGCTGCTCTGCGCCGTGAAGCGCTGAGCGGAGCACCTGGGGCAACACTTGAGACAGACAGTCGCCCCGGCACCACGTGCGGCACCGGGGCGACTGAACGGGTATGGTCGCTCGCGCGTCAGCCGACGACCTTCTTGAGGGCGTCGCCGAGCGCGTCGGCCTCATCGGGGGTCAGCTCGACGACGAGCCGCCCGCCGCCTTCGAGCGGAACGCGCATGACGATGCCCCGCCCCTCCTTGGTCACCTCGAGCGGGCCATCGCCCGTCCGCGGCTTCATGGCCGCCATGCTCGTTCCCCTTCCTGATACCAGCTCACCGTCACCGCCGACGGCCCGTGAGGGCACGCGCAGTCCGGCCCGGACGCGCGACACCGGCATCGAACACATTGCTTCCCGGCCATTATCCCGCATCCCAGGACCCGATGACCAACATCGGTCGGCATCGCTTGGGCAACGCGCGCGAGCAAAACCACTCAATTCGGGGATGTGACTGCGATACTGCGCGCCCTCACCCACTTCCACCGAATGGATACGGACCGGAATTCTTTGACGCAGGTCACATCTCCGCAGCCCCGCGTCGGCGGCGATCTCCGTCATGCTGTTGCCCGACACTCGCGACGAAGCGGAGGGGAATTCCATGGCCGACACCGTGCTCTACGAGGTGAGCGACGGGCTCGCGACGATCACGCTGAACCGCCCCGAGGCGATGAACGCGCTGAACATCGAGACCAAGGTCGCGCTCCGGGACGCGGTGCGCTCCGCGGCGGCGGACGGCGGGGTACGGGCGGTGCTGCTGACGGCAGCCGGCGACCGGGCGTTCTGCGTCGGCCAGGACCTCAAGGAGCACATCGGGCTGCTGGCCGCCGACCGGGAGGCGGGCTCGGGCGAGACCATGAGCACGGTCCGCGAGCACTACAACCCGATCGTGCGGGCGCTCGCGGACGCCGAGAAGCCGGTGGTCGCCGCCGTGAACGGCGTGGCGGCCGGGGCGGGCCTCGGCTTCGCGCTGGCGGCGGACTACCGGATCGTCGCGGACACCGCCGCCTTCAACACGTCCTTCGCCGGCGTCGCGCTCACCGCGGACTCGGGCATCTCCTGGACGCTGCCGCGCGTCGTCGGCCCCGGGCGCGCCGCCGACCTGCTGCTCTTCCCGCGCAGCATCCCCGCCCAGGAGGCGTACGAGCTGGGCATCGCCACCCGGGTCGTGCCCGCCGCCGAGCTGCGCGCGGAGGCCGAACGGACGGCGCGGGCGCTGGCCGAGGGGCCGACGGTGGCGTACGCGGCGCTGAAGGAGGCGATGGCGTACGGGCTGACGCACTCGCTCGCCGAGACGCTGGAGAAGGAGGACGAGCTGCAGTCGCGGGCGGGGTCCTCCGAGGACCATGCGATCGCGGTGCGGGCGTTCGTCGAGAAGCGGAAGCCCGAGTATTTGGGGCGGTGAGATCGGAGGGTGTGAGCGCCGTCGCGGGGTGCGGGTTCGTCGTGGCTGGTCGCGCAGTTCCCCGCGCCCCTAAGGGGCGCTTCTTGCCACGCACCCCGAGAGGTGGTCGTTGACCAGGCCGCATGCCTGCATCAAGGCGTACGCCGTCGTGGGGCCCACGAAGCGCAGGCCCCGTTTCTTCAGCGCCTTGGACAGTGCCGTGGACTCCGGGGTGATGGCGGGGACGTCGGCGAGGGTCTTCGGGGCGGGGCGGGCCGCCCGGTCGGGAGCGTGGGACCAGATCAGCTCGTCCAGCTCGCCCGGTGCCCAGTCGGCGAGCACGCGCGCGTTGGCGAGGGTCGCGTCGATCTTGGCGCGGTTGCGGATGATGCCCTCGTCGGCGAGGAGCCGCCCGCGGTCCTCGTCGGTGAAGGCGGCCACGTCGGCGATCGCGAAGCCGGCGAAGGCCGCGCGGAAGCCGGCGCGGCGGCGCAGGATGGTGATCCAGGACAGACCGGACTGGAAGGCCTCCAGGCTGAGCCGCTCGTACAGGGCGTCGTCGCCGTGGACCGCCCTGCCCCACTCCTCGTCGTGGTACGTCACGTAGTCCGCGGTGGACAGGGCCCAGGGGCAGCGCAGCGCGCCGTCCGGGCCGGCCACGGCGTCGCCGGTGCTCACTGCTGCTCCTCCGGGGCCGGCTTGTCCATCACCACGTGCTGGTGGGCGGCGGCGGCCCGGGCACCGGCCAGGGCGGACTCCAGGTCGGCGATGCGGGAGTCGCGCTCGGCCAGCTCGGCGCCGAGGCGGGCGAGGGCGTCGTCGACGTCCGTCATGCGGTAGCCGCGCAGGACGAGCGGGAAGCGGAGCCGTTCCACGTCCGGGCGGCCCACCGGGCGGTCGGGGGGCAGGGAGTCCCGGAGCCGTTCGGGCTCGGCGTCGGGCAGCGGTCCGCTGTCGCCGCCGCTCACCACGGCCAGTGTCACTCCGGCCACCACGACGACCAGCGCGATGACGAGGAACAGGAACATGACCATCGCTGAGGCCCCCACGGTCGGATCGGTCGGGTCGGTTGTGTCGGGTCCGATCGTGCCATGCGAGTCTGACAGCCAACGGCACCGGGACGAGAGAACGGTATGGACGAGGAGATGTCACAGGGGATGCTCAGGCTGGGCAGGCGTGAATTCGCGGCGCACGAGCCGGTGATCATGGCGATCGTGAACCGGACCCCGGACTCCTTCTACGACCAGGGAGCCACCTTCCTCGACGAGCCCGCCCTCGCGCGCGTGGAGCGGGCGGTGGCCGAGGGAGCCGCGATCATCGACATCGGCGGGGTGAAGGCCGGGCCCGGCGACGAGGTGTCGGCCGAGGAGGAGGCACGGCGGACCGTGGGGTTCGTCGCGGAGGTGCGGCGACGGTTCCCGGACGTCGTGATCAGCGTGGACACCTGGCGGCACGAGGTCGGCGAGGCCGTGTGCGAGGTGGGGGCGGACCTGCTGAACGACGCGTGGGGCGGGGTCGACCCGAAGCTGGCGGAGGTCGCCGCGCGGTACGGGGTGGGGCTGGTGTGCACGCACGCCGGGGGCGCGGAGCCGCGGACGCGGCCGCACCGGGTGACGTACGACGACGTCGTGGCCGACATCCTGCGGGTGACGCTGGGGCTGGCCGAGCGGGCGGTGGCGCTGGGGGTGCCGCGGGAGTCGGTGCTCATCGATCCCGGGCACGACTTCGGGAAGAACACCCGGCACAGTCTGGAGGCGACGCGGCGGCTCGGGGAGATGGTGGAGACGGGGTGGCCGGTGCTGGTGTCCCTGTCGAACAAGGACTTCGTCGGGGAGACCCTGGACCGGCCGGTGAAGGAGCGGGTGCTCGGGACGCTGGCGACCACGGCGGTCTCCGCGTGGCTGGGCGCGCGGGTGTACCGGGTGCACGAGGTGGAGGAGACCCGGCAGGTCCTGGACATGGTGGCGACGATCGCGGGCCACCGGGCGCCGGCGGTGGCCCGGCGAGGACTGGCGTGAGGGCCTGAGGGCGGGAGCCGGAGCCCCCGCCCTGCCGGAAGCTAGCGGCCCGCCTCCTTGGAGACCAGGGCGACCGCCTCGTCCACGTCGTCCGTGACGTGGAAGAGCAGGAGGTCCTTCTCGGCGGCCTTGCCCTGGGCCACCAGGGTGCCCCGGAGCCAGTCGATCAGGCCGCCCCAGTACTCGGAGCCGAAGAGGACGATGGGGAAGCGGGTGACCTTCTGGGTCTGCACCAGCGTGAGGGCCTCGAAGAGTTCGTCGAGGGTGCCGAGACCGCCGGGCAGGACCACGAAACCCTGCGCGTACTTCACGAACATCATCTTGCGGACGAAGAAGTAGCGGAAGTTCAGGCCGATGTCGACGTAGGGGTTGAGCCCCTGCTCGAACGGCAGCTCGATGCCGAGGCCGACCGAGGTGCCCTCCGCCTCCAGGGCGCCCTTGTTGGCCGCCTCCATGGCGCCGGGCCCGCCGCCGGTGATGACCGCGAAGCCCGCCTCGACCAGGCCGCGGCCCAGCCGGACACCGGCGTCGTACTCCGGCGAGTCGACCGGCGTGCGGGCGGAGCCGAAGACGCTGATGGCGGGGGGCAGTTCGGCGAGCGTGCCGAAGCCCTCGATGAACTCCGACTGGATGCGCAGGACCCGCCAGGGGTCGGTGTGCACCCAGTCCGTCGGAGCGCGCTCGTCCAGCAGGCGCTGGTCCGTGGTGCTCTTCTGGACCTGACCCCGCCGCCGGAGGACAGGGCCCAGGCGCTGCTCCTCCGGTGGCCGCTTCTTGCCCTCGGGGTTGCCGGTAGCCATGCGCGCTCCCTCCAGTTGCAGGTTCTTCCACCTCAGCGTAGATCTACGCGGGTTACGTACGAGGGACATCAGCATGTCCGCCACGCACCGGGGTAAACCCGTTTCGGGCGCGCGTGGATCAAGCCGTCAGCCAGGACCGCAGACGCTCCTCGCCCGCGAGGACCTTCGCGACCTCGACCCGCTCGTCCCGCTTGTGCGCCAGATGCGGGTTGCCCGGGCCGTAGTTCACCGCCGGTACGCCGAGCGCCGAGAAGCGGGACACGTCGGTCCAGCCGTACTTGGGCTGCGGGGTGCCGCCCACCGCCTCGATGAAGGCGGCCGCGGCCGGGTGGGAGAGGCCGGGCAGGGCCGCGCCGCTGTGGTCGTCGACCACGAACTCGGCCACCCCGCAGTCCGCGAAGACCTCGCGCACGTGCGCGAGGGCGTCCTCGGGGCTGCGGTCGGGGGCGTAGCGGAAGTTGACCGTGACCACGCACTCGTCGGGGATGACGTTGCCCGCGACTCCGCCCGTGATGCCGACCGCGTTCAGTCCCTCGCGGTACTCCAGGCCGTCGATCACCGGGTAGCGGGGCTCGTACGCGGCCAGGCGGGCGAGGATCGGGGCGGCGGCGTGGATGGCGTTGGAGCCCATCCAGCTCCGTGCCGAGTGCGCCCGCTCCCCCGACGTCCTGAGCAGCACCCGCAGGGTGCCCTGGCAGCCGCCCTCCACCTGCCCGTCGGACGGTTCGAGGAGCACCGCGAAGTCGCCCTCCAGCCACTCGGGGTGCGCCTCGGCGACGTGCTTCAGGCCGTTCAGGTCGGCGGCGACCTCCTCGTTGTCGTAGAAGACGAAGGTCAGGTCGCGGTTGGGGGCCGGGACGGTGGCCGCGATGCGCAGCTGCACCGCGACGCCCGCCTTCATGTCGCAGGTGCCGCAGCCCCACAGGACGCCGTCCTCGTCGAGCCGGGACGGCACGTTGTCCGCGATGGGGACGGTGTCGATGTGGCCGGCCAGGATCACGCGCTCCGCGCGGCCCAGGTCCGTCCGCGCGACGACGTTGTTGCCGTACCGCTCGACCGTCAGGTGCGGCAGGCTGCGCAGGGCGCTCTCGACCGCGTCCGCCAGCGGCTTCTCGGTGCCGCTCTCGGAGGGGAAGTCAACGAGCCGCGCGGTAAGCTCGGCGGCGTCCAGCGTGAGGTCAAGCGGGGTGTCGGCCATGGCTCCGACCCTAACGCTCCTGCCCTTTCGGGCACTGTGCCTACCCGGCATACACCGGACGCTACCCTCCAGTACCTTGTACGCGTGCTTCAGCCCACCCCGCCGCCCAAGCGCCGTGGCCGCCTCGTCCGTTCCGGCGCGGCCGCCCTGGCCCTGTTCGCCGTCGCCGGATATCTGGCGGTGCAGTACGTCACCGGGGGCGCGGGCGCTCCCGGCTGCAAGGTGGTCTCCGGCGGGAGCGAGGGGACGACGTACGAGTTCACGCCGGAGCAGGCGGTGAACGCGGCGACGATCACCGCCGTGGGCACCGCGCGCAAGCTGCCGGAGCGGGCGGTGACGATAGCGCTGGCGACCGCGCTGCAGGAGTCCACGCTGCGCAACCTCGACCACGGCGACCGGGACTCGCTCGGCCTGTTCCAGCAGCGCCCCTCGCAGGGCTGGGGCACGCCGGAGGAGATCATGGACCCGGCGTACTCGGCGGGCCTGTTCTACGACCACCTGGTCGAGATCCCCGGCTACCAGGACCTCGAACTGACCGACGCCGCCCAGCGCGTGCAGCGCAGCGCCTTCCCCGACGCGTACGCGAAGCACGAACCGGACGCCGCGCTGCTCGCGGCCGCCCTGACCGGACGGTCCGCGGCGACCCTGACATGCGACGGACGCCCGGGCGCGACGCGGGAGAAGGGGCCGGACGCGGTACGCGCGGCGCTGGTGCGGGACTTCGGGCGCGCGGTGTTCCAGCCGGCCGGCGCGACGGCGGGCGACGCCTCGGCGGAACCGGCCGCGGCTTCCCGCGACGGTGGCGGTGGCGGCGCCGACGAGCGGACCGTGACGCTGCCCGTGGCCGCAGACTCCGCCCGGGAAGCCGATGAGGACCTGCGGGAGCGCGGCTGGCAGTTGGCGCACTGGGCGGTGGCCAACGCCTCCTCCCTGCACGTCGAGCGGGTCTCGTACGCGGGCCGGGAGTGGACCGCGGGCAGCACCGACAGCAAGTGGGCCCCGTCGGGCACCCGCGGCGCCCAGGGCGCGGAGCGGGCGGCGGGCGCGGTGCGCATCACGTCCATGCGGTAGCGGTCACCCGTACGATCCGTCACTCCCGCGGGTGACGCGCGCAGACCTCGGGCCGACGCGAACCACGCCCTTTCGCGTGGTCACCGCCAAACGCTCCGCGGCTCGGGAAATCAAGGGCTGTAAGGATTCGGCGGACTTTCCGACCGGAGCCTTTTTGCCCGTTTTTCTGTGCACCCGATAATGCGACACATTGCCAACTCTTTACACTGTGCCGCCGCAACCTTCGCCGCCTTCGAGCGGTAGTCACTGCGTCCGAGCCCGGCGGATCACCCGCCGGGACCGGTTCGGTACCTCATCAGTTGACTTCCGTCGAAGGAGCATCATGTCCCTCCCCCTGACCCGCCGGATCGCCCGTGCCGCGCTGCTCGTCGCTGCGGGAGCGGCCGCCGGGGTCGGTGCGGCCGGCTCCGCCAGCGCGGCTCCCGAAGTGCCCGCCACCCCGAACCTCGGGGGACTGACCGCCCTGGACGGCGCGAACGTCGGCAACACCGTGGACTCCGCCGCCCAGAGCCTGACCGCGGCCACGGGCGACAACGGCGGCAAGGCCGTCAAGAAGGCCGCGGCCAAGGCCGGCAAGACCGGCAAGACCGGCAAGGCCGGCAAGGCCGCCAAGACCGGTGGCTCGGTCGTCAAGAAGGCCACCCCGGCCGCGCAGAGCGCCGCCGGGCAGGTGGCGGGTCTCACCGGGGACATCGTCGGTGACACGGCGCAGAGCGCCACGAAGGGCGGGCTGCCGACGAGCGCGCTGGGCAAGGGTGCGCTGCCGGTGCAGGGTCTGCCGATCGGCTAGCGCCGGGCTGTACGGCGCCGGGGCCCAGGTTCTCTCTTCCTGGACCCCGGCGTTTTGCTTGTCTACGTCTGTGCGGTGGGCGTGTGTTGGCCGTGGCCCGGCGTCGGTGGCTGTGCCCACCCTCCCCCAGTGCCTAAAGGGCATGGGAGGCACCCCCATCGCCCTGCGGAACGGCTGCCGACAGCCGGGCCGACAGGCCGTCATGCCGACAGCCCGGGTGCCTTCAGGCCTTCAGGCGGTCTGCCGCTGCCTGGACGCGTTCGTCCGTGGCCGTCAGGGCCACCCTGACGAAGTGCTCGCCCGCGGGGCCGTAGAAGTCGCCGGGGGCCACCAGGATGCCGCGTTCGGCGAGGTGGGCGACCGTGTCCCAGCAGGACTCGTCGCGGGTGGCCCAGAGGTAGAGGCTGGCCTCGCTGTGCTCGATGCGGAAGCCGTGGCTGAGCAGTGCCTCGCGCAGCGCCGTGCGGCGGGCCGCGTACCGCTCGCGCTGGACGCGCACGTGCTCGTCGTCACCGAGGGCCGCCACCACGGCCGCCTGCGTCGGCGCCGAGGTCATCATGCCGCCGTGCTTGCGGATCTCCAGCAGCGGGCCCAGGACGGCCGGGTCGCCGGCCAGGAAGGCCGCGCGGTAGCCGGCGAGGTTGGAGCGCTTGGAGAGCGAGTGCACGGCCACCAGGCCGTCGTACGAACCGCCGTTGACGTCCGGGTGCAGGACGGAGACCGGGTCGGCCTCCCAGCCCAGCTCCAGGTAGCACTCGTCGGAGACCACGAGGACGCCGTGCTCGCGGGCCCAGGCCACGATCCGGGTCAGTTCCGCCTTCGGCAGGACCCTGCCGGTCGGGTTCGACGGCGAGTTGAGCCACAGCAGCCTGAGCCCCGCCGGGTCCAGGTCGGTCGGGTCGTCGTACGCCTCGTACTCCGCGCGGGCCAGGCGCGCGCCGACCTCGTAGGTCGGGTAGGCCAGGCGGGGGAAGGCCACCCGGTCGCCGGGGCCGAGGCCCAGCTGGGTCGGGAGCCAGGCGACGAGTTCCTTGGAGCCGACGATGGGGAGCACGTGGCGGTGGGTGACGTCGCGGGCGCCGAGGCGGCGCTCCACCCAGCCGGTGATCGCGTCGCGCAGCGCCGGCGTGCCCCAGACGGTCGGGTAGCCCGGAGAGTTAGCCGCGTCGGTCAGGGCCTTCTGGATCAGCTCGGGAACCGGGTCGACCGGCGTGCCGACGGAGAGGTCGACGATGCCGTCGGGGTGGGCCGCGGCCGTCTTCTTGTACGGCTCCAGCTTGTCCCAGGGGAAGGTGGGAAGCCGGTCGGAGACTGCGGACACGATGCTGGCTCTCTTTCGTCTTCGTCCTGCGGCAAACGCCTCGGTCCCGTACCGCGCCGATCGGGACGATCAGGCCGTACGGGACCGAGGCGGCGCTGGTGCAGGCCGCTCTTACTGGTTCTGCGGCGGCAGCGCGGCGACGAAGGGGTGATCGCGCTCGATCAGACCCAGCTTGCTGGCGCCGCCCGGCGAACCGAGCTCGTCGAAGAACTCGACGTTCGCCTTGTAGTAGTCCTTCCACTCCTCCGGAGTGTCGTCTTCGTAGAAGATCGCCTCGACCGGGCAGACCGGCTCACAGGCACCACAGTCGACGCATTCGTCCGGGTGGATGTACAAGGACCGCTGGCCCTCGTAGATGCAGTCGACCGGGCACTCCTCGATGCACGCCTTGTCCTTCACGTCGACACAAGGCTGCGCGATGACGTAGGTCACGCTGTCGTTCCTCCTCGATAGGGCGCTGGCGGGCCTCCTCAGGCTCCGCCGCCTGGCGCGCGGGAGCGCGGCGTCGTCGATGCCCGCCCCTAGTATCTCCGTTCTTGGGCATGATCCGAACAGGAGGGGTGGACAGACCCGTGGAAATCTCTGCCGCCGGGCGTCTTGAGGTCCGTATCACCACTGCTGACGTGGGCAAACGAGTATCCGTGCGGCGCTTGAGCGAACCGGGTGGCGCGGGTGAGAAGTTCACCGACACGGTCGGTGTTCTCACATCGTGGACCGACGGTGTGCTGCTGATCACACGGAAGAGTGGCGAGTCGGTACGGATCGCGGAGTCGGAGCTGGTCGCCGGGAAGGTCGTGCCGCCCGCGCCCGCGCGCCGGCGCGGTCCCGCCGCGTCGTACGAGGAGCTGGCGCGGATCGCGGCGCGGGCCTGGCCGCCCGTCGAGAGCGAGTGGCTCGGCGAGTGGCAGCTGCGGGCGGCGGCCGGGTTCACCCGGCGGGCCAACTCCGTACTCCCGCTCGGCGATCCCGGGCTGCCGCTCGACGACGCGCTGAGCACCGTACGACGCTGGTACGGCGCCCGCGGCCTGCCCGCGTTCCTGCAGACCGCCACCGGCGCGGAGGGCACCCAGGAGCGGCTGTGCGCGGAGCTGGAGCGGCGGGGCTGGGTGCGTGAGGTGTCGGCCGAGGTGTGGACCGGCGCCCTGGCGCCGGTGGCCGACCTGACCGAGGGCGCCGGCGTGGTCCTGTCCCGGGACGCGGACGAGGCGTGGCTGGCCCGCTACCAGCGCAAGGGCGCCGGCGAGGTGGCCCTGCGGGTGCTGGGCGGCGGCCCGTCGGTGTGGTTCGCCACGGTGCCCGGCGCGGATGCCCCGGCCGCCATCGGGCGGTGTGTGGTGGACGGGCGGTGGGCCTCCTTCGCGGCCGTCGAGGTCGACCCCGCGCAGCGGCGCCGGGGGCTCGCGACCGCCGTGATGGCCGCGCTGGCCCGGCGGGCGCTGGACGAGGGCGCGTCGGCGGCGTGGCTCCAGGTGGAGACGGAGAACGCGGGGGCGCGGGCGCTGTACGCCGGGATGGGCTTCTCGGCGCACCACGCGTACCACCATTACCGGGAGCCCGAGGGCGCCGGGACGGCGACGTCGTGACGGGGCACGTGCGGCCGCCCTCGCCGGAGCGCTCCGCCGAGGTGCGGCGGCGGTTCGCCGAGGAGGCGCGGGCCGAGCGGCCCGACCTGGCCACGCTGCTCCTGCTGCTGGGCGCGGAGGCGGACGGGGCGCTGGACGAGGCGGGTCTGGACGCCGCGCAGGTGGAGCTGGACCGGCTGGCCGGGGAGCTGCCCTTCCGGCCGGGTTCGCCGCGGGCCTGGGCGGTGGCGCTGCGGGATCTGCTCGGCGAGCGGTACGGGTTCCACGGGGTCGCCGCGGACTACCAGCGGCTGGAGTCGTCCCTGCTGCACGAGGTGCTGCGGCGGCGGCGCGGGCTGCCGATCATGCTGTCGGTGGTGTGGCTGGAGGTCGCCCGCCGGGCGGGGGCGCCGGTGTACGGGGTCGCCCTGCCGGGGCACTTCGTGGTCGGGTTCGGGCCGGAGTACGGGCCGGAGGAGGAGCGGGTGCTCGCCGACCCGTTCGACGGCGGCCGGGTGCTCGGCGGCGGGGTGTGCTACCTGGCCGGCTCCCGGCACCGGCCGGCGACGCGCGGACGCGGCGCTCGTGGCAGGGGAGCCGGGGC
>NZ_QHJH01000191.1 GCF_003947455.1 Streptomyces sp. WAC 04229 | reverse complement strand
TTTTTATAAATAACCCCCACCCCCCAAGTACCCCCAGAGAAAAAGGCGCGGCCACGGAGAGTTGGAAAAAAGAGCCGGCCCCCCCCCCCCCGTGGAGAACGGCGCACCCGCCGAGACCGCGCCCGGCGCCACCCCGGCCACCGTCGAGGTACCCGCCGAACTGCTGGCCCGGCTGATGCACCAGGCGGCCGGCCGGGACCCGGATGCCTCGGCACACGGGGCGGTCGCCGAGGTCGCCGCCCTGGTCGGACGGCCGTCCCCCGGCCCGTCCCGCCCCCTCGTCGAGGGCGTCGACGCGGTGATGGCGGACCACAACGTGCCCGGGGCGGCCCTCGCCGTGATCCGGGACGGCACCGTCGTGGGCGTCCAGGGCCACGGCGTGCTCTCCGCGGGCGGCGACGCCCCGGTGACGGACCGGACGCTGTTCCAGGTGGGGTCCCTCAGCAAGCACGTGACCGCGCTGGCCGTCCTCCGCCTCGTGGACGACGGCCTGGTCGACCTGGACGCCGACGTCGAGCGGTATCTGACGTCCTGGCACCCGGCCGACGACCCCGCCGCTCCCGGCCGCCTGACCCTGCGCCTGCTCCTCGGTCACCGCGCCGGCCTGGCCCGGCACCGCAGCGTCGGCTTCCGGCCGGGCGAGCCGCTGCCGGCCCTGCTGGACCTGCTGGAGGGCAGACCGCCGGTGACCACCCCGCGGGTGCGCCGCGAACTGCCCCCGGGCGAGGTCTTCCGCAAGAGCAGCACGCACTACTGGGTCGTCCAGCAGGTCCTGGAGGACGTCACGGGAGAGGCCTTCGCGCCGCTGGCGCGCCGCCTGGTGCTGGAGCCGCTGGGCCTGGCCGACACCGGCTTCGAGCAGGACCACCCGCTCACGGCGGGCCTGCCCGTGGCCCTGGGCCACGACGCCCACGGCACCCCGCTCGAGGGGGGCTGGCGCACCCGCGCCCACCTCGCGGCGGCGGGCCTGTGGACGACCGCGGCCGACGCCGCCCGCTTCACCGTCGCCGTCCGGGACGCCCTCACCGGAGCGCCCGGCGCCCTGGTGCCGCAGGCCCTGGCGCGCGAACTCCTCGCCGGGGAGACCGGCACGTTCTACGGGCTCGGCACCATCGTCGACGACAGCGGTGACGACCTGGAGTTCGGGCACGGGGGCGAACCCACCGGCTACTGGAACATGGCCATCAGCCGGCTGCACGGCGGCACCGGCTTCGTCGCCCTGACCAACGCCGACTCCGGCAAGGCCGTGGTCAAGCACCTCACCGCCGAACTCGGCCGCGGGGACACGGTCTTCGGCACCGGCCGGCTGGCCGCCGACTGGCGCTCCGCCGGCCGCTCCGACGCACTGCCCGCGGTTCTCGCCCCTGTCGTCACCGACGAGGAACGGGAGTGACCACCCGCCCGCGTCCCGTGCGCTGCGCGCCTCTCGCACACCGCACGGGACGTCCTTCCCACCGTCCGGCACCCACCCGGCGGCCCGCAGACCCGAGGAGGAACCCGTGGCACCTGTCCGGCACCTGATCTCCATCACCGACCTGTCCGACGCCGACCTGGCGGCTCTGGTCACCCGCGGTGCCGCGTTCTCGGCCGGCACCGCGGGACGGCCCGACCCGCTGGCCGGGAACGTCGTGGGCGTCTACTTCAGCAGGACCTCGACCCGCACCCGCACCGCCTTCTCCAGCGGCGCCCTGCGCCTGGGCGCCCGGATCATCGCGTACGGCCCCGGTGACCTCCAGCTCAACACCGGCGAGACCAGCGAGGACACCGGCCGGGTGATGTCCGGCATGCTCGACGTGCTGGTCGCCCGCACGGCCGGTGACCCCGCCGAGATGCGCGCCTGGGCCAGCCAGGACCGGATGGCCGTCGTCAACGCGATGAGCGCCGAGGAGCACCCCACCCAGGCGCTCACCGACCTGACCACCCTGCAGCGGCACTTCGGCCGGATCGAGGGGCTGCGCGTGCTGTACGTCGGAGAGGGGAACAACACCGCCTCCGCGCTGGCCCTCGCCCTCACCCGCTTCCCCGGCGTGGAGCTCGAACTGCGCACCCCGCCCGGGTACGGCCTGGCCGCCGCCTACCTGGAGCGTGCCACCGAGCAGGCCGCCCGGTACGGCAGCCGGCTGCACGAGCGGCACGACATGGACGGGCTGCCCGCCGACCTCGACGCCGTCTACACCACTCGCTGGCAGACCACCGGCACCAGCAAGCACGACCCCGACTGGCGGTCCGTGTTCGCCCCGTTCCAGGTCACGTCGGCGCTGTGGGAGACCAGCCCCAAGGCGGTCTTCCTGCACGACCTGCCCGCCCACCGCGGCGACGAGGTCACCGCCGAGGTCCTCGACGGCCCGGCGAGTCTCGCCTTCCAGCAGGCGGAGAACAAGATGCACAGCGCGATGGCGGTCCTGGAGTGGTGCCGGGCATGACGGTCCTGGAGGGCGCCGGAGCCGACGCGGCCGGGCTCGCGGACCGCCCGCTGCGCCGCAACCGCGACTTCCTGCTGCTGTGGTCGGGAGCGGCCATGTCGTTCCTGGCCACCCGGGTGACCGCAGTCGCCTACCCGCTGATCGTGCTGTGGCACACCGGCTCCCCGCTGGCCATGTCGGTGGTCTCCACGGCCGCGCTGCTGCCGCTGCTCCTGGTGCAGTTGCCCGCCGGCGCCCTGGTGGACCGCTGGGACCGGCGGCGGGTGATGCTGGTGTGCGAGGCGGGCCGGATCGCCGCGGTGGGCAGCGTGGCCGTCGCCCTGGCCGCGGGCCGGACGACGGTGGCCCACCTGGCGGCCGTCGCCTTCACCGAGGCGTCCCTCACCGTGTTCTACCGGCTGGCCGAGCGGGGCGCCGTGCGCAACGTCGTGCACCCGTCGCACCTGTCGGCCGCCCTCGCGCAGAACGAGGCGCGCGGCCGGGCGGCGGGCCTGCTCGGACAACCCGGCGGAGTGCTGCTCCAGGCCGCGGCCCGCTGGCTGCCGTTCGGCTTCGGCGTCCTCGGCTACCTGCTCTCCGCGCTGTCCCTGCTGCTGATCCGCACCCGGTTCCAGGAGGAGCGCGCCGAGCGGGCCCACGGCGGGCACCTGGGCCGGGAGGTCGCCGAGGGGATGCGGTGGCTGCGCGGGCAGCGCTTCCTGCGTACGGCGCTCGGCTACGTCGCCGGCACCAACCTGCTGTTCCAGATGCTGGCGTTGGCCCTGATCCTGCGCATCAAGGAGGCGGGGCTGCCCTCGGCGACCCTCGCGGTCGTGGTCGGCATCGGCGGCGTCGGCGGCCTGTGCGGGGCACTGGCCGGCGGCCGGATCCAGCGCCGGGTGCGCCAGCGCACCCTGCTGATCGCCGGCGCGGTCGCCTGGACCGTCCTGATCGGTGCCATGGGGTTCACCGACGGGCCCGTACAGCTCGGCGCCCTGTACGCGGGCACCGGTTTCGTCGGCGCCGTCTTCAACGTGGCCGCCGCCGTCTACCAGGTCCGCACCACACCCGACGCGCTCCAGGGCCGGGTGGCCGCCACCGCCGGGCTGGTCGGCTCCGGCACCAATGCCCTCGGTTCGTTCACGGGGGGACTGCTGCTGGCCGCCTGGGGTGCGCAGCAGACCGTGCACGCCATCGCCGCCGCCATGGCGGTCCTGGCCGTGTGCGCCACCGTGGCGCCGGATCTGAAGAAGGAGGAGACCCCGGATGACCACCCCGCCTGACCGGTCCCCACAGCCGGACGCGCGACGCGAGAACCCGCACGGCGGCCGGTCGGAGCGCGGAGACCTCTGGCTCCGGAGCCACGGCCCGGCCGCCGGGGGAGCGCCCCGGTTGCGGCTCGTGTGCTTTCCGCACGCCGGGGGCAACGCGCAGCTCTTCCACGGGTGGCCGGCCCGGCTGCCGCCCGACGTGGAACTTCTCGCCGTGCGCTACCCGGGGCGGCAGGAGCGGCTGGCCGAGCCCTGCGCGCGGGACATGGCCGCGCTCGCCGACGCCGTCACCGCCGCGCTGGTGCCGCGGCTGGACCGGCCCCTGGCCCTGTTCGGGCACAGCATGGGCTCCTCGGTCGCCTACGAGACGGCCCTGCGCCTGGAGGCACGGCACGGCGTGGTGCCGCGGCGCCTGTTCGTCTCGGCCCGCTCCGCACCGCACCGCGCCAAGCCCACCGGACTGCATCTGCGCGGTGACGACGAACTGGTCGCCGGCGTGCGGCGGCTGGGCTCGCTGGGCTCGGAGGTGTACGACATCCCGGAGCTGCGCGAGCTGCTGCTGCCCGCGCTGCGCGCCGACTACCGACTGATCGAGAACTACCGGCCCGCCGCACCCCCCGTGCGCACCCGGGCTCCGATCACCGCCTGCCTGGGCCGCGAGGACCCCGGCTGCGACCCCGACGCCGTACTGGCCTGGTCCGAACTGACCCGCACCGGCGACTTCGACCTGCGTATCTACCCGGGCGACCACTTCTACCTCGCCGAGCGCGAGGCCGAGCTGGTCGCCGACATCACCAAGGCCCTGGAGGCATGACCATGACGCAAACCGACATCTGGGCTCCCCTGGACATCGAGGCCGAGGGGGTCGGCGGCCCCGAGGAACTGACCGCCCGACTCCGGGACATGGGCCCGGAACGGCTCGCCCAGCTGCTGACGGAGGAGAGGGGCCTCGTCTTCCGCGGGTTCGGCGTCACCCCCGACCACCTGGACGGCGTACTGGACCTCCTGCTGCCCAACCGGCTGGCCTACGTGCACGGCAACTCTCCCCGCACCAAGGTCGGCAGCAACGTGTACACCTCCACTGAGTACCCGCAGGAGTTCACCATCTCGATGCACAACGAGATGAGCTACGCGCACGCCTGGCCCGCCCGGCTCGCCTTCTACTGCCAGATCCAGCCCGGCAGCGGAGGGGCCACGCCGGTCGTCGACGCCGCCCTGTGGCTCGACTCGCTGGACGCCGAGGTCCGGGACGCCTTCGCGGGCGGCGTACGCTACGTACAGAACCTGCACGACGGCTACGGCCTCGGAAAGAGCTGGCAGGACACCTTCGAGACCACCAGCCGCCAGGACGTCGAGGCATTCCTGGAGCCGACGGGCGCGCAGTGGGAGTGGAAGGCGGACGGCGGCCTCAGGGTCGTCTCGATCCGGCCGGCCACCACCCGCCACCCGGCCACCGGCGCCGAGGTCTGGTTCAACCAGGCCGACCAGTGGCACCCCGCCGGCCTCGGCGACGACACCGCCGCGGCGCTGGCGCAGATCCTGCCCGAGGACGACCTGCCGCAGAACGTCACCTTCGCCGACGGCAGCCCGATTCCCGCCGAGTACGTCGCCCAGATCCGCGACCGCGGTCTGGAGCACGCCGTGGATGTCGACTGGCGCACGGGCGACCTGCTCCTGATCGACAACATCCTGCTGGCCCACGGACGCCGCCCCTTCACCGGCGAGCGCCGGGTCCTCGTCGCCATGTCGGACTGACGGCGACCGCGCCCGACCGCCCCACGGACGAAACGGACTCAGGCGATGACCGCCGCATACGAAGTGCTCAAGGACAGCGACGCGGTCCACATCTGGTACGGACGCGCTCCCGACGGGCCGGCCCCGGCGGACACCGGGCCGCTCTCGGAGGAGGAGTCGCGGGCGGTGCGCCGGCTGCCGGAGCCGGCCGCCGCTCGGTACGCGGCCGCACACGTGGCGGTGCGCCGGGTGCTCTCCGGCTACCTCGGCGTGCCGCCCGGCGACGTGGTCCTGGGCAGACAGCCCTGCCCCCGGTGCGCGCACGCCCGGCACGGACGGCCGCGGGTCCACTGGCCGCCCACCGACCTCGACTTCAACCTCTCCCGCTCGGGCCCGCGGTGGGCGCTCGCCGTCGTGACCGGACGGCAGGTCGGCGTCGACCTGGAGGACGGCCGCCCGCTCGACGTCGACGGGGCGTCCCGGTTCGTGATGAGCGCCTCGGAACTGGCCCACGTACGGGCCGCGCCCGACGACACGGCGCGCTCGCACGCCTTCTTCCGCTGCTGGACCCGCAAGGAGGCGGTGGTCAAGGCGATCGGCGTGGGCATCGTCACCGACCTCGGCGCGATCGACGTGCGACCGGCCGAGGACGGCCCGGTCCTGGTCCGGCACACCGAGCCGACCGGACCCGACACCTGGCTGGTGGAGGACCTCCCGCGGATCGGCGGCGCCTTCGCGGCCCTGGCCAGGCAGGCGGGCGGCACCGGACCCGTCGTGCTGCGCCGCTACCCGGACGGGGACGTGGTCCACGGACCCGAGCACCCCCGAGAGCAGACCGAGCAGACGAGAGAGGTGCTGATCCCGTGACCGCCATCGCCTACACGGCAGAGCCCGGAACACCGGTCCACGCATACATCCACGCCCACCACGACAAGCTCCGCACCGTCCTCCGCGAGCGCGGCGCCATCCTGCTGCGCGGCTTCGAGGTCGGCGGGGTCGACGGATTCGACGCGGTGGTGCACGCCTTCTCCGGCAGCGCCCCGCTCACCTATGCCGAGCGCTCCTCGCCCCGCTCCACCATCAAGGGCCAGGTCTACACGTCCACGGACTACCCGGCCGACGAGGAGATCTTCCTCCACAACGAGAACTCCTACCAGGCCGTCTGGCCGCACACCCTGTACTTCTACTGCATCGAGCCCGCGCTCACGCGCGGCGCGACGCCGCTCGCGGACATCCGTGAGGTCCACCGGGCCATCGACCCGGCGGTCCGCGAGGAGTTCGTGCGGCGCGGCGGGTGGCGCGTGGTGCGCAACTTCCACGCGGACTTCGGCGTGCCCTGGCAGGAGACGTTCGGGACCACCGACCGGGACGCGGTCGTGGAGTACTGCCGGGGCAAGGGCATCAGTGCCCGGTGGCGCGCCGACGGCGGCCTGCGGACCACGACCACCCGCCCGGTGGTGCGCACCCATCCGGTCTCCGGTGAGGAGGTGTGGTTCAACCACGCCACGTTCTGGCACGTCACCTCGCTGGCGCCGGAGGTCCGGGAGGGCCTGCGCGAGATCTTCGCGGACGAGGACCTGCCCACCAACACCTACTTCGGCGACGGCGGGCGCATACCCGACGAGACGGTCGCCCACCTCCGCGCCGCCTACCGCTCGGCGACGACCCGTTTCGACTGGCGGCGCGACGACGTCCTGATCGTCGACAACATGCTCGCCGCGCACGGCCGGGAGCCGTTCACCGGGCCGCGGAAGATCGCGGTGGCCATGGCCGAGCTGTCCGGGACCGCCGGCCCGGCCGATTGAACGGCCCCGGACCCCGGCCCCGACGACCACCGGCCCCGGACACCCGCGAGGGTGCCCGGGGCCGGTGCCGTGTGCCCCGGACCGTCCGTACCGAGTTCGACCGGTCGCCGCCGCCGTGCGAAACGGCCCGCCGGGCGGCGGGCGTGTGGTGCGCCGCCGGAGTCGGCGGGCGTCCCGACGGCCGGTACCCGGTGCCACGATGGGCGGCCGGGACGCCCGGTGGAGGACGTCCCGACCGCCCGGCACCGCGGGCCGACGGGGGAGGCGGCACAGCGGTGCCGGGGTGGTGCCGGGCGGAACGGGGGATGGTTCGCCCGGCACCGGATCAGGGGGGTGGCTACTCCCGCATCCCCGCGAGCTCCACCGCCCGGCGCCGCAGGGCCACGCCCGCCGGGGCCACCGAGGCGATCACCGCCAGCACCGCGCAGGAGGCGACGACCCCGCCCAGTTCCGCCCAGGGCAGCACGATGGTGGTGTCCACCGACAGCAGGCCCAGCGCCCCCCACATCCCGGCGAGGTTGAGCCCGGCCACCACCAGCCCGAGAAGCGCGCCGACCGCCACCACCATCAGCGACTCGGCACCGACCAGCCGCAGCACCTGCCACCTGGTGGCCCCGGCCAGGCGCAGCACCGCCAGATCGCGCACCCGGTCGGAGGTGGCCATCACCATGGTGTTGACCAGCGAGATCCCGGTGTAGAGCAGGGCGATGCCCAGGACCAGGAAGAAGCCTGCCCGGGTCGTGCTGTTGGTCTCCGGGTAGGCGGCCGCGACCCACTCGTCCCGGCTCGACACCTGTCCGCCGGCCGGGCCCACCGCCTCGCGCAGCCCGGCGGCCACCGCACCGGCGTCGGCGCCGTCCGCGAGGGCCACGTCCACCCGGTCGACCGGGGCACGGGGTGCGTTGGCCGGCGTGACGTAGACGCCGTTGCCGCCGGTGCCGGTCGTCATCACGGCGGCGATGCGCAGCGTCCTGCGGGTGCCGTCCCCGAGCCACACCTGCACGTTCTGGCCCACGGAATGCCGTTCCCACTCCTCGTTGACGATGATCGAGGAGTCGTCGAGGTCCGTCGCCCTGCCCTCCGCCAGCGGCAGCCGGGTGGTGGCGGCGAGGGCCTCGGGGTCGGCGACGGCACGCGCGTCGGACCTGATGAGGGCGACGCCCTCCTCCAGGACGTACACCGCGCTCGACGAGGTCGGGGAGACCACCGCCCCGGGGACCGAGCGCAGCCGGTCCACGGTCCGCGCGTCGAAACCCGTGTCGCCCGCCCCCGTGACCACGAAGGCGGCGGCGGTCTGCTCGCTCGTCTCGGTGGCCTTGGCCTCGTTGAGCGTCGCCGTGGCACCGAGCAGCGAGCCCGCGAGGGCGACCGTCACCAGCACGGGCGCCGCCACGGCGGCCGTACGGCGCACTCCGGCGGCGGCGTTCTCCCGCACCAGCATGCCCGCCGCGCCCGGCAGTTGGGCAGGCAGCCAGGCCAGCAGCCGCGAAAGCGGGCGCACCACGACGGGGGCGAGCAACGCGACCGCGGTGATCAGCAGCATCGGCCGGCTCACGTACGTCTTGCGGTGGAGCAGGTCGCCGGGCGCACCGAACAGCGCGATGGCGAGCGTCACCAGCGCGGTCAGCAGCAGGCCCGCGCCGAACAGCCACCGGCCCCAGGTCATCGCCCGGGTGTCGACGGACGCCTCACGCAGTGCCTGCGTCGGGGCGGTACGGCCGGCCCGCCAGGACGCGGCGATCACGCCGCACAGCGCGACGAGCAGCCCCGTCCAGAAGGCCATGTGGTACGGCCAGGTGTAGTCGCCGATCGTGAACCAGGCCGGTGCCAGCTCGCCGTCGACCACCCATGCGGCAAGCCGCGGCGCGCCCCACGAGCCCAGCGCGCAGCCGGCCGCGGAGGCGAGCACACCCACTCCCAGCGCCTCGGCCAGGACCATCCGGCGAATCTGTCCCGGGGTCGCCCCGGCGGTACGCAGGAGCCCGAACTCCCGGCGCCGCTGGGCGACGGCGAAGGCGAACGTGGACGCCACGACGAACACCGACACGAAGGCGGTGACGCCGCCGGCCGTGCCGAACATGGCGTTCATGGCGGTCAGCGCCTCGCTGTCCCGGTCCGGATCGGCGTCGGCGAACCTGCGGTCGTCTCCGGTGAGGACGCGCACCCCGGCGCTGCCGCGCACCGCGTCCCGCACCGCCGACGCGTCCGCGTCGACCGCGAGCTGAAGGCTGACGGGGGAGAGCCGCGCGGCCTCGTCGTCGGTGTAGAAGACGGCGTCCTCGAAGCCGCGGTCGGGCACCGTGCCCACGACCTCCACGACACCGCGGTCCGTACGGACCCGCTCGCCCGGCTCGGCCCAGCCGCCGGTCACCACGACCTCGCCGACGTCGCGTGGCGCGCGGCCCGCGTCGATCTCGTACGGGGCGAACGCGGCCGTGGACCACGGGTGGCCCACCAGGTCACCGGGCCCGCCCTCGGCGCGTACCGCGAACGACCGGTCCGCCACGACCCGGCCGAGCCGTTCCAGTTCCGCGACGGCCCCGGCCGGCACGGGACGCGGCTGGGCCAGCTCGTGCGTGCGGTCCCCGATCGGCGTGGGCACCCGCAGGGTGTCCTGGCCCCGCACCACGACCGGCGCCGCGGCAAACCGCTCCGGCCCCCGGTCGGGCGCGTCCATCGACGAGGCGAGGGCCAGCCCCATCACGGCGAGCAGGGCGACTCCGAGCGACAGCGCGACGAAGCTGCCGAGGAAGGTGACCCAGCGCGTGCGCAGGGTGCGCAGGGCGACGCTCAGCACGGCACGGCCTCCAGCCTGGTCATGCGCGCGGCGATCTCGTCGGCGCCGGCCCCGGCCAGTTCGCCGTTGACACGGCCGTCGACGAGGAAGACCACGCGGTCGGCGTACGAGGCGGCGACCGGGTCGTGGGTGACCATGATGACGGTCTGGCCCTCGCGGTCGACCATGCCGCGCAACAGGGTCAGCACCTCACGGCTGGTCTGCGAGTCCAGGGCGCCGGTCGGCTCGTCGCCGAAGAGCACCTCGGGGCTGGTGATCAGGGCGCGGGCCAGGGCGACGCGCTGCTGCTGGCCGCCGGACAGCTCCGTGGGCCGGTGTCCCGCGCGGTCGCCGAGCCCCACCTGCCGCAGCACCTCGCGCACCCGTGCGCGGCCGGGCCGGCGGCCGGCCAGCCGCAGCGGCAGCGCCACGTTCTGCTCGGCGGTCAGCGACGGCAGCAGGTTGAACGCCTGGAAGACGAAACCGATGCGCTCACGGCGCAGCAGCGTCAGCTTGGTCTCGCTCAGCCGGGTCAGGTCGGTGTCACCGACGACGACCGACCCCGACGTGGGCCGGTCCAGACCGGCGGCGCACTGGAGGAGGGTCGACTTGCCCGAGCCGGAGGGGCCCATGACGGCGGTGAAGGTACCCCTGGGGAAGGCCAGGGAGACCTCGTCCAGGGCCGTCACGGCGTTGTCGCCCGCACCGTACCGCCTGCTGACGGAGCGCAACTGGATCGCGTCGTTGTTCATCTGTCCCAACTCGTTGAGTGTCGGTCCTCCCGCGCGCCTGGCGGGGTGGAGTGTTCGGGGAAACGGCGCCGTGCGGCCATTGTCGAGTCGGCCCGCGGCCGGACGGGGCCGGGCGGCTGGCAGGTGCCTGCACTGGCAGCAGCCTGCGTACCCGGCCCCGTCCGGGCCGTCAGCCGGGCCCGGCGGGGCCCATGACGTATCCGATCAGGACGAAGGCGGGCGCCCACACGGCACTGCTGGCCGCGGACCACAGCAGGTAGCGCCGCAGCGGCATGCCCGTCGCTCCGCACAGGGTGGGCACCAGGGTGCGCAGGACGGCGGTGAAGCGTCCGACGAAGACCGCGCGTCCCCCGCGCTGTTCGATCAGCCCGAGGGCACGCCGGGTGTACCGGCGGCGCCGTTCCCCGCGGAAGAGCGGAGCGAGGAACCGCGCGCGCCAGCGCCGTCCCACGGCGTACCCGGCGAGGTTGCCGAGCAGCGCGCCGGCCACGGCGACGAGCAGGGTCGCCTCGACGCTGACGTGCCCGTGCCAGGCGAGCATGCCGCCCAGTACGACTGCCGTCTGCCCCGGCAGCAGCGCCCCGATCACCGGCAGCGCGGCCTCCAGCGCGGGCAGCAGCATGACGGCGACGAGGATGCCGAAGCCTCCATGCACCGTCATGTGCTCCGCGAGCCAAGCGGTCATCGGATGCCGCCCCCCTCTTTTCCAGGTGACTCCACGAAACCGCGTGGGGGCACCCGGGCGCAGTGCGGCAGAGACGAGACTTGGGGTAGGGCCAGGCCTACCCTCGGGCTCGGTTCAGCTCGCTCTGGAGAGCGTGAGACCGCCCCGGCACCCGAGCGGACCTGCCGCCACCAGCCGCATCAGTTCGTGGAAGCGATAGTGCGGACGCCCCGCCGCGTCGATCCCGGCCATCTCCAGGACCGTCTCCTCCACCAGGCGTTCGAGCAGTTCCTCCGCGGCCTCCTCGGCGAGCCCCAGTACGCCCGCGGCGTCCGCGGCGGTGACCGTGCCGTGGGCGTCCGGGGCCAGCTCGCGGGCCGCCTCCCGCTCGGCCTCCGGCCGGGAGTCGAGCGCCGTCAGCAGGGTCCGGCCGGTGTCCAGGTCGCCCGCGCGAAGCTCCGCGAGCCGCAGCGCGGGATCGGCCAGGCGCCGGGCCAGCCGGGCCGCGGGCCAGTGCGGCCGGGCGGCCAGCCGGGTCGCGGCGGTGCGCAGGGCCAGCGGCAGCCCGGCGCACGCGTCGACGATGCCGCGGGCGGCCTCCGGTTCGTGCTCGACACGCTTCCGACCGGCGATCGCGGCCAGCAACGCGTAGGAATCGGCGGTGTCGAGGGGTTCCACCACGACCGTGCGCGATCCCGGGACCGCGGTCAGCCTGCTGCGGCTGGTCACGATGACGGCGGAGTCCGCCGTGGCCGGCAGGAGCGCGTCCAGGCGCAGTTCGCCCGCCGCGTCGTCCAGCAGGATCAGGAGTCTGCGGCCGGCCGTGCGGGTGCGGTAGCGGTGGATCAGGTCGTCCAACGGGTGGGAGGCGTCGTCCGGAACCGCGGGCCCCTCCGTGCCGGGCTCGCCGAGTGCGCGCAGCAGTTGCGACAGGACCGTCGCCAGGTCCTTCACCCTGCCGTCCGCGTGGCGCAGTGGCACGTGCAGCTGCCCCTCGGGGAACTCGGCCGCCACGGCGTGCGCGACCTCGACCGCGAGCGCCGTCTTGCCCACGCCCGCCATGCCCGCGATGAGCATCCGCCGGGATCGGAACGCGCCGCGCCGCCCGCGAGGGGGCCGCAGGTGCGCGCACAACTCGGCGAACTCCTCCCTCCGGCCGGTGAAGTCGGCCGACGGCGGCGGCAGGGTCACCGGCGGCCGCACCCGTACGGTCGCCCGTACGGTGGACGTCGCGGGCCTCGGGAGCAGCGTCAGCTCCCCGCTCAGCACCGCCTGGTAGGTGGCCGTGAGGTCGGTGCCGGGATCCACGCCCAGCTCCTCGGCCAGCACCTTGCGGCCCTCGTGGAAGACCCCCAGCGCCTCCGCCTGGCGCCCGCACCGGTACAGAGCGGTCATCAACTGCGCCCGCAGCAGCTCCCGCACCGGGAACTCGTTGACCAGGCCCGTCAGTTCCGACATGACCTCCTGATGCCGGCCGAGCGCCAGGTCCGCCTCCAGACGGCGCTCCAACGCGTTCGTCCTGGCCTCCTCCAGGCGCGGCAGCTCCGCCTCGGCCAGGTGCTCGGTCACGTTGGACAGCGCAGGTCCCTGCCACAGCTCGAGCGCCCGGCGCAGCGAATCCGCCGCATCCTCGAACCGCCGCTCCTCCAGGGCCGTACGCCCGGACCGGTCCAGCCGCTCGAACTCGAACAGGTCGACGCCGGCCCCCGGGGCGGCCAGCTGGTATCCGGGCTGGCGGCGTACCACGTCCGCGTCGGGGCCCAGGGACTTCCGCAACCGCGAGGTGTACGTGTACAGCTGCGCGTTCCTCGTCGCGGGCGGGTCCCATCCCCACAGCAGGTCGCTCAGCCGCTCGTCGCTGACCACCCGCCCCCGGGCGAGCAGCAGCGCGGCCAGCACGGTGTGAACCTTGGACCCCGCCAGCGCGACGCGCCGGCCTTCGTCGGACGCCTCCACGGGACCAAGCAGCCGGAATTCCATGGTGTGACTCCCCCACCTGAGACGGCCTCGGCCGTCTGGGCGGCGGGGGCCGGTTCGGTACGCCGAAGCGTTGTCCCGGCCATTGTTTGCGCCACTCGTTGGCGGAATTGTGTCTTCAGCTTGGCAGCAGGCTGCGCTGGCAGGAGTCTGCCGCCGCAGACCCGTGACCTACCCCGGCGGGGCCCGTGGGGGTAGGGCAGGCCCTACCCGTCTTCGCCCCCCTGGGCCGATGGTTCCCGACCGTGCGGGAGCTCTACGGTGATGCGCATGCACCCTCGCAATGCGTGGCAGGCCCTGTCCGCGCCCGGCTTCCTGCGCTCCGCGTGGCCGTTGCGCTCGGCCGCCTACCTGGTCACCGGAGCGGTCACCGGCGTCGTGGTCCTGGTCGGGATCGTGACCGCGGCCGCCGTCGGCGTGGTTCTGGCCGTCGTGGTCGTGGGGCTGCCCCTGCTGATCCTCACCGTCCTCGCGGGCATCCCCGTCGCCCGGCTGGAGCGCCACCGGCTGCGCATCGTCGACCGCGACCCCGCCCCGGACCCCCACCGGCCAGAGCAGACCGGCGAACAGCAGGGCGTGGCCCAGCT
>NZ_QHJH01000190.1 GCF_003947455.1 Streptomyces sp. WAC 04229 | reverse complement strand
GGCGGGGGGAGGTCGGCGGTGAGGCGGCGTTCCAGGAAGGCGGCCGGATGGCGGATCGGTTCCTGGGGGAGGCCGGCCGCCAAGGTGCGCTCCACAGCGGTCGCGGGGACGCCGCGCTCCAGCCAGACGGTCACAGACGGGGCGAGGCGGCGTACGTCCCGCTCGGTGAGGAGCAGCCGGGAGTCGTGTAGGCGCAGACGGGCGAGCAGGTCGGTCGCGGCAGTGCGATCGGTCCCCGGGGCCGGGGTGGGGCGCTCTTGCGAGGCGGCCGGAATCGCGGGCCCGGACGCGGGCGGCTCGGCGGCTGGCAGTGCGGCCGCCAGGAACGCGCGGGGCTTGTTGCGGGAGACCGTCCGGGTCACGACTCGGCCCGATTGAAGACGCTCCTTGGTGCGTGCGAGGTAGCCGTGCTCCTCCAGCTCCCGCAGGGCCGCGGCGATCCGGATCTCACCCTCCGGGAACTTGCCCGCCAGCGCCTTGATCCCGACCGGCGCCCCGGCGGGCAGCGACTGGATGTGGACGGCCAGGCCGATCGCCGTCAGGGACAGCTCGGGGTGCTGGAGGAGGTGGTTGCCGACCACGGTGAAGTTGTCGTGGTGCGGGTGGTTCTCGTGCTCGACGCCACCGGTGCGACGGCCGGACGCGGGGCGCGCGTGCGCGCTAGGGTTCTGCTCAGTCATCGGGAAGCCTCCACTTCCTCGGTGATGAGGCCCTCGCAGTGGGATTGCAGTCCCGGCGGGGGCCGAATCATGTCTGGTGTTGTTGCTGCGGCAGACGCTGCACCATGAACGGCCCTCTGCGCCAGCCGAGTTGATGATGTTCACTCCGGAGGGTGAGCGACGGGGACGGCAGGGGTGGGTTCGGTTCTTTCCCCGGTTCTTTGGTCTTTGGCGTCGCGTCCGGCCGGGTCGCGTCCAGCGACGATCCGGTGGGCGAGAGGGCCGGTTGACTCCAGAGGCCCCTCGCGGCGACCGGGTCGTGGGCGCCCAGGGCCCGGGGCCACGTACAGGGGACGTTTCCCGATCACGTCACCCGGCGTGGTCGCACGTCCCTACTCTGGGCGGTGACGATCTCGATACCCAGGGTGACCATTTCGGGAGGGGAAGACATGGAGGACGAGGAGTCCGAGGCCGTACTCAA
Organism: Streptomyces sp. WAC 04229; assembly: GCF_003947455.1. Taxonomy (GTDB): domain Bacteria; phylum Actinomycetota; class Actinomycetes; order Streptomycetales; family Streptomycetaceae; genus Streptomyces. Next base: position 12,856 of record NZ_QHJH01000190.1, on the reverse strand, counting down.
GACGGTCGGGCGGCAGGTCAAGATGTGGCGCGAGGCGGCCGGGATGACCCAGCCGGAGCTGGGCGCCGCGATCGGGTACGGCGAGGATCTGGTCTCGTCGGTGGAGCGCGGACGGCGCATCCCCAAGCCGGACTTCCTGGACAAGGCCGACGAGGTCCTCGGCGCGGGCGGCAAGCTCGCCACGATGAAGGAGGACGTGGAGAAGGCCCGGTATCCGAAGAAGGTGCGGGACCTTGCCAGGCTGGAGGACGAGGCGGTCGAGTTGGGTGCGTATGCCAGCCTTCAGATTCATGGGCTCCTCCAAACGGCGGAATACGCACAGGCCCTGTACGAGACCCAGCAACCCGCCTACGCGGAGGAAGAGATCGAACGTCACGTCGCCGCCCGTATGGCACGGAAGGCCGTTTTCGATCGGGTACCGAGGCCGATGATCACCTTCGTACAGGAGGAGGTGGCGCTGCGCCGGCCCGTCGGCGGCAGGGCGGTACTGCGTCGACAGCTCGAACATCTGCTGGACATCGGCAAGTTGCGGCACGTCGAGATCCAGGTCATGCCGACCGATCGTGAAGACCACACGGGCCTGAGCGGTTCGTTCCGAGTGCTGAAGCTCCGGAACGGCAGCACAGTCGGTTACACGGCGGCCCAATTGCACAGCCGGGTAGTGAGCAACCCCAAGGACGTGCAGACCTTGGAGATGCGCTATGGAAGGATCCGGGCACAGGCGCTCTCGCCCCGTGAGTCGCGGGACTTCATCGAAAAGGTATGGGGAGAACAGACATGACCTCTGCGCTGAAGTGGTTCAAGAGCAGCTACAGCGGCAGCGACGAGCCCGACTGCGTCGAGATCGCGATACCCCCGACCACCCCCACCATCCACGTCCGCGACTCCAAGAACCCCACCGCCGCCAACCTCACCTTCACCGACGTCTCCTGGACCGCGTTCGTGCACACCGTCACGACGTCCAGCCGACCGGCATAGTTCATGATCCGTTAGCGGGGTCCCCGTCCGAGGGCTGAACGATCCCGGCCATGACGAACAAGACACGTGTCAGCATGGCCTGCGCCCTGTCGGCCGCCGCGCTCCTGACCGGCGTGACCGCCCCGGCCGCCACGGCCGCGCCCGCCGCCCACTACACGCACCCCGGCCACTCCGCTCGCCAGATACCGTTCACGGCCGCCGAGGTGTCCGCGCGGGACGACGGCACGTACGAGATCACCTGGAAGGCGCCGGGGGTCCGCAAGGTCGCCGTGCGGGCGAACGGCCGTACCGTCGCCGTGGGCGGGGCCACCGGCCGCGTCACCGTGTCGGGGCTGCCCGCCGCCGACCGGCAGTGGTTCGACCTGGTCCCGGACCGGGGGCAGCGGCTACGGCTCGCCGACCGGCTGATCCGGCTGGAGGGCACGGTCAACTTCCGCGACGCGGGCGGCTACCGCACCGGCGACGGGCAGTGGGTGCGGATGGGCGCGGTGTACCGCACCGACTCGCTGGACAAGCTCACCGACGCCGACCTGGCGAAGCTGAAGCGGCTCGGCATCCGCGTCGACTACGACCTGCGCACCGCCTCCGAGCGCAGCTCCGCGCCCGACCGCCTGCCCAAGGGCGTCCGGTACGTGGTGGCGGACGTACTCGGCGACGACTCCCCCGTGTTCTCGATGCCGGAGACGGCCGCCGAGGCCGAGCAGATGATGATCGACGGCGAGAAGGCCATGGTCAGCGGGGAGAACGCGCAGGCCGCGTACTCCACCGTCTTCTCCGGGCTCGCCCGGGACGCCGACGGCATCCTCTACCACTGCACCGCCGGCAAGGACCGCACCGGCTGGGCGAGCGCCGCCCTGCTCACCGCGCTCGGTGTGCCGCGCGAGACGGTCATGGCGGACTACCTGGCCTCCAACGAGTACCGCGCCGAGGCCAACGCCGCCGCCCTGGCCGCCATGCCCGCCGAGCAGGCCGCGGTCTACAAGCCGATGCTCGACGTGCGCGCCGCCTACTTGAACTCCGGTTTCGCCGAAGTCGAGGACGCCTACGGCTCGTTCGCCGGGTACGAGAAGAAGGCCCTGGGTATGGACGCGCGCGAGCTGCGTCGGCTCAAGGCGGACCTCCTGGTCGGCTGAGCGCGAGCGGCATGGGGAAGGGTGGGGTCATGACCACCACCAGACACCCCCGACCCCTGGGCCTCGCCGCCACCGTCCTCACCGGTGTCCTCGCCCTCTACATCGCCCTCGTCGCCTTCGGCAACATCACCGATTTCGGGACGAACAGGGACTTCGTGCGTCATGTCCTCGCGATGGACACCACGTTCAAGGACGACGACCTGATGTGGCGGGCGATCACCAGCAAGGGCCTCCAGGACGCCGCGTACGTCGCGATCATCGCGTGGGAGACCGTGGCCGCGCTCGTGCTGATCGGCGCGACCTGGCTGTGGATACGCCGGGACCAGACCACCGCGCGGCGCCTGACCACGTACGGCACCCTCATGCTGATGCTGCTCTTCGGCGCCGGGTTCATCGGGATCGGCGGCGAGTGGTTCGCGATGTGGCAGTCGGCGGACTGGAACGGGCTGGACGCGGCACTGCGGGTGTTCCTGATCAGCGGCGTCGTGCTGATCGTCGCCCACCTGCCCTCCGGTGACGGCGAGGCTAGCCGACGACCGTGACCTTCGTGCCGGTCGTCGCGAAGCCCCAGACCGCCGTGGAGTCGGCCTTGTGCAGCCGAATGCCGCCCGTCTTCGTACCGGAGGCGGGCGGGGGCGGTGAGGAGTCGTCGACGGCGCCCGAGAAGGCGACCGAGACGCCGTCCTGCTGGGCGAAGTAGACGATCTGCTCGATCTTCACCCCGTCGGAGCCGGTCGTGGCGCCCTCGGCCCGGCCGCTGACGGTGTAGGTGCCGGGGGCGGGGTCGACCGTGCCCGGCCACACCGTGAACGTCCGCCGGGTGGCGTCGCTGGCGTCGACCAGCCAGACCCGCTTCTGGTCCAGCGAGTACACGACCCGTCGCCCGGTGCCGGAGCCGTCCGGCACCCGGGCCGGCGCGGTCTCCTTCGGCGACGGATCCTTGCCCGCGGACGCGGTGGGCGACGGCCGGGTCGCCGAGGCGGTGGGATGGGGCCCCTGGTCCGCCTGCACGGCCAGGAAGGTCACCGCCGCGATCGCGCCCACGGTCAGACCGGAGACCCACGCCCATGAGGGAAGTCGGGCAGGCACGGGCACGCATCTCCTCAGCTACGAGAACCCCGTCACACCGGGGGTCCGATCATCTTACTGTGGCTGTTCTCGTGCCCCGGGCCGCAGACCGCAACGTCAGCTCGTCCCGCGGGAGGCCCGCCACATCGTGTGCTCCCGGCTGATCGCCTCCTCGGCGTCGGCCACCTCGTCCCCCCAGGTCTCCTCGTCGGCGTGGACCAAGCGCTCGTGGATCACGCTCAGCTCGGTGGCAGCGAAGGTGTAGGCCCGGCCGAGCGTCTCGTACTGCCGCACCGCGAGCCACGCCGAGCCGGCACCCAGTACGGCGGCGAGGATCCCGGCCAGGTCGAAGGTGAACAGGTCGAGGAGCCGCAGGACCGCCGCCGTCAGGCCCAGTCCTTCGACGGCGATGAGCACCAGACGCCAGCGCCGGGCGTTGCGGACGTTCGACGCCGCCTTCGCCGAGTACCACGCCTGCTGGTCCTCGATCCGGTGGCGCAGATAGGCCTCCTTGCGCTCTGCGAAGGGCTGGGCGCGCAGGTATTTCATGGCGTCGGTGACCGCGATCGACCCCAGCGGCGAGAGGCTGGAGACGGGCGCTTCCCGCAGCAGCTCTCCGAGACGCCGCTGGAACCTACGGTGCGCCCCGGCCTGGGGCAGGTCCGCGGGGAAAGGCGTCCCTCCCACCGCGAAGCGCCAGGCCAGGGTCTTCGTGGACTCGGCGAGCGCACGGCCGTCGTACCAGGACTGCTCGGGGCGCTCCGTCAGCAGCCAGACCTCGACACATATGGTCAGCACGAAGACCACCACGAGCCCGATGACCGCCGCACGCTGGTCGAGGGCACCGCACAACGCCGCCGCGACGGCCAGCGACAGCCGGATTTTCGTACCCCGGATGTAGTTTCGCTGTCCGCCCAGCGAGGCGGAGTCCGAGGAACGGAACACCACCGGAAGGTCGTCGTCCCCCAGGCCCAGCAGTCCCTGGCTCATCTCCGCCCCCGACTCTCGCGACACCGACATCCAAGTAGATATTCTGTCTGCTCTTTTGACTGGGCGTCAGTCTCACAGGTGAAGGGACATGAGCCAGTCGTCGCAGCACGCCGGGACGGGGGGCCCACGCATGCGCTATGCCGCTTTCATCTCGTACAGTCACACGCCCGACACGCACCGGGCCCGGCTCCTGAGACAGGCGCTGCACACGTTCGCCAGGCCCTGGAACCGTATGCGGGCGCTACGGGTGTTCCTGGACAACGCCGCCATGTCGACGGAACACGACCTGTGGAGCACCGTGGAGCAGGCCCTCGGCGACTCCGAGTACCTGCTGCTCCTGGCGTCGCCGGAGTCACGTGCGTCGAAGTGGGTGGGCAAGGAGATCGACTGGTGGCGGCAGGGCCCCCGCCCGGAGAAGCTGCTGCTCGTGGTCACGGGAGGCGAGATCCACTGGGACGAGGCGGGCGGGGACTTCGACTTCGCGCGCTCAACCTGCCTGCATCCCGCCCTGCGCGGCCACTTCACCGCCGAGCCGCGCTGGGTGGACCTGCGGTGGATGGACGCCGACCATTCCGGAGACCTCCGCGAGCCGCGTTTCCGCGAGGCTGTCGCGGACCTCGCGGCGCCGCTGCACGGCCGGCCGAAGGACGAACTGTTCGGGGAGGACGTGACCCAGCGGGGTCGGCTCCGGCGCTTCCGGCGGGGCATGCTGGCCGGCATGACCGCTTTGGCCGTACTGGCCAGCGCCACCGCGGTGTTCGCCTTCATCCAGCGCAACACCGCCCAGGAACAGGCCCGCATCGCCACGGCCCGCCAACTGGCGGCTACGGCGCTCAACCTGAGCGGCGACGACCTGGAACTGGCCTCCCTGCTGGCAGTTCAGGCGTACCGCGTTCAGGAGACGCCGGAGACGGTGTCGGCGCTGTACCGGGTGAGCGCTGCCAGCCCCCGGCTCACCCGATTCGTCCGCGCCGACGACCGCGTGACGGCGCTGGCTCTCAGCGGCTCGCCCCGTTACGTGGCGGTCGGCTCGGAGCGCGGATCGGTGGACGTGTGGACGGCCGACGGGAACCGCAGGGTGCGCACGCTCGACGTCTCCGGCGAGGTCACCGGCCTGACGTTCAGCGACGACGACCGGTTGCTGGCCGTCACCAGCGCCTCGGGGGAGGTCCTCGTACAGGATCTGGATGCCCAGGACGGGCCGCGCCGCCTGTCAGGTGGGCGCGACGCCGTACAGGCCGCGCTGTTCAGCTTTCAGGCCCACGTGCTGGCCACTGTCGACGACGCCGGGATTCTCCGGTTCTACGACACCGCGAGTGACAAACCGGTGGACACCGTCGAGACAGGTTCCGGAACTATCATGAACCTGTCATTCCTGGATGAAGGCACCAAACTATTCGTGTCCTACGCCGTCGGCTGGAAACTGTACGGCGGTGACGGCGGCAAGACGGTCGAACTCGCGTCCTCCGACCGCACGATCTACCCGTTCAACAACTACCGGCACGCGGCTTCGCCGACCGGCAGATGCTTCGGCTTCGTCAAGTACGGGAGCGTATACCTCGACTCGCCCGCGAACATGATCCGTTCGGAAGCGGGAGAGAGCGGAACGGAGAACGATGACGGCGAATGCGCGGCCCCTCCCGACGTGACCGTCAACGAAGCCGACATCCTGGCGATCTCCGACGACGGCAGGGCCGCGGTGGGGACGAGTGACGGAGTGCTCGTGTCGACCTCCGCCAACAGCGACCGGCCGGAGGCATTGGAGACCCTCACCGGCGTCAAGGCTCCGTCGGTCCTCACCTTCTCGCCTGGAGACGGCGACCGCCTCGCTTCGGCGACAGGGAACACCGTCGCCCTGTGGGAGCTGAACGATCCGGGTCCCACTGCCCACTCCTCCGGTATCGCCGTTCCGGACACCACGACCATCCCCTCACAACCACCACTGGCCGTGGGTCCGGACGGCACGCTGGTGTGGAGTCACGACCTGGATGACGCCAGAACCACTCTGGAGTCCTGGACACCCGGCGACAAGGCCGACTCGCTCGTCAACGGGCAAGGGGCCGACGTTCTCTACGACGCCATCGCGTTCGATCCCCGCGGGGAACTGATCTACACCGCCACGGAGAATGCCGTGGAGACGTGGGCCCTGGAAGAGTCCCGGGCACTGGTACGGAAGCACTCGGTTGAACTGCCCGAACGCACCCCTTCCCAACAAAGGGACACCTCGGGCACGATCCGTCTCGTGGCGACGGCGGACGGCAAGGTCGCCGTGATGCCGTCCGACGGCTCCGTGCTGCTCCTCGACCCCGTCACAGGGGAACGGTCCACAGCGGTGGCGGCCCGCAAGCCGAATCTGACGGCGGCCCAGCGGGCGCGGTACGACACCGTCGAGTACCAGCGGGCACTGGGGGCACAGGGCCGGCTCGCGGCGGTGTCGACCCAGGACGGGCGGATCGACATCCACGAGCTGCCGTCCGGCCATCGACGGCACCGGTTGGCGACCGGCTCCTCGTCCGTGGAGGCCCTCACCCTGTCCGAGAGGACCAGCGCGGTCTATGCCGTCGTGGGCGGCACCACACTGCAACGGTGGGACAGCACCACCGGCGAACTGCGATGGCGCTCGGACGGGGCCGCCGGCTACGGGGTGGTCGCGGACCCCACTGGACGCTGGGTCGCGACGCTGGCCGGGAACGGAACCATCTGGCTGTGGGACGCTCGTACCGGTGAGCGGCTGGGCAGCACGCGGCTGCCGGCCCCGAACACGGTCACCGGCGTCTCGGGCGCCGGTCCGCACAGCTCACTGGCGTTCTCCCGTGACGGGAAGTCGCTGTGGTCCGTCACCGAAAGAGGTGCGCTGCTCTCCTGGGACACCTCGGCCGACGCCTGGATCAAAGGCCTGTGCCACCGGGTGCACCGCAGTCTCACCGAAGCCGAACGAGCCCGCTACCTGACCTCGCTCTCCGACGGGCCCGCCGCCTGCGACTGAGGGGCGGACGGGGCGGGCATCGGTGCCGCCCCGTCCGCCCGCCACTCAGTCCAGCACCGGCAGCAGCTCCGGCAGGTGCCCGTCCGAGTCCCGCGCCGCCCGCTGCCGCTCCTCCGGCACCGGCCCGTACAGCGTGGTCCGGGGCTTGGCCGGGCGGCCCGCGGCGTCCGCGACCGCGATCAGGTCCTTGACCGACTTGTACGAGCCGTAGGAGGAGCCCGCCATGCGGGAGATCGTCTCCTCCATGAGGGTGCCGCCGAGATCGTTGGCGCCGGAGCGGAGCATTTCCGCCGCACCCTCCGTGCCCAGTTTGACCCAGCTCGTCTGGATGTTGGGGATGTGCGGGTGGAGGAGGAGACGGGCCATCGCGGTCACCGCGCGGTTGTCCCGGACCGTCGGGCCGGGCCGCGCGATGCCCGCCAGGTACACGGGCGCGTTGGTGTGGATGAAGGGGAGCGTCACGAACTCCGTGAAGCCGCCCGTGCGCTGCTGGATGCCGGCCAGGGTGCGCAGGTGGCCCAGCCAGTGGCGGGGCTGGTCGACGTGGCCGTACATCATGGTCGAGGAGGAGCGCAGGCCCAGTTCGTGGGCCGTCTCGATCACCTCGATCCAGGTGGCCGCCGGCAGCTTGCCCTTGGTCAGGATCCAGCGGACCTCGTCGTCGAGGATCTCCGCCGCCGTGCCCGGGATCGAGTCCAGGCCCGCCTCCTTGGCCGCGCTCAGCCACTCCCGGATCGACATGCCGGTGCGGGTCGCGCCGTTGACGACCTCCATCGGCGAGAAGGCGTGCACGTGCATGCCGGGGACCCGGGCCTTCACCGCCCTCGCGATGTCGAAGTACGCGGTGCCCGGCAGGTCCGGGTGGATGCCGCCCTGCATGCAGACCTCGACCGCGCCCACCTCCCACGCCTGCTCGGCGCGGTCGGCGACCTGGTCCAGGGAGAGCGTGTAGGCGTCGGCGTCGGTGCGGCGCTGGGCGAAGGCGCAGAAGCGGCAGCCGGTGTAGCAGACGTTGGTGAAGTTGATGTTGCGGGTGACGATGTAGGTCACGTCGTCGCCCACCGCGGACCTGCGGACGTCGTCGGCCACCTTGCACAGGGCGTCCAGCGCCGGGCCGTCGGCATGCAGCAGGGCCAGCGCCTCGTCGTCCGTCAGCCGCGTCGGGTCGTCGGCCGCCGTGGCGAGCGCGGCGCGCACGTCGGTGTCGATGCGCTCGGGGACCATGCCGGGCGCGGCGGCCTCGCGCAGGGCGCCCCAGTCGCCGTACACCTCGTCGAAGTCGTCGCGGCGGTCCGAGGTGCGGCCCTCGGTGTCGATGGTGGTGTGCAGGTCGGTGCGGCCCGAGGCGGTGAACGCCTCGTCCGGTTCCTGCCAGGGGCGCCCCTCGACCGGCGCGTCCGACAGCGCGAGCCCCGTCGCCGGGTCGGCGAGGGCCGCCACGTGCGGGCGCAGCCTCGGGTCCAGCCAGGGCTCGCCGCGCCGGACGAACTCCGGGTAGACGCAGAGACGTTCCCGTAGCTCGAAGCCGACCGCCCGGGATTTCGCGGCGAGTTCGTCGATCTGCGGCCAGGGGCGCTCGGGGTTGACGTGGTCGATGGTGAGCGGGGAGACCCCGCCCCAGTCGTCGATGCCGGCGCCGATCAGCCGCTCGTACTCGGCGTCCACCAGGTTCGGCGGGGCCTGGAGGCAGGCGGACGGACCCATGATGTGCCGGGCGACGGCCACCGTGGCGACCAGCTCGTCCAGCTCCGCGTCCGGCATGCCGCGCATCGCCGTGTCGGGCTTGGCGCGGAAGTTCTGGATGATCAGTTCCTGGATGCCGTGGTAGGAGCGGGACACCTTGCGCAGCGCGAACAGGGACTCCGCGCGCTCCTCGTAGGTCTCGCCGATGCCGATGAGCAGGCCCGAGGTGAAGGGGACCGAGGAGCGTCCGGCGTCCTCCAGGACGCGCAGCCGCACGGCCGGCTCCTTGTCCGGGGAGCCGTGGTGCGGGCCGCCGGGCTCGGACCACAGCCGGGTCGCCGTCGTCTCCAGCATCATGCCCATGGACGGCGCCACCGGCTTGAGCCGCTGGAAGTCCGTCCAGGACATCACGCCGGGGTTGAGGTGCGGGAGCAGGCCCGTCTCCTCAAGGATGCGGATCGAGATGGCGCGGACGTACGCGATCGTGTCGTCGTACCCGTGCGCGTCGAGCCACTCGCGGGCCTCCGGCCAGCGGTCCTCGGGCTTGTCGCCGAGCGTGATGAGCGCTTCCTTGCAGCCGAGGGCGGCGCCCTTGCGCGCGATGTCCAGCACCTCGTCCGGCGACATGAACATCCCGTGCCCGGCCCGGCGCAGCTTGCCGGGGACGGTGACGAAGGTGCAGTAGTGGCACTTGTCCCGGCACAGCCGGGTCAGCGGGACGAAGACGCTCTTCGAGTACGTGATGACACCGGGCCGCCCGGCCGCCTCCAGGCCCGCGTCCCGGACCCGGGCGGCGGACGCGGTGAGGGCGTCGAGGTGCTCGCCGCGCGCCTGGAGCAGCACGGCGGCCTCGGACACGTCCAGGGCGACGCCGTCCCGGGCGCGTTTGAGGGCGCGACGCAGGGAGTTCTCGGTGGGGCCGGCCTGGCCGGCGGGTCCGGTTCCGGAGGTCGCGGAAGTCGTCATCCTTCGAGCATACGAGCGCCGTGATCAGGGCGGCTTTCCCGTCCCGCCGGCCCACCGCGCGGTTTCCGGCACTCCATGCCCCGAACCCCTTTCCTTGCCCGCAAGTTCACGGCTCAATACCAGGGTTGCACGCACCAACCCTGCACCACCGATGTCATGACCGTGACGACACAGGGAGCAGCAGCATGTGCGAGGACGACCACGCCGGGATCGGCAGACGCGCGGTGTTCGTGACGGGAGCCGCCGCCGCGCTTACGTTGGGAAGCGTGAGCTTCGCCACAGCGGCACCGCGGGAAGAGCGGAGGAGGACCGTGCGCGGCACCCTGCCACCCGGCTCCCCCGACTTCGTCTACGTCCCCGTCGAAGTCCCGTCCGGGGTGCGCGAGATACACGTCGCCTACACCTACGACCGCCCCGCCGCGCCGGCCGGCACCCAGGGCAACGCCCTCGACATCGGCCTCTTCGACGAGCGCGGCACCGAGCTGGGCGGCCGGGGCTTCCGGGGCTGGTCGGGCGGGGCGCGCACGGAGTTCTTCGTCCGGGCGGACGACGCGACACCCGGGTACCTCCCGGGGCGGATCCGGCCGGGCACCTGGCACGTCGCCCTCGGCCCGTACACGGTCGCCCCGCAGGGCCTGTCGTACGAGATCACGATCACTCTGACGTACGGCGAGCAGGACGAGACGCCCCGTCCGGTGTACCCGCCCGAGCGGGCCCGGGGACGCGGCCGCGCCTGGTACCGGGGCGACTGCCACCTGCACTCCGAGTACTCCGACGGCCGCTACACCCTCGCCGAGATCGCGGAGCTGGCCCGTGCGGCGGGCCTGGACTTCATCAACTCCTCGGAGCACAACACCCACTCGGCACACGCGCACTGGGCCGACCTCGCCGGGGACGACCTGCTGATCCTGCTCGGCGAGGAGGTGACGACCCGCAACGGCCACGTCGTCGCCCTCGGCACCGACCCCGGCACCTTCGTCGACTGGCGCTACCGGGCCCGGGACAACCGCTTCGGCCGCTTCGCCCGGCAGATCCGCCGCGCGGGCGGCCTGGTCGTCCCGGCCCACCCGCACGCCACCTGCATCGGCTGCAACTGGAAGTTCGGCTTCGGCGAGGCCGACGCGGTCGAGGTGTGGAACGGCGTCTACACGCCCGACGACGAGGTGGCGCTGGCCGACTGGGACGGCATGCTGGTCGCCTCGGTGCGGGAAGGACGGGACGGCGGCCGGGGCTGGATCCCGGCGATGGGCAGCAGCGACTCCCACCGCTCCCCCGACGTCGTCGGCCGCCCGCAGACCGTCGTCCTCGCCGACGACCTGACGCGGGAGGCGATCCAGGAGGGCATCAGGGCCGGCCGGTCCTACGTCGCCGAGTCGTCACGGCTGTCGCTGGCCTTCACCGCGTCCGGCGGCCGGGGGGAGCACGCCGGGATCGGTGAGCGGCTGCGCGTGGACCCGGACACCCCGGTCACCGTCCGCCTGGAGGTGACCGGCGCCCCGCGCTGCACGGTGCGCTTCGTCACCGACCAGGGGGTGCTGTTCACCGGCGACCCGCTGCCGGTGTCCGGTGCGGGCGTCGTGGAGTGGCGGACGACCGCCTCGTACGCGGCGTACGTACGGGCCGAGGTACGGCACGAGGCGGCGGCCGGTCCGCTGCCGGGGGCGCTGGCGGCCTTCACCAACCCGGTGTTCCTGGGGCGGTAGCCGCACCCGGCGTCCCCGCGGCGGGGGCCGCCCCGCCGTCGTCGAGGTCGGCGACGACCGCCGCGTGGTCGGAGGGGCGGACGCCGTCGACGGGGCGGTCGCCGGCCCGCCGTACCGCCCGGACCCGGCCCAGACCGCCGGGCCCCGGCGGGCCCACGTACACGTGGTCGAGCCGCGCGCTCAGCTCGCCCGGCCCGTCGGGGTCCCCCGGGCCCCAGGTGCCGGAGGGCAGGCCGGGCGCGGCGTGCAGCCAGGCGTCGTGCAGCCGCGCCGTACGCAGCGGGCGCACCTCCGGGGACTCGGGGCGGGCGTTGAAGTCACCGGTGACGACGGCCGGAAAGCCGGTGCCGTACCGGTGCGCGGCCACGAAGTCCACGAGGGACGCGACCTGTGCGCGCCGCACCTCGGACGCTCCGGCACCCGAGTTGAGGTGGACGGTGCAGAAGGGCACCTGGTGACCGGGCGCGTCCAGCCGGACGTGGAACGCCAGCCGCCCGTCGTCCACCTCGTCGGGAGCCGGCAGCCGCAGCACCGCGCGCTCCACGACGGGCCAGCGGCTGAGCACCGCGGTGCCGATGCCCACCGAACCGTCCCCGATCCGCCGCTGCCACCGCTCGGGTGCGGGCGAGGGGGCCCAGGCCCAGTGCAGGCCGAGTTCCCGCGCCAGCCACCCGGCGAGGTTCTCCCCGTCGTCGGCGGCCCACACCTCCTGGAGCCCGACGACATCGGGCCGCAACTCCCGCAGCACGGCGAGGATCGCCTTCTGCCGGTCGGCCCACGCCCCGAACCGCCACCACAGGTTCCACGTCACCACGCGCACACCCGCACCACCCGTCCGTCCGCCACGACCGCCCCGCCCGTCCCCCAGAGGTTTTCCGGGAACATGGCGGCACAAGAGACGGGAGAGTGAACGAATGATGTCGATGCCGTCCGACTCCGGGAAGCCGCCCCGGGCCGAGACACCCCGAGCCGAGAAGAAGTACCGGGCCGTCACGGCCTCCCAGCGCCGCCTCAACACCGTCGTACGCAGACTGCCCGGCCAGATCCTCCTCGAGACCACCGGCCGCGTCTCCGGCCTCCCCCGCCGCACACCGGTCGGCGGACGCCGGGTCGGCGACGACTTCTGGCTGGTCTCGGAGTTCGGCGAACGGTCCCAGTACGTCCGCAACATCCGCGCCGACCCGCGCGTGCGGGTACGCATCCGCGGCCGCTGGCACCGGGGAACGGCGCACCTCCTCCCCGACGACGACCCACTCGCCCGCCTGCGCCGGCTCCCCCGCCTCAACAGCCTGGCGGTACGGGCGATGGGGGTGGGGACGGGGCTGCTGACGGTGCGGGTGGAGCTGGAG
>NZ_QHJH01000018.1 GCF_003947455.1 Streptomyces sp. WAC 04229 | reverse complement strand
TGTCGGTGGGTTCGGGTGGGGCGGGCGGGTGGTGGTCAGGAGGACCGGCGGCGGCTGAGCAGCACGGCCAGCGCCCCGAGGGCCAGCAGTCCGCCGGAGGGGCGGGACGGCCGCTGGCCCCCCATCGCGGCGGGGGTGCGCGGCTCGTGGACGTTGAGCGCGAACTGACGGTTGGCGATGTCGGACAGCACTCCGCGGGCCTGGTCGGGGCTGGTGACCGCGGCCAGCAGCAGTTCCATGGAGTTGCGGGCGAACTGGTTGCGGCCGAGGAACTCGCGGCCCAGCGCGAAGAGGATCTTCGGCACCTCGCCCTGGAACACCTCCGGCAGCGTGATCTCCGGAGCCAGACAGCGCACCGAGCCGTCCAGATTCGCGAAGGACTTGCCCAGCAGTGACACGGACGGCGGTGACCCGATGCCCCGCTTGGTCGCCTTCGCCAGCACGGTGGTGAGCGAGACGCCGAAGTTCATGTCCTCCAGCGCCAGGTGGGAGACCTTGGGCACGAAGGCCGCCATGTCGGCGGCGAACGCCGGCATGTTGGCCCACGGGGTGATCCGGCCCATCTCCGCCCAGTGCTGGGCCAGGCCCGCGCCGTCGTTCTGCGCCAACGTCATGAACAGCGGCAGCAGTTGCAGGCTGGTGCGCCGGTCCAGGCGGCCCACCATGCCCCAGTCGATCAGCGTCGCGGGCCCGCCGGGGGCGGCGAAGACGTTGCCCGCGTGCGGGTCGGCGTGGAAGAAGCGGTGCACGAAGTACCCGTGGTACATGAACCGGAGCAGGTCCTTGCCGATCTCGACGCGTTCGTCGTCGGTGAAGTGGGCGCGGTCGATGTGCCGTACCGAGGTGCCGCCGGCCAGGGACTGGACCAGGACCCGGGGGCTGGAGTACAGGACCCGGGGCACCTCCAGCGAGCGGAAGGGCCGGACGTGCTCGCGGGCCTCGTCCATGTTGCGGGCCTCGCCGTTGAAGTCCAGCTCGGGCTCCATGGCGTCGAAGACCGAGCCGAGCATCGCCTCGATGTCGATGACCTCGTTGAACCGGGGCGCCACCCGGGCCACGATCTTCGACGCCCGGCGCATCAGGGCCATGTCCGCCAGCACGCCGTCCCGGATGCCGGGCCGCTGGATCTTCACCACGGCCGGGCGCCCGCCGGGCAGGGTCACCCGGTACACCTGGGCGAGGGACGCGGCCCCGAGCGGGGCGACGGTCTCGACGTCGTCGAAGCGCAGCTTCCAGTCCGGCCCGAGGTCGTGCGCCAGCACCGGCTCGAACACCGAGAACGGCTGGATGTCCACCTGGTCGTGCAGGTTCTGCAGCTCCTCGCGGATCGCCTGCGGCACCATGTCCGGGCGGGTGGACAGGATCTGACCGAGCTTCACGTAGAACGGCCCCAGGCTCTCCAGCGCCTGCCGCACCGCCTTCGCACGGCGCAGCTCGGACCCGGCGGAGGCGTCGGCGCCCTCCGCCGGGGACCGCAGGTCCTGTCGGGTGCGCCTCCGCAGCCGTGTCGCCTGTCCGACCTCGTCGGCAACGAGGCTGCCCAGGACCTTGACCACGAGACGCAGCCGGTCGCCGACGACAGACGCCATCGTGTTGTCCTCCTTGAAGGTGGGACGGTGGGACGGTGGGACGGTGGGACGACGGGAGGGTGGTGCGACGGTCAGGCGGTCGTCGAGGGCTTTCCGCCCGGGGAGGTGCCGCCGCCACCCTGCTGGCCGGTCAGGCCCTGGAGGGCGCCGAGACCCTGCTGTCCCGCCTGAGCCGGCAGGTTGGTGAGGTTCTGCAGGCCCTGGAGCGTCTCGATGAGCTTGGGCAGCACCTGGAGCAGCTGGGTGAGCTGGCTCGGCAGCGACATCAGGTCGCCGACCCCGCCCGCCGCGTGCCCGAGTCCTCCGGCGAGCTGACCGAGCCCGCCGAGGGCGCCGGCCGCGCCGCCGAAGGCGGCCAGCGGGTTCGCCGCACCGCCCAGTGCCGCCAGCGGGTTGCCCGCGCCGCTGAGCGCGGCGAGTGGGTTGGCCGCCCCGGCGACGGCCGCGAGCGGGTTGCCCGCGCCCGCGGCGCCGGTGAGGGCGGCCAGCGGGTTCTGCGCCGCGTTCGCGATGTTGCCCAGCCGGCTCGCGGCGTCCGTACCGAGCCCGGCGAGGGGGTTGCCCGCGCCGGCCAGACCGCCGACACCGCCCAGACCGCCCGCGAGGGCAGCCAGCGGGTTCGCCGCACCGGCCAGCGCGGTCGCCGGGTTGACGGCGCCGGCCAGGGCGCCGAGGGCGTTCGCGGGCAGCCCGGCCAGCGTGTCGACGGGGTTGTCGCAGCGGGACGAGCCGGACTTCTCCGCGCGGTTGAGAATGTCGTCGAACGCCTCCTTACCGCTGTCGGCCATATTGCCGACGAGGTCCTTGAAAATGTCCTGGATGTTCTTGTTGTTGGACATGGGTGGTCTCTCTTTCCGTTTCTCTTCGATGGGGGAGCGGTCGCTCGATGGCTTACTGGATGCAGCCTTCCAGGGCCTTTGCGCACACGTTCTTGAGCCGTGCACGGCCCCGGGTGAAGGCGGCCTCGGCCGCCTTGACGGAGATGTTGTGCATGCGGGCGAATTCCGCTGTGGAAATTCCCTTTGAGCGGGCGAGTATGACTTCCTGCTCCCGACCCCGCAGGTGTTGCACCTGGGCCAGGAGCCATGTGCCGAAGTCCCTGTCGCAGACGTCCTCCTCGGTCGTGCCGGAGGCGTCCAGGAGGACCGCGCGCTGGAGAAGTCTGCTGCGACGGTCCATGTCACGGTAGAAGTCGATGCAGAGGCGAAGCGCCACGGACGTCAGAAAGGCACCGAGTCGATTCCTGTCCAACGCGGCGTGGGCGGCTGCGCGGGCCATGGTTTCCTGAACGCAGTCCTCGGCGTCCTGAAAACTTGGCAGTCTTCGCCGAACCAACCGCATGAGGCGGTCCTGATGCTGGAAGATGTCTTCCCAGGAGCATTCAGCGGGCGATTGGCAGGTGGAATGTCGCGCCATTGTGGATTGCAGCCCGTTGTCTCTCGGATTGAGCAGGGGGAATCGCGGCCGATTTTCTATTTCTCGGCCATGTGCTTTTACTACCCGAGGCTCTGGAGCGGCAAACCGGAATGTGTGCCTCCGTCGATCGGCAGGAATGATTCTTCGCGCTCATTTCCGCGGCGCCGGACGCCGTGCCCAGTCCCGGTTCCAGTTGACCCACATGTCCCGCACGGTCTGGTGGACCTGGGAGCCGCCGGCCCGCAACTCGGTGGTGTACGCCTGGACGGCCTCCTTGCCCACCAGCCGGGCGCCGCCGGTGAAATAGGATCCGCGGACGTGCCGCGGCGAGCGGAACTTGCCCCACAGCAGGATCTTCATCAGCGGCCACAGGGTGAACACCCCCGCGGGGCAGCGGTCTTCGGGGTCGAGGGTGCCCCACACGGCCGGGCACAGCTCGCTCTCGCGCAGCAGTTCGTAGATGCGGGCGATGGTCCGCTCCTTTGTCGACTCGCCCGCGCGGTAGGCGAGCACCGCGTCCCTCGCCTGGTCGAAGAGCCGTTCCACCCATGGGTTGTCGACCCCTTGCAGGCCCCGGTAGGGAGGCAGTTCCAGGGCGTCGAAGCAGGCGGTGTCCCCGGTCTTCTCGAAGGTCACGGCTGCCTGGTTCTGCGCGTTCGTCCCGTACAGCGTGGTGATCGTCCACACCCGGTTCCAGGCGTTCCACAGCTCGAAGTCGTCGAAGGAGATGTAGCTGCACGACACCAGGTCGTCGTAGAACCGGAACATGCGCTTGGTCCAGTGGTCCAGGTACGCGAACCGGGCGGTGTCGAAGTCGTCCTGGCGCACGGCCTCGATGAGGCGGTGGCCGAGCGCGTTGAGCGCCATCACCGTGACCGCGAGGCCACTGGAGAAGAGCGGGTCGATGAAGTCGCTGGCGTGCGGCAGCAGGCACCAGCGGTCGCCGACCACCTTCTGCGAGGCGAACTGGGTGCGGTCGGTGGACACGTAGGGCCGCACCGCGCGCGCCCGGTCCAACTGCCGGGCCACACTGGGGAACCGGCGCACGTGCCGCCAGAACTCCTCCTCGGCCGGGACGTCGTCGGGGCGGGGATGGTGGTCGAGATCGAGGTTGAGGCCGACGCTGCACAGCTCGCTGGTGCTGGTCGAGTGGTTGTCGAACGGGATGACCCAGAGCCACCCGCCCTCGAACATGTGGTGGAGCGTGCCCTGGCTGAACGGGCTGGGCATGCCGTGCTCCCGGCGCGGCGGGGCCACCGTGTCGAAGGGGCGCACGTCCACCATGTGCGTGAAGATCGTGCGCGAGCGGGTGCGGTACGGCGGTTCCTGCCGCAGCCCCAGCCGCTCGGGCAGCACGGCGCGCATCCCGCCGGCGTCGACCACGTACGACGCCCGGAAGCTCCCCCGGTCCCGGGTGACCAGGGTGGCACCGTCCTCCTCGAACTTCACGTCGTCGACGAGGGTGTGGGTGTACGCGGTGACGCCGTAGGACACCGCGACGTGGAACATGTAGGCGTCCACGTCCTGCCGGAAGTAGTGCGAGTCCGGGCCGAGCGGCGGACCCCAGGTGGGGTACTGGGTGCACTCGTCGGGCCGGGTCGGCTCGCCCTCCCGGTGGTAGACGAAGCTGAAGTTCCGCTTGACCCCGCAGTTGGACGACACGTGGCGGCGCAGCGCCCCGTTGGTCGCCAGGTGCTCGATCTCCGGGACACCGTAGCGGCGGGCCAGCACCCGCAGGCCGAACGTGGTCTCGGGGACGGTGGACTCTCCGATGGCGAAGCGGGGGTGGCCGCTGCCCTCCAGCAGCAGCACGCGCACGCCGTTGCGGGCGAGCACGGCCCCCAGCATCGTCCCGCCGATGCCGCCACCCACGATGGCGACGTCGAAAACACGCTGGTCCTCTTGCATGTCTGCGGTTCCTTTCGCGACGGGTAGAGCGAGTTGCCCGGCTCCGCGCTCACCGGTCGGTGGCCGGGGATGCGGGCAGCACCCGGCGCAGCCCGCAGGCCGCGACCCGGGCGGAGAAGGAGACGGCGAACCAGGGGGTGGGCGCCAGCTCGGACAGCCGCCGCCGGTCTCCCGGCACGTGGTGCTCGCCGCGCCCGGTGACGTCCAGCCAGGCACCGAAGTGCAGCAGCCGCGCCTCCGGCCCGGCCCCTCGCGCCGGGAACGGCCGCATGTGCTCACGCACCGCGCGGGTCAGAGCCCCGCGCCGGGCCGCCCCCACCTGATGGCCGGCCAGGAAGCGGTCGAGCAACTCGGCCGACCGGCCCGGGAATCCGCCGCGCCCGAGCGGCGAGCGGCCCACCAGCCCGGCGTCGTGGAACGCCGCGGCGGCCAGCAGCCCGACCCGGTCGTAGGCGGTTCCGTCGGCGCGCGCGCGGGCGTCGGCCAGCAGGAACGTCCGCAGGGAGTGCAGGGCGACCCGCGGCGGCAGCCGGCGCATCCCGGTGAGCGCGGCGCCCACCAGGGGGTGTCCGAGCAGTTCCGCCAGGGCGGGCCGCCCCAGCAGGGGCTGCCAGCCGCCGGGCAGCGCCTCGGGCGGGACGGCGGGCCAACTCGCCTCCTCGTCACCGGACTCGGGTACCTCGGTCCCTGCGGCCATGGCCGTCTCCCCCTCACTGCGTGCCGTTCCGGCGGTTTCCGTCTCATCAGTGCTTACGCTCGGGCGCCGCCGCACCCCCCACGCACAACGCCCCTCCACCGCCCGCGCGTTGGCGTACGGGCGACGGCGCGCGGGGCGGAATGCGCGCTCCGGTGGTGCGTTGCGGCCGCCCCTTCGGCGGATTTCCCGAGCTATCCGGAGCGGGCATCATCACCCGCGTGATCGCCGTGTTGAATGTGCATGAACGCCCCCTGCCCGTCACACCGGACAGGGTCGGCGCGCTGATCGACTCGCTGGGCAGCGAGCACGACCGCCTCTGGCCGCCCGACTGGCCACCGCTGCGTTTCGAACGGCCCCTGACCGTCGGTGTGTCCGGCGGCCACGGACCGGTGCGGTATGTGGTGAGCCACTATGTGCCGGGCCGCTGGGTCCGCTGCCGCTTCACCGGCCCCCCGGGCTTCGACGGCTTCCACGAATTCAGCCTCGAAGGTCTCGACGACGGGCGGACGGTGCTGCGCAACACCCTCGTCGTCCGCCCGCGCGGCGTCCGCTGGCTGGCCTGGGCCCTGATCGTCCGGCCCCTGCACGACGCGGCGTTCGAGCGCGGCATGGACTGCGCCGAGCGGGCGCTGACCGGGCGGGTGGCCCGCCCCGTCGAATGCGGCTGGTATGTGCGGCTGTTGCGCAGCGCCGCCTTCCGGCGGACCGGGTGGGACATTCGAAAGAACGGACCCTAATGACTCCAAAGAGGGAATTCTTTCCCTCGGACGAGGGATCGTTGCGCAATTCGATGGACGCGAGACTGAGAAGTCGCAGCGTGCCCATCGGCGATCCCGGCGGGCCGTCCCAACGACAGGGAGAGCGTCGTGAGTTTCCTTAATCCCCGCATCCCGGGGGTCAATTCCGAGGACGTCACCACGGACCTCACCGAATCCCCGCACCGACTGGCCGGCCTCGGACAGGTCGGCGCCGCACAGCTCATCGCGACCGTCGACGTACAGGCGGGCGAGGACGACTGGAACGTCCCGGCCGGTGAGGAGCATCCGCGTCCCGTGGTGCTGGTGCACGGCACCTTCGGCAACCGCGGCTACACGTGGACCTCCGCCGCGCCCTTGCTGCGGCAGCACGGCCACCGGGTCTTCCGGCTCGACTACGGCCAGCACGGCAACCCCGTGATCTTCGGACTCGGCGACATCAAGCACTCGGCCCGGCAGCTCGCCGACTTCGTCGACGAGGTGCTGCGGCGCACCGGCGCCCAGCAGGTCGACGTCGTCGGCTTCTCACAGGGCGGCATGATGCCGCGGTACTACCTCAACGCGCTGGGCGGCGGGCCCAAGGTGCACAACTTCGTCGGCATCGCGCCCAGCAACCACGGTGTCACCGCGCAGGGACTGCTGAACCTGGCCCGCCAGATCCCCGGAGCGGTGGAACTCCTCGAACAGGGCGCCGTAGGGGAGGTCGTGCCGGCCTGGCCGCAGCTCCAGCACGACCACCCCTTCCAGCGCGAGCTGGCCGAACTCGGCGAGACCACGGAGGGCGTCCGGCACACGGTCATCGCCACCCGGCACGACGACGTGGTCACCCCGTACACCTCATGCGCCCTGGAGGAGGCCGAGGGGCGCTACGTCAAGAACATCGTGATCCAGGACATCGACCCGGACGACCGCACACCGCACGCGAGCATGCCCTACAACCCGACCGTGCTGAAGGAAGTACTCGCGGCGCTCGCCTCCTGAGAGCGGCTGCCGTCCAGCAGGACGCGGGCCACCAGGGCCGGGTCGTCGTTCATCGGCACGTGACCGCAGCCGCGCAGCCGCACCAGGCGGGCCCGCGGGACGGCGTGCTTGGCGCGGACGCCCTGCCGGGGGAGCAGCAGCCGGTCCCGGTCGCCCCACGCCACGGTCACGGGGATGCCGGGCACGTCGTCGGTGAACAGCACGCTCCGTCCGGCCCGCAGGGTCTCGGCGAACCCCTCGGCGTGCGCGAGCGCGAGCGTCTCGGCGACCACGGCCTCGGGGGAGCGGCGGGCGGGGCGGGCGTAGATCGTACTGGTCAGCGCGGTGCGTCCGACCGCCGTGCGGGACAGCCGCTCGACCAGCGGGAGGGGGAGGCTCCGGGCGGTCCGGCGCATCCCCATGAGTACGCCGAAGGCGTAGCGCCGCTCGGCCTGCGTCCAGAAGCCCGCCGGGGACAGGGCCGTCACCGACCGCACCAGGTTCTGGCGGCCCAGCTCCAGGGCGAGCAGGCCGCCCAGCGAGTTGCCCGCCACGTGCGGCCGGTCGATGCCCAGCGTCGCGCAGAAGGCAGCGAGTACCGCGTTCGTGGTCGGCAGGTCGTGCGGCAGGCCCTGCGGCAGCGCGGACGACTGCCCGAACCCGGGCAGGTCCACGGCTATCACCTCGCGTTCGGTGGCGAGGATGTCGACCACCGGGTCCCAGGCCTGCCGGTGGTGGCCGATGCCGTGCAGCAGGAGCAGCGGCTCGCCGGTGCCCACGCGCGCGTAGGCGACGGTGATGTCCTGCGGACCGTGCGGGGTGGGGGCCGTGAAGGAGAGCGTTGCGGACATGGGGCTCCTTGTCGGGACACGCGGACGACGGTGTGACGATGCATTGCGTAGACAGCCTGTCAGTAAGAGCTACCGACGGGTAGCCCCCGGCGGGTCCGTCTGGACACGGCCGGACACGTCCGCTGGTATGGAGCGGTGACCACCGAAACCGCGACCGACGTCTTCGAAGCACACCGCCCCGTCCTCCTGGGCGTCGCCTACCGGATGCTGGGCCGCCTGGCGGACGCGGAGGACGTCGTCCAGGAGGCGTGGCTGCGCTGGTCCGGCGCCGACCGCTCCACCGTCCGCGAGCCCCGCGGCTACCTGGTGCGGGTCACCACCCGCCTCGCCATCGACCGGCTGCGCCAGATCAAGTCGCGCGGCGAGACGTACGTCGGCCCGTGGCTGCCCGAGCCCTACGTCACCGACTTCGGGGACACCGTGCCCGACACCGCCGAGCGGGCCGTCCTCGCCGACTCCGTGTCCCTCGCCGTCCTCGTCGTCCTGGAGTCCCTGTCGCCGCTGGAGCGGGCGGTGTTCGTGCTCAGGGAGGCGTTCGGCTACCCGTACGCGGAGATCGCCGCCATGCTGGATCGCGGGGAGGCCGCGGTGCGCCAGCTCGCCGGCCGAGCCCGCAGGCACGTCGACGAGCGGCGCCCGCGCTACGACGTGGACCCGGCGCAGCGCCGCGACCTGACCGAACGCTTCCTCGCCGCCGCGGCCGACGGTGACCTGGCCGGGCTGATGGAGCTGCTCGCGCCGGACGTCCGGCTGGTGGGCGACAGCGGCGGCAAGTCCAAGGCGCCGCTGCGGGTGCTGGAGAGCTCCGAGAAGGTGGCCCGCTTCCTCCTGGGCGCGGCCCGCAAGGGGGTCCCGGACTTCTCCTACCGCTTCCTGGAGATCAACGGCGGACCGGCCCTGCTGGCCCTGTCGGGCGGCAAGCCCGACTCCGTCTTCCAGGTCGAGGTGGCCGACGGGTGCATCCAGTCGGTGTACATCATCCGCAACCCCGACAAACTGCTCTCCTTGGCCGGTCTCGCCTAGCCGGATTGGTCTTGACCAAGGGGGTGGGGCGTCCTATGGTCGCAGAGAACTGCAACAACCTTTAATAAACAAGGGCGTCAAAACGCCGCAGGACCACGGCGATTGCGGAGGACAGGGTGGGGACCACGCAGTTGGAATCGGTGCCGGAACCGAAGTACTGGCACCTCAGGACCGTCCTCAGCGAGGCCCTGGACTCGGAGTTCACGGTGGGCGAGGTCCTGCCCAACGAACGCGAGCTCGCCGCCCGCTTCGGCGTCGCCCGCGCGACCCTCCGCCAGGCCCTGGAGCAGCTCGAACTGGAAGGCCGCCTCCAGCGCCGCCGGGGCGTCGGCACGACCGTCGCCCCGCCACGCGTCGGCGTCGCCGTCGGCACCGGACAGCACGCCTGGCCGGGCGCGGCCGACGATGCCTGGGAGCCCGTCGACTGCGCGCCGGCGGCCCCGCCCGCGGCCGTCGCCGACGCCCTCGGGACCGGCCGCGAGGAGCCCGTCCACACCGTCCGCCGCTCCCGCGTGACACACGGCCAGCCCGTCGCGGCGGAGCTGCTCTACGTCCCGCCGGCCTCGGTCCCCGAGCTCACCGCCATCGAGTCGCCCTCCGGCGCCGCCCGCGCGCGTGCCGTACTGCGCGAACTCCAGCGCGGCGAACTGGAGCGCCGGGAGAGCGCCGTCGAGCTGGGCTCGGCCGGCGCCGACGACGCGAAGGAACTGGACCGCCTCCCGGGCGCACCGGTCCTCGTGGTCACCACCCGCTACCTCGCCGGTGGCCGCACCGCCGCCCTCTCCGTCGCCACCTACCGCGCGGACACCTGCCGCCTGACGTTCGGGGACTTCGGCGACGTGGAGATCCACCACGGCCCGCAGACCCGCGCCTCCTGACCGACCCCGCCGCCCGCAGCCCCCGGCGGGTCAGCGGCGTGCCGTCGCGCCCTCCACCGCGAACAGCTGCTCCTCCACGTGGTCGAGGGCCAGCCGCAGCGCGCCCGTCGCCACCGCGGCCTCACCGAGCAGCGACAGCGCCACCCGGGGCGGGCGCAGGCAGTAGCGGGCCAGCTCCCGCCGCAGCGGCTCCAGTACGCCGTCCAGTCCCGCCGCCCAGCCGCCGACCACGACCAGCTCCGGGTCCAGGGCCAGCACCAGCGCCGTCACGTCGTGCACCAGCCGCTGGGTGAAACGCTCCACCGCCGCGCGGGCCCGCTGATCGCCCTCCCGGGCCTGAGCGAAGACCTTGGCGACCGCCTGCTCGTCCAGCGGATGCAGCGGCTCGTCGGTCGTGGACAGCAGGGTCTCGGGCGTCACGTCCTGGCCCATCAGGTGCAGCGCGCCGATCTCCCCGGCCGCGCCGCCGTACCCCCGGTGCAGCCGCCCGCCGATCAGCGCCCCGGCCCCGGGGCTCAGCCCGGCCAGTACGAACACGACGTCGTCGGACTCCGTCGCGGCGCCCTTCCAGTGCTCGGCGACCGCCGCCGCGTTCGCGTCGTTCTCGACCAGCACCGGGCACTTGAAGGAGCGGCTCAGCCGCTCGCCCAGACTCAGCCCCGTCCACCCCGGCAGCGCGGTTCCCAGCCGCACCGTGCCGTCCGCCTCGACGATCCCCGGCGTGGCCGCGCCCACGGCCCGCAGCGAGCCGCGCGCCACCCCGGCCCGGCGCAGCAGCTCGGCGACGGCCGTACGCAGCCGCTCCAGCCGCTCGTCGGCCGAGGCACCCTCGTCCACGTCCTTGGCCTGGGCGCCGATCACCCGGCCGTCCAGGTCGGCCAGGAGCGCGGCGACGCGGTGCGGCCCGATCTCCAGACCGAGCAGATGCCCCGCCTCCGCCCGGAACCGGAAACGCCTCGCCGGCCGCCCCTGCCGCCGGGCGGTGCCCTCGTCGGCGGCCGCCTCGACCACCAGGCCCGCCTCTATCAGGTCCTCGACGACGCCCTCGACGGTCGGCCGGGACAGGCCCGTCACCCGGGTGATCTCGGTCAGCGTCGCACAGTCCGTCGCACGCAACGCGTGCAGCACCACCGCGGAGTTGATCCTCCGCAACAGCGACGGATCCCCGCCGGTCAGGCCTCCCAAGGTCCGTCCTCCCAGCTCGTGCGCGTGTGGGCCGGATGGTACTCGGCCCGCTCCGCCCCGGCGAGTGCCGGTCCTCGCCTTCCCGGCCCGTGCGCGCGCCTCATCCCGGCGCCACGAATCCCGACTCGTACGCCGTGATCACCGCCTGTGTGCGGTCCCGGGCCCCCAGCTTCGCCAGCACCGCGCTCACATGCGACTTCACCGTCTCCGTGCCGACGACCAGCCGGGCGGCGATCTCCGCGTTCGACAGTCCGCGCGCCATCAGCCGCAGCACCTCGCCCTCCCGCTCGGTCAGCCGGGCCCGCTCCACCGTGGCGCGGGCCGCCCGATTGCCGCCGTCGTCGCCGTACTCGGTGGCCAGTTGCCGCACCGAGGCGGGGAACAGCAGCGACTCGCCCTCGGCGATCAGCCGGACCGCGTGCACGATCTCGGCCGGCCGGGCGCGCTTGAGCAGAAACCCGTCCGCACCCGCGCGCAGCGCCTCGTACACGTACTCGTCGTTCTCGAAGGTCGTCACCACGAGGATCTTCGGCGGGTCGGCCACCGTCCGCAGCAGCGCGCGCGTCGCCTCGATGCCGTCGAGCAGCGGCATCCGGACGTCCATGGCGACCACGTCCGGCCGCAGCCGGCGCACCAGCGGGACGACCGCCGCCCCGTCCGCCGCCTCACCGACGACCTCGATGTCCGGCTGCGCCTCCAGCACGGCCCGCAGACCCGCGCGTACGAGGGGTTCGTCGTCGACGAGGAGCACTCTGACCGGCATCCGCCCAGCGTAGATCAGCCCGGCGGCAGCTCGACGCGGACCCGCCACTCGCCGGCGTCGGGGCCCGTGTGCGCCAACCCGCCCAGCAGCGCGGCCCGCTCGCGGATGCCGCGCAGCCCGCTGCCGCGGGCGGCCGAGGCCCAGGTGTCCGGCAGCGGATTGCGCACCTCCAGGGTGAGCGCGCCCTCCGCCACCGCCACGCGGACCCGGGTCGGCACCGCACCCGCGTGCCGCAGCACATTGGTCAGCGACTCCTGGAGGATGCGGTATCCCTCGCGGGAGACCGGGCCCGGCAGCGTCTCGAGCGGGCCGGTGACCTCGGCATCGATCTCGGCCCCCGAGACGCGCGCGGACTCCAGGAGCCGGTCGGCGTCCGCCAGGGTCGGTCGGGAGCTGACCGGCTTCCGCGTCTCGCGCAGGACGCCGAGCACCCGCTCCAGATCCTCCAGGGCCGTCCGGCCGGTCTCCTCGATCGCGGTGAGGGCCCGCTCGGTGAACTCCGGACTGTTCGCCGCGCGGGCCGCACCCGCCTGCACGACCGCGACCGTCAGGGCGTGGCCGATGGAGTCGTGCAGCTCACGGGCGATGCGATTGCGCTCCAGGAGTTGTTCGGTGCGCTCCTCCAGGGCGGTGAGCCGCTCGGCGGCGGACGGGCCGAGCAGCGCGCGGGCGCCCGCCGTCGCCAGGACACCGAGAGCCACCACCGCGCCGTACAGCGCGAGGAGCGGGAGCGGGATCAGGAGCGCGTACGCCCAGTGCGGCGCGGCGTCCCGCAGCACGGGGATGTCGTCGGCCCGGTGCCCGAGGGAGAGCCGGGCCAGGACGACGACGAGGATCGGCAGCCAGACGCAGGCGGCCGTGGTCGAGGCGCCCAACAGCATGCGCAGTTCCAGCCACACCACCGTGCGCAGCCGGTCGCGCCAGGTCGCCGACGGCGCGACCGAGAAGGCGGAGTCCTCATGGCCGGGCGTGAGCAGCAGGCGGGCCTGCACGCCCTCGCCGGTCCGCACCGCCGGGATGAGCCCGACCGGCACCAGCACCGCCGCGGGGACCCACAGCTTGGTGTCGTCGATGAGCGCCCACAAGCTCACCACCAGCATGGGCAGCCACAGGTGCAGCAGCCGTGTGTACGTGACCCCCCAGACCAGGGGGTGCAGAAAGCGGACCATTGGCTCATCGTGCCAGCCGCCACTGACGGCGGGCCTCCCCCGCCCGGGGGAGACGATCTCCACCCGCGGGGGAGGCCCCGCCCCCTGACATGCCGCCAAGCTGCTGTTATGACCAGCATCGACGTCCAGAACCTCACCAAGGAGTACGGCACCCGACGAGCCGTGGACGACCTCACCTTCACCGTGCGCCCCGGTCGGGTCACCGGCTTCCTGGGCCCCAACGGGGCCGGCAAGTCCACCACCATGCGGCTCGTCCTCGGCCTCGACCGGCCGACCTCGGGGACGGCGACCGTCGGCGGCCGCCTCTATGCCACCCTCCCCGAACCCCTGCGGCACGTCGGCGCCCTGCTCGACGGGGGCGCCGCCCACGGTTCGCGCACCGCCCGGGACCACCTGCGGGTGCTCGCGGCGAGCAACCGCGTCCCCGCGCGCCGGGTCGACGAGGTGCTGGAGGAGACGGGCATAGCGTCGGTCGCGCGCCGCCGGGTACGGACGTACTCACTGGGCATGCGGCAGCGGCTGGGCATCGCCGCCGCGCTGCTGGGGGAGCCCGACGTGGTCATGCTGGACGAACCCTCCAACGGACTGGACCCCGAGGGCATCATCTGGATCCGCGAACTGCTGCGCGGCCTGGCGGCCGAGGGCCGCACGGTCCTGGTGTCCAGCCACCTGATGAACGAGACCGCGTCGTTCGCCGACCACCTGGTCGTCCTCGGCCGGGGGCGCCTGCTCGCCGACCTGCCGATGCGGGAGTTCATCGACGCGCGCGTCCAACCACGCGTGCGTGTCCGCACGTCGGACGCCACCGCCCTGAAGGCCGCGCTCGCCCGGCACGGGCACGCCGCCGTGCAGCACGTCGACGGGTACTGGACCGTGTCCGACGCGCGCGTGGACGACATCGGCCGTGCGCTCTCCGGCGCGGGCGTTCCCGTTCTGGAACTGACTCCGGACGAGGGCACGTTGGAGCAGGCCTACCTCGACCTGACGGCCACCGAGACCGAGTTCACCGCACAGCCCCAGGAGGCCTGACCATGCCCTTCACGCCTGTACTCCGCTCCGAGGCGCTCAAGGTGCTCAGCCTGCGCTCGCTGTGCGGCACGCTGCTGGCCGTCTTCGCGGTCACCACGGCCTTCTCCGCGCTGGCGGGTGTCTCCGACACCTCGGACCCGGACTTCGATCCGCTCTTCATGGCCCTTTCGGGCGTCGCGCCCGGTCAGATCGCCGCCGTCGCGTTCGGTGCCATGGTCGTGTCCTCCGAGTACCACGGCAACGGGATCCGGCTCTCCCTGGCCGCCGTCCCGCGGCGCGGGCGGTGGTTCGCGGCGAAGCTGGTGGTGGTCGCCGTACCGACCTTCGTGACGGGGTTGCTCACCGCGTCCGCCGCTCTCTTCGCGGCCCGAGCGGGCCTGGGCTCGGCGGCGGACGGGCTCACGGCGGGCCAGCAGTTGCGCGGCGTCGTGGGCCTGGCGTTCTACCTCACGCTGATGGCCCTGTTCGCGGCGGGCCTCACCGCCCTGTTCCGCAGCGGCGTGGCCACCCTGTCCACCCTGATCCCGTTCATCCTCATCGTCTCCTTCGTGATCGGCGACGTGGCGGGCGGCGTCACCGACTTCCTGCCGGACAGGGCGGGGCAAGTCGTCGTCCATCAGACGTACGACGGGCACCTGGGCCCCTGGACGGGGCTCGCGGTGACCGCGTTGTGGGCGGCGGCCGCGCTGCTCGCGGGGGCGTGGCGGCTGCGCCGCCGGGACGCCTGAGCGCGGGGGCCGGCTGACGGGCCGCCAAATGTCAGTGCCGAACGGTTTACTGGACGGCATGGACATCGCACGGCACATCGCCCTCATCGACGAGCTGTGCCACCGCCCCTTCCCGGCGGGGCACGGCCCGTCGGACGTGGGCGCCGGGACCCCCGGCCAGTTCACGGCGGTGCTGGAGACCAGCCACGGCCTGGGCGGCGGGTGCCCGGCCAAGCGGGCGGTGACGGTCGAGCAGTACGAGAAGGACCGGGACGCCCTCCACGAGCGGCTCGCCGCCCGCTGGGGTGAGGAGGGGGACCCCCTGAACCTTCAGACGATCCTGCTGCGGACCGACCGGGAGGAGATACCCGAGCCGTGGGCCCAGCTGAGCGCGAGCGCGCGCGTGGCGTACCTCTGGGAGGCCGGGGGCACCGGCCGCTGGATCGCGCTGGCCGTCGCCGACCGGGACGAGACGGACGAGGTGCGACTGCTGGCGGTGGTCACGGAGAAGGCTCCGCCGTGACCCGCAGCCGTGCGAACTCCTCGGCCATCGTCTCCGTCGTCCAGTGCGCGTTGAGTCCGCTGGGATTGGGCAGCACCCACACGCGTGTGCTCCCGAAGGTCCGCTCCTGCGGCCCCACCCGCGCGTGCCGGTCGTCGAACGCCGCCCGGTAGGCGGTGACCCCCACCACGGCGAGCCAGTCGGGCCGCAGCCGCGCCACCTTCCGCGTCAGCAGCAGCCCGCCCTCCCGGTACTCCTCGGCGGTCAGCTCGTCGGCCCGCGCGCTGGCCCGCGCCACGACGTTGGTGATCCCGAGCCCGTACGACGGCAGCAGGTCCTGCTCCGAGGGCGCCAGCCGCCGCGGCGTGAACCCGGACAGGTGCAGCACCGGCCAGAAGCGGTTGCCCGGCCGGGCGAAGTGGTGGCCCGTCACCGCCGTCATCAGACCGGGATTGATCCCGCAGAACAGCACCCGGAGGCCGTCCGCGACGACGTCCGGTACGAGACGGTCGCGGGCGGCCTCCAGTTCGGCCCGGGTGAAGCGGGTCAGAGGATGGCCCCGGGGGTGTACGCGGCGGCCGACGGGTGCTGCTTGACGATCTCCTCGATCCGGCCCACGACCATCCCGACCTGGTCGGCCGCGGCGCCCGTGAAGGAGAGCTTGTCCGCCATCAGCGCGTCAAGACCAGCCCGGTCGAGCGGGATGCGTTCGTCGGCGGCCAGCTTGTCGAGGAGTTCGTTGCGCTCGGCGCCCTGTTCGCGCATCGCCAGGGCGGAGGCGACGGCGTTCTCCTTGATCGCCTCGTGCGCCAGCTCGCGCCCCACCCCGGCCCGCACCGCGCCCATCAGCACCTTGGTGGTGGCCAGGAACGGCAGGTAGCGGTCCAGCTCACGGGCCACGACGGCCGGGAAGGCGCCGAACTCGTCGAGCACGGTCAGGAAGGTCTCCAGCAGGCCGTCCAGGGCGAAGAACGCGTCGGGCAGGGCCACCCGGCGCACCACCGAGCAGGAGACGTCGCCCTCGTTCCACTGGTCGCCCGCCAGCTCGCCGGTCATCGAGGCGTAGCCGCGCAGGATCACCATCAGGCCGTTGACGCGCTCGCAGGAGCGGGTGTTCATCTTGTGCGGCATCGCGGACGAGCCGACCTGGCCCGGCTTGAAGCCCTCGGTGACCAGCTCGTGCCCTGCCATCAGCCGGATGGTCTTGGCCAGCGACGAGGGCGCCGCCGCGAGCTGCACGAGGGAGGTGACCACCTCGTAGTCCAGTGAGCGCGGGTAGACCTGGCCGACCGAGGTGAAGGCCTGCGAGAAGCCCAGGTGCCCGGCGATCCGCCGCTCCAGCTCCGCGAGCTTGCCGGCGTCCCCGCCGAGCAGGTCCAGCATGTCCTGGGCGGTGCCGACCGGGCCCTTGATGCCGCGCAGCGGGTAGCGGCCGAGCAGCTCCTCCACCCGGCCGTACGCGACGAGCAGCTCGTCGGCGGCGGTGGCGAACCGCTTGCCCAGCGTGGTGGCCTGCGCGGCGACGTTGTGGGAGCGGCCGGCCATGACCAGCTCGCCGTACTCGCCGGCCAGCTTGCCGAGGCGGGCCAGGACGGCCACCGAGCGGTCGCGGATCAGCTCCAGCGAGAGCCGGATCTGCAGCTGCTCGACGTTCTCCGTGAGGTCGCGGGAGGTCATGCCCTTGTGCACGTGCTCGTGCCCGGCGAGGTCGTTGAACTCCTCGATCCGAGCCTTCACGTCGTGCCGGGTGACCTTCTCGCGCTCGGCGATCGAGGCCAGGTCGACCTGGTCGAGGACGCGCTCGTAGTCGGCGATCGCGGCGTCGGGCACCTCGATGCCGAGGTCCTTCTGGGCCCGCAGTACGGCGAGCCAGAGCCGGCGCTCCAGCTTCACCTTCTGCTCGGGCGACCAGAGCGTGGCGAGGTCGACGGAGGCGTAGCGTCCGGCGAGGACGTTCGGGATGCGGGGCTTGGCGGGAGCGGAAGTCACGTAAACGGATTCTACTGGCGATTCGTGCAGGCCAGCGCCGCGGGGTTGTTCGTCGGAAGCTACGAAGCCACGGGGCCAGGGGCGCGCCCCCGGGATCAGGGCGCGGTGTCCTCGTACGGCAGCAGGTCGGGGCGCTTGGGCGGCAGGCCGTCGCCGGACGAGCGGCCGGTCAGCCTGCGGCCTATCCAGGGCAGCAGGTACTGCCGGGCGAACCGGACGTCGGTGGTCCGGCGGGTGATCCACCCCGGTGGCGGTGTGGCCGGGATCGGCGCGTGCCAGTCGGGGTCCTCGGCCTGGTGGCCCAGCGCCTGCCACACGGCCTCCGCGACCCGGCGGTGCCCGTCCGCCGTCAGGTGCAGCCGGTCCACGTCCCACAGCCGCGGGTCGGCCAGGGAGCGCGCCCCGTACAGGTCGACCACCACGGCGCCGTGGAGCGAGGCCAGGTCGTCGATGATCGCGAAGAGGGCCTCCATGCGGGGCCGGAACCGGTCCAGCACCGGACCCTGGCGGCCGGGGCTGCGCATCAGCACCAGCTGCTTGCAACTGGGCGCGAGCCGCTCCACCGCCTGGGTCAGCAGATCCCGCACCAGCGCCATGTCGCACTTGGGCCGCAGCGTGTCGTTGAGCCCGCCCACCAGTGTGATCACGTCGGCTCCCATGGCCGCGGCCGGCCCGACCTGCTCGTCGACGATCTGCCCGATCAGCTTCCCGCGCACGGCCAGGTTGGCGTACCGGAAGCCGGGGGAGCGGGCGGCCATCCGCGCGGCGAGGAGGTCGGCCCAGCCCCGGTAGGTGCCGTCGGGCAGCAGGTCCGACATGCCCTCGGTGAAGGAGTCGCCCACGGCGACGAGGCTGCTGTGAGTGGGGTTCGTCTGCATGGCGACAGAAAGGGTAGCGCGTGCACATACCCGACGGTCGGTCGGCCCACGGCCCGCCGCGCCTGGCTTCCCGGTCCGTGACGTCCTGCCCGGCCCGCCCCCGCCCGGTCTGCCGACCCCGCCCTCCGGGCTCAGGTCCGCTGACCGAACAGCTCCCGCAGCACGTCCTCCATGGTCACCAGGCCCGCGAGCCGGCCGTCGGACCCGAGGACGGCGGCCAGATGCGTGCGGCTGCGGCGCAGCGCGGTGAGCACGTCGTCCAGCGGGGTGCTCTCCCGCACCCGCGCGATGGCCCGCATGTCCCGCAGCCGGAACGGCAGGTCCCGCGGGGAGGCGTCAAGGGCGTCCTTCACGTGCAGGTAGCCCACGATCCGCCGCCCGTCGTCCACCACCGGGAACCGGGAGAACCCCGACTGCGCCGACAGCCGCTCCAACTGCTCGGGCGTGATGCCCACGCGCGCGTGGACGACCCGTTCCAGCGGCAGCACCACGTCCCGCACCGGCCGCCGGCCCAGCTCCAGGGCGTCGTGCAGCCGCTCCTGGGCCCGGTCGTCGATCAGCCCGGCGTCGCCGGCGTCCTTCACGATCTCGGCCAGCTCCGCGTCGGTGAAGGTCGCCGCCACCTCGTCCTTCGTCTCGACCCTGAGCAGCTTGAGCAGCGTGTTCGCGAAGGCGTTGATGGTGAAGATCACCGGCCGCAGCGCCCGGGACAGCGCGACCAGCGGCGGCCCCAGCAGCAGGGCGCTGCGCACCGGCTCCGCCAGCGCGATGTTCTTCGGCACCATCTCGCCGAGCAGCATGTGCAGATACGTCGCCAGCGTCAGGGCGATGGCGAAGGAGACCGCGTGCCCCACCCCGGACGGCACGCCCACCGCGTGGAACACCGGCTCCAGCAGGTGCGCGATCGCCGGCTCCGCGACCACGCCCAGGACCAGCGTGCACAGCGTGATGCCGAGCTGCGCCGCCGCCATCAGCGCCGACACGTGCTCCAGACCCCACAGCACGCTCCTGGCCCGCCGGTCGCCCTCCGCCCCCGCCTCCACGTGCTGCTCCACCTGGCTGCGGCGCACGGAGATCAGCGCGAACTCGGCCCCCACGAAGAACGCGTTGACGACGAGCGTCGCCAGACCGATCAGCAGCTGTACGGCGATCACCGGCCGCCCTCCCCGTCCTCGCGCGTGCCGCGCCCGCCGTGCGGGCCCCCGGCCGCGTCCGCGTCGTCCAGCGGCGCGTGCAGCAGCACCCGCGCCGCCCGGCGCCCCGTGGCGTCCACGACGTCCAGCCGCCAGCCGGCGACCTCGAACGTGTCGCCGACGGCCGGGATGCGTCCCAGCCCGGCCGCGACCAGTCCGGCGACGGTCTCGTACGGCCCCTCGGGCACCCGCAGGCCGAGCCGCGCCAGCCGGTCCACGCGGGCCGAGCCGTCGGCCCAGTACAGCGCGTGTCCCCGCGCGTCGGTGCCGGCCGGGTCCAGCTCGGGCGTTTCGTGCGGGTCGTGCTCGTCGCGCACCTCGCCGACGACCTCCTCGACGATGTCCTCCAGTGTGGCCACGCCCGCCGTCCCGCCGTACTCGTCGATGACCACGGCCATCGTGCGCCGCCCGGAGAGCCGGTCGAGCAGCCGGTCCACGGTCAGCGTCTCCGGGACCAGCAGCGGCTCGCGCATCAGCTCGGACACCGGCATCAGGGGCCGCCGCTCGGCGGGCACCGCCAGCACGTCCTTGACGTGGGCGGTGCCGACCACGGCGTCGAGGGTCTCCTGGAAGACCGGGAACCGGGACAGCCCGGTCGCGCGCGTCGCGTTGGCCACGTCCTCGCACGTCGCGCGGGAGTCGAGGGCGATGACCTGGACGCGCGGGGTCATCACGTGCTGGGCCGTCAGATCGGCGAGGTTGAGGGTCCGGACGAACAACTCGGCGGTGTCGGCCTCCAGCGCGCCCTCCTTCGCCGAGTGCCGGGCCAGCGCCGCCAGCTCCTGCGGCCCCCGCGCGGACGCCAGCTCCTCGGCGGGCTCCACGCCGAAGAGGCGCACGATCCGGTTGGCCGTGTTGTTCAGGTGGGTGATGAAGGGCCGGAAGGCCGCGCTGAACCAGCGCTGCGGGCCGCCCACCCGTTTGGCCACCGCCAGCGGCGAGGAGATCGCCCAGTTCTTCGGCACCAGCTCGCCGACGATCATCAGGAAGACCGTCGACAGGGCCGTGCCCAGCACCAGCGCCAGCGAGGAGGCCGCCGAACGCGACACCCCCACGGCCTCCAGCGGGCCCGCGATCAGTGCCGCGACCGAGGGCTCGGCGAGCATGCCGACCACCAGGTTGGTGACCGTGATGCCCAGCTGCGCGCCGGAGAGCTGGAACGTCAGGCTCCGTACGCCCTTCAGCGCGCTTGCCGCGCCCCGTTCGCCCCGCTCCGCCGCCCGCTCCAGCTCGCCGCGCTCCACGGTGGTCAGCGAGAACTCGGCCGCGACGAACGCGCCGCACATGAGCGAGAGCAGGACCGCCACCAGCAGCAGGAGCACTTCCGTCATCGGGTCACCTCGGATCCATGATCGGCCAGGAACCGGTGGTTCGCGCGATGTCGTGCGCCGGGGGAGGCGCCGGGAGTCTTGCCGTGGAGGGACTCGCTCATGCGCCGGCGCTCAACCTTTCAGTCCGTTCGCTGTTCACTCCGTGAGCGGCTTCACCCAGCGTCGCCACTGCTCCTCGGGCGCGTACCCGGCCGCCCGCCAGGCATGCTGCGCCCGCTCGTTGCGCCGCAGCACCATCGCGTCCCCGCGGCGCCCCCCGAGCCGTACGAACCGCTCCTCGGCCGCCGCGAGCAGGGCGGTGCCGATGCCCCGGCGCCGCTGCTCCGGGTGCACCGCCAGCCGGTACAGATGGCAGCGCCAGCCGTCGAACCCCGCGACGACCGTGCCCACCAGCTCCCCGTCGCGCTCGGCCAGGACCAGCGCCTCCGGGTCGCGGGCGACCAGCCGCTCCACGCCCTCCCGGTCGTCGCTGATGCTCGTGCCCTCGGCGGCCACCTTCCAGAAGGCCAGCACGGTGTCCAGGTCCTCGGGCCCGGCGGCCCGTATGCGCAGATCGGTCATGCCGCGATCCCAGCACGCCGGACGCACACCGGTACGGGAATTCCGGCATGCGGACGCCGGCCCGGCTCAGTCCTCCCGCAGGGCGCGCATCACCGGCGCGAACGCCTCCATGTACGGCTCCAGCACGGTGAGGTAGGTGAACCCGTACCGCTCGCGCTGCGCCCGGAGCTGCGCGGTGATCTGCTCCAGCGTCCCGGTCAGGAAGATGGGCAGGTCCAGCACCTGTCCGGCGGTCAGATGCGGTACGTGTTCCAGGAAGGGCCGGACGGCCGCCTCACGGTCCCCGGTGACGACGACCATCTGGATGAGCAGGTTCAGCTCCGCAGGCTCCGCGCGGCCCGCCGCCAGCTCCCGGTACCGGGCGACGCGCTCGTCCAGCTCCTCTGCGGTGATCGGCGCGAGCCGTCCTGTCCGCTGCAGCGTGCGCCCGCCGGTGAACGCGGCGACGTCGGCGTGCCGGGCCGTCAGCTCCAGCATCCGGTCGCCGTTCGCGCCGATCAGCAGCGGCACCCCGGGCCGCTGCGCCGGGCGCGGCAGGTGCTCCGGGTCGCCGAGCAGCCGCTCCAGCTCCTCGACGGTGTGCCGCAGACGGTCCACCCGTTCGCCGGGTGAGCCGAAGGGCAGCCCGGCCCTGTCGTGCTCCTCCCGCACGTACCCGGTGCCCAGCCCCAGTTCCAGCCGTCCGCCGGTGAGGGCGTCCGTGGTCGCCACCTCCCGGGCCAGCAGCGCCGGGTTCCAGAGGCCCGCGTTGAGCACGAACGTGCCGAGCCGGGGCCGCTCGGTGGCCCGCGCCGCCGCCACCAGCGCCGGGAACGGCGCCACCATGCCCAGATGGTCCGGGACCAGGATCACGTCGTACCCCAGCTCCTCGGCCCGCCGGCACTTCGCACTCCACTCGTCGGCCGGGGCCGAGACCACCAGGCTGACGCCGAACCGGAACGGACGCGACATGAACTCTCCTCGCACACCGGGGCTTTCGGTGACACGGGAGTCAATCACCCGCGGGCGCCGGCCGCCAGCACGCGACCGTCCCTAGAGCCGGCCCGTCCCGGACCCCGTCTCCGGTGGGCGCCAGGCCGTGCCGAGGACGCAGTACGAACTGGGCAGTGCCGGACCGTGTTCCGGGATCATCATCCGCCGGTAGGGGCCGAGCGCGAACCCCGCGTCGCGCAGCGCGGCGACGGGATCGCGGGACAGGTGGCAGCCGCCGGACAGCGGCGGCCACAGCGTCCGGTCCAGGGCGCGCTGGGTGAAAGTCATCATCCGCCCACCGCCCCGGCCGTGCTCGAAGAACCGCAGCTGGCCGCCGGGCCGCAGCACCCGCCGCGCCTCCCCGAGCGCCCGCGGCACGTCGCGGACGCTGCACAGGACGAGCGAGACCACGACCGCGTCGAAGGCCTCGCTCTTGACCGGCAGCGCCTCGGCCGCACCCGGCGCCACGTCCACCGGCACCCGGGCGCGCAGCGCCGCCTCCACCGCCAACCGCCGCAGCAGCCGCTCCGGTTCGATGGCGACGACCTCCGAGACGGCGCCCGGATAGTGCGAGAAGTTCAGCCCGTTGCCCGCGCCGACCTCGATCACCCGCCCGGACAGCCCGGACAGCAGCCGCTCGCGGACGCGCCCCACGCCCATCCGGGTCTCGGCGCCCACACTGGCCCGGGCGTAGTAGCGGGCGAAGAGCGGATGGTGCACGGCGTCCCGCGGCACCCCACGGGCGGATCGCAGCGGCATGGGCCCTCCCTCACGAGGTGGTGCCTTACCGCGATTGTCCCCCGTACGACCGCTCCGCACCCACCGCACCGGCGGCCGGATGCGCCCTGCCGCTCAGGGCGCCTCCCGCGCCCCGAAGGCCGCCGCGTCCCACGTGCCGTCCAGCCGGGGCGCCAGCCATCCCGGCGCCGCCGACCGGAAGGCGGCCGGCGGCAGGGCAGCCGCCCCGGCGGGGACGGCGCCGAGCAGCGGAGCGCCGGACACCTCCGGGAGGTCCGCGAGGTTGCAGCGCGCGGCGAGGTCCGGGCCCCCGGGCCAGCTGCCGATCACCACACCGGGCAGGTCGAGACCGCGGGAGCGCAGTTCACGTGCCGTCAGCTCCGTGGTGTTGAGCGTGCCGAGGCCCGCCGCCGTCACCAGCAGCACCGGGGCGCCCAGCAGCGCGGCGACGTCCGCCAGCGTCCCGCCGTCCGCGTCGAAGCGGACCAGCAGTCCGCCCGCCCCCTCGACCAGCACCAGATCGTGCTCGGTGGCCAGCTTGTCCGCGGCCTCGGCCACCTCCGCCGGGCGCACCGGCGCCCGTCCGGCCCGGCGCGCGGCCGTGCCGGGCGCCAACGGCTCCGGAAAGCGGGCCACCTCGGCCGCCGTCACGGCCCCCGCGAGGCGCGCCACCTCTCTCGCGTCCCCCGGCTCGTCCGGCCCCACGCCCGTCTGCGCGGCCTTCAGCACCGCCACCGACCGGCCGCCCGCCAGCGCCGTCGCGGCGACGGCGGCCGTCACGACCGTCTTGCCGATCTCCGTGCCCGTGCCCGTGATCACCAGTACCGGCATGTCATCCCTTTCCTGCCGCCGCGCACACCGCGCGGGCGATGCGTGCCACGTCCGCGTCGCCCGTGACGTACGGCGGCATGGTGTAGATCAGGTCGCGGAACGGCCGCAGCCACACACCCTCGCGGACGGCCGCCGCGGTCGCCGCCCGCATGTCGACGGCGTGGTCGAGCTGCACCACACCGATCGCGCCCAGCACCCGTACGTCCGTGACGCCCGGCAGCCCGGCCGCGGGGGCCAGACCGTCGCGCAGGCCGGACTCGATCCGCTTGACCTCCGCGAGCCAGTCCTGGCCGAGCAGCAGCCCGATCGACGCGCAGGCCACGGCCGAGGCCAGCGGATTGCCCATGAACGTCGGCCCGTGGGCCAGGACCGGCACCTCGCCGCGCGAGATGCCGTCGGCCACCTCCGACGTGCACAGGGTCGCCGCCATCGTCAGATAGCCGCCGGTCAGCGCCTTGCCGACGCACATCACGTCCGGCGCCACCGCCGCGTGCTCCGCCGCGAACAGCGCGCCGGTCCGTCCGAAGCCGGTCGCGATCTCGTCGAACACCAGCAGCACGCCGTGCGCGTCGCACGCCTCCCGCAGCACCCGCAGGTACGCGGGGGAGTGGAACCGCATGCCACCGGCGCCCTGCACGACCGGCTCGACGATCACCGCGGCCAGTTCGTCGGCGTGCCGCTCGATCGTCGACCGCAGATGGTCGGCGTACGTCTCGTCGTACTCGGCGGGCGGCGCGTCGGCGAAGACCTGGCGCGGCAGGGCGCCCGACCACAGCTCGTGCATCCCGCCCTCCGGGTCGCACACCGACATGGGCTGCCAGGTGTCGCCGTGGTAGCCGCCGCGCCAGGTCAGCAGGCGGCGCTTGGCGGGGCGGCCCAGCGAACGCCAGTACTGGAGGCACATCTTGACCGCGACCTCGACGGAGACCGAACCGGAGTCGGCGAGGAAGACGTGCTCGAGTCCGTCCGGCGACATGTCGACAAGGAGCTTCGCCAGCCGGACGGCGGGCTCGTGGGTGAGCCCGCCGAACATCACGTGGCTCATCCGCCCCAACTGCTCGCGGGCGGCCTCGTTCAGCACCGGGTGGTTGTAGCCGTGGATCGCCGACCACCAGGACGACATCCCGTCCACCAGCTCCGCCGAGCCGTCCGCGGGACGCAGCCGCACCCCGCTCGCCGACTCCACGACGAGCGGGTCCTGCCGGCCCGGCATGGGGCCGTACGGGTGCCAGACGTGCCGCCGGTCGAGCGCCAGCAGCTCGTCCACCGTCAGCGCGGGCTCAGGCATTGGGCGCGAGATCCGTCCCGGCACCGCGGCGGCGCACGGCCACCAGATCCGTCCGGGGCTCCTCGGTCCGGGCGGCCGGCGCCGGAGCGCAGACCCCGCCGTCGGCGTGCGACCCGCAGCCCCCGCCCTCCTCGCCGTCCCCGTGCGACCCGCAGCCGCCGCCCGCGTGCGATCCGCAGCCGCCACCGGCGGCCGTGACCCGGTGCTCCGGCAGGGTCACCCGGTCGGCGCCCTCCACCTCGAAGCCGGCGTCCGCGATCATCTCCAGGTCGGCGTGGCCGGCCTGGCCCTCACTGGTGAGGTAGTCGCCCAGGAAGATGGAGTTGGCCAGGTTCAGGGCCAGCGGCTGCATGGTGCGCAGGTGGACCTCGCGCCCGCCGGCGATGCGCACCTCGACGTCCGGGCAGACGAACCGGGTCATCGCCAGGATGCGCAGGCAGCGCTGCGGGGTGAGGTGCCACTCCTTGGCCAGCGGCGTGCCCTCCATCGGGATCAGGAAGTTGACCGGCACCGAGTCCGGGTCCAGTTCGCGCAGCGAGAAGACCACGTCGACCAGGTCCTCGTCGCTCTCGCCCATGCCCGCGATGAGGCCCGAACAGGCGGAAAGCCCGGCCGCGTGCGCCTTGCGCACCGTGTCCACCCGGTCGGCGTACGTGTGCGTGGTCGTGATGTCCCCGTACGTCGCCTCGGACGTGTTGAGGTTGTGGTTGTAGGCGTCGGCGCCCGCCTCGCGCAGCCGCTCCGCCTGACCGTCGGAGAGCAGCCCCAGGCAGGCGCACACCTCGACGGACCCGTCCTGCTCCTTGATGGCCTTGATGGTGTCCGAGACCCGGTCCACGTCCCGGTCGGTCGGGCCGCGTCCGCTGGCCACCAGGCACACCCGCTTGGCGCCCCCGGACACCCCGGCGGCGGCGGCCGCGGTGGCCTGCTCGGGCTTGAGCCAGGTGTACTTGAGGATCTCCGCCTTGGAGCCCAGCCGCTGCGAGCAGTAGGAGCAGTCCTCGGGGCACAGGCCCGACTTGAGGTTGACGAGGTAGTTGAGTTTCACCCGCCGGCCGAACCAGTGCCGGCGCACCTTGCCGGCCGCGGCCACCACATCGAGCAGGTCGTCGTCGGAAGTGGCGAGGACGGCGAGCGCCTCCTCGCGGGTCGGCGACTCGCGCCGAAGCCCCTTGTCCACCAGCGTGTTCAGCAGGTCCATGAGAGCCGATCCTGTCCTAAGGGCCCGCCCGGGGCCAAGGAGAGTTTGCACAACACTGACAGATCGACGTGTGGGTATTGCCACACCTCGCGGGGGTGGCGATGCCGCTAGTGTCTGTCCATTGCCTACAAATTCCCGGAGGGACGGCTCATGGCGTTCGGCTGGATCGACGAACAGGCCCGGGCGCGCCACGAGGCGGGACTCGTACGGGTTCTGCGCCCCCGCCCGGCCGACTCGCCGCTGCTGGACCTGGCGAGCAACGACTACCTCGGACTGGCCCGGCACCCGGAGATCACCGAGGGCGCGGCGCGGGCGGCGCGCACCTGGGGCGGCGGCGCGACCGGTTCCCGGCTCGTGACCGGCACGACCGAACTGCACGCCGCACTCGAACGCGAACTGGCCGCGTTCTGCGGATTCGAGGCCGCGCTCGTGTTCTCCTCCGGCTACGCGGCCAACCTCGCGGCGGTCACCGCCCTGGCGCCGCACGGCAGCCTGGTCGTCTCCGACGCGGGCAACCACGCCTCGCTGATCGACGGCTGCCGACTGGCCCGGGGCGCGACCCAGGTGGTGGCGCACGCCGAACCGGACGCCGTGCGCAAGGCGCTGGCGACGCACGACGGGCCCGCGGTCGCCGTCTCCGACACGGTCTTCTCGGTCGACGGCGACGCCGCGCCGCTGCCCGCCCTCGCCGACGTGTGCCGGGAGCACGGCGCCGGTCTGGTCGTGGACGACGCGCACGGACTGGGGGTGCTCGGCGACGGCGGCCGGGGCGCCCCGTACGCGGCGGGTCTGGCGGGCCGGGACGACGTCGTCGCCACGGTCACGCTGTCCAAGTCGCTGGGCAGCCAGGGAGGTGCGGTACTGGGTCCGGCCCGGGTGATCGGCCACCTGGTCAACGCCGCCCGGACGTTCATCTTCGACACCGGTCTCGCCCCCGCCGCGACGGGCGCGGCGCTGGCCGCGCTGACCCTGCTGCGCCGCGAGCCGGAACGCGCGGCGCGGGCCCGTTCCGTCGCCGCCGAACTGCACGCGCGCCTGACCGCCTCGGGCCTGGCGGCGGTACGTCCGGACGCCGCGGTGGTCTCGGTGCGCGCGCCCTCCCCGGAGGGGGCGGTGCGGTGGGCCGCCGACTGCCGTGCGGCCGGCCTGTCCGTGGGCTGTTTCCGTCCTCCTTCCGTGCCGGACGGTGTGTCACGGCTCAGGCTGACCGCTCGGGCGGACCTCTCCGGGGAACAGATCGAACGCGCGGTGCGGGTGATCGGCGAGACGCGACCATGAGTCGGCGTGGCATGGCCGTGCGTCGTCCGACCTCTCGTGGGGTGGTCAGTCCTGGTGGATCCCGGCGGTGAAGGACGTCCAGCTCTCGGGGGAGAAGAGCAGGGCGGCCCCGGCGGGGTTCTTGGAGTCGCGCACCGCGAGCAGTCCGGCCCAGCGGCCGGCCGACGGCCGGGCCGTCTCCACGCAGTTGTTCGCGCCCGTGCTGTAGCTGCTGCGCAGCCACCGGACGCCGGTCAGATCGGTGCCGGCAGGGATGTTCCGGGGAAGTTCGGACATGGAGCCTGACATGGTGCCTCCTTACGCGCCTGCCGCGGTCGCGGCGATGAAGTCCAACGAGTCCTCGGGCGAAAGGGCATGGATCAGAAGGGCGTTGAAGGCCTCGGTATAGGCCTCTAGGTCTTCTTTCCGTTCGAGGTGCAGGCTACTCGTCAAGTGGTCGAGAACAACCACGTCCAGATCAGAAGTGCTCGAAAAAGAGAAGATTACGAAAGGGCCGGTGACACCGATGTGCGCCCCGGCGGCAAAGGGCAGTACCTGGAGCCGGACATGGGGCAGACGCGCCGCCTCCACCAGCCGCTCCAGCTGACGGGCCATCACCCCCGGGCCGCCCACCTGCCGGCGCAACACCGCCTCGTCCAGCACCGCGCTCAGCTCCAGCGGCGGTTCGCCGCGCAGCACGTCCTGCCGGGCCAGCCTGACCTCCACCAGCGCGTCCAGTCGTTCCTCCGGCATCCCGTCCACGGCGGCCCGCGTCACCTCGCGGGCGTACTCCGGTGTCTGGAGGAGTCCGGGGACCACCGTGGTCTCCAGTGTGCGCATGGCGCCGGCCTGGGACTCCAGGCTGATGAAGTCGCGGTAGGTGGGCGGCAGCACCCCGCGGTAGGCGTGCCACCAGTGGTGCCGGCCGCCCGCGTCGTCGG
Organism: Streptomyces sp. WAC 04229; assembly: GCF_003947455.1. GTDB lineage: Bacteria > Actinomycetota > Actinomycetes > Streptomycetales > Streptomycetaceae > Streptomyces. The sequence continues at coordinate 44,896 of NZ_QHJH01000018.1, read as the reverse complement.
AGCGCGCCAGCATGACCAGCAGCCCGCGCAGCTGGTCGTCGTCCACGCCGTAGGCGTCGAGCAGTAACCGCACGTCGGCCGGTTTCGCCCCGCTCGTCCCGGTCTCGATGCGGCTGACCTTCGACTGGTGCCAGCCCACCAGCCGGGCCGCCTCCCCGCTGGTGATGCCCGCCGTCGTGCGCAGGGCGCGCAGTTCCGCGCCCAGCTTCCTGCGGCGCACCACCGGACCGTGCTGCATGGGCCACTCCCTTACTCCTTATGGGCCGCCCAAATCCGCTCTGCCGTCGCAGAGTTCACCGCTTCGAGCGACAGATATATGCATATCTTGGTGGATCGCCGTCCTTCACGGGCCGGGTGATGGCAGTCTGACGGCGAAGCACCAGTCCGGGACCGTACTCGAACCATCCGCTTCGTGTCGGACCACGGTCCCGTGAGAAAGGGGCGACGTCGCCATGGCCGATCACCTGGAAGCATCCGTCACTCTGCCGAGCGATCCCGCCTCGGTGGCAGCCGCGCGCACCTATGTGGTCGACACGCTGGTGGAGTGGGGCCTGCCGGCGGACGCCGACGTGTCCGACACGGTCCGGCTCATCGTCTCCGAACTGGCGACCAACGCGGTCCAGCACACGCTCGGGCAGTCGCCCACCTTCACGGTGGACCTCGTCCTCGACCGTGACGAGCGGCTGCGCATCGGCGTCACCGACAGCCATCCGCGATTCCCCAAGCGGCTGCCCGCCGCCGTGCAGCAGGACAACGGCCGCGGGATGGTGATCATCCGCTGGCTGACGGCCGAATGCGGCGGCAAGCTGCGGGTCCGCCCGACGCGGGAGGGCGGCAAGACCGTCTTCATCGAACTGCCCTGGAGCGCCCCCGGCCGGCCGGCCCCCGTGGAGGGGGTGACGGCGGGGCAGAACGCCGTCATCCCCCTCGGGAGAGCTACGCGCCCCCGGGCCGTTTGACCCCGTGTCGCTCGATCACGGGGCACTCGACCCTCCAGGGGCTGCTTGACCCCCAGGGGGCTACTTGACCCGGCCGTAGGAGACGCTCCCGGTCCAGATCTTCTGCAGGCGCACCACGTCCCCGGTCTTCGGGGCGTGCCAGAGCTTGCCCTTACCGGCGTAGATGCCGACGTGGTAGACGCTGCGGCCCGAGTGGAAGAAGACCAGGTCTCCGGCCTTGCGCTTCTTGGCCGAGACGTGGCGGGTCTTGTTGTACTGCTGGGCGGCCGTGCGCGGCAGTTTCTTGCCGGCCTTCTTGAACGAGTACAGCGTCAGGCCGGAGCAGTCGAACCTGCGGGGCCCGACGGCGCCCCACCTGTAGGGGGAGCCCTTCTTGGAGGCCGCGATCTTGAGGGCCTTCGTCGCATGGCTCGCCGCGGCCGCCTCCGAGGAGAAACCGGGGACCACGACGGAGCCGCCCACCGCGGCGAGAGTGAGGGCCGAGGCCGTACCGGCACGAGCCATCAGGGACGGGACACGATTGAGCGCGAACATGCGCAACCCTTCGTCAGCCGCCTGTGAAGGATGACCTGTCGGATTCGGGCTGGCGAAGTTGCCCGGCCGCACGCATGCGGCTTCACCCCAAGGGCTGCTCGGTCCGGCGCCTCTCCCACGGAGGGCGACCGCTCCTGCGACCCGTCGTGCTCGGGTCCTCCACTCCTGCCGATCCACTTCCCTCGCGACCGGTCGTCCGGGCGGCGGCAGGATTCGGCGTCCGCCCGGACCGCCCCGCCGCTGTGGCGGGGGCTTGTCGTCAGTCACGGATCTTGTCTCGCCGGATGGGGAATTCCCAACGGAACGTGGCTTTTGTGTTGTTACTCACCACCCACCCGTTCGGGTGGACACCCCCGTGTTCGAGCCGGGGCGGTAGGCGGTGACGACCCCGGGACCAGCGGCGCAGCGGTGGGTGCGGACGTCGGGAGAGGGCGGCCGCGCAACTCGGACCGGTCGTCAACCGGGTGTGTTCCTACGCCGAAAGGAGGTACGTCTTTTGGTCCGTTTCGAACCCCGCCCGCTCAACTCTCGGAACGCGGCGGAAGGCTGAGGCGTCCCGTCCGCCGCTCGCCGTCCAGCACGCGCAGGGCCCGGGCGAGGGTGGGCGCGTGCAGTTCGGTCTCACCTCGCGCGTGCATCAGCTCCAGCGCGTCGCGCAGGGCCGCGGCCTTCCCGACCAGCGCCTGGGCGGCCCGCAGTCCCCGGTAGGTGTCGCCGTCCCGCGCGGGGTTGATGCGCCCGAGCAGGTCGACGACGTCCAGGTAGCGGTCGATCAGCTGCGCCTCGGCGCGGGTCAGGGCGGGCAGGGGCGGCAGTTCCGGTGGCAGCATCGGCCGTTCACCGGGTGCCGGGTGCGCCGGCCACGGCCGAGCGGTCGGACACGATCCGGTCCACCAGCCCGTACTCCAGGGCCTGTTGGGCGTCCAGGACGGTGCTCCGCTCGATGTCCTCGGTCACCTGCGCCGGAGTGCGGCCCGTGTGCCGTACAAGGATCTCCTCCAGGCGGGCGCGGATCCGGGTCAACTCCTCGGCTTGGATGGCCAGGTCGCTCGCCTGCCCCTCCACCGGATCGGCGAGCAACGGCTGACGCAGCACCACCCGCGCCCCGGGCAGCATCGCGCGCTTGCCCGGCGTGCCCGCCGCCAGCAGCAGGGCGGCGGAGGCGCCGGCCTGTCCCAGGCAGGTCGTCTCCACGTCGCAGGCGACGTGGCGCATCGTGTCGTAGATCGCCGTCATGGCCGTGAACGAGCCGCCGGGGGAGTTGATGCAGAGGGCGATGTCCCGGTCCGGGGCCCGGTGCTCCAGGTGCATGAACTGCGCCGTCACATCGTTCGCGGAGGTCTCGTCGACCGGCGTCCCGAGGAAGACGATCCGCTCCTCCAGCAGCTTCGAGTACGGGTCCGACGTCCGGGAGCCGGCACTAGTGCGCTCGGTGAACTCGGGCAGGACATGTCGGGCGGGCGGTCGGGTCATGGCGAACCCCTCCTCGTGGCGGAACCCTCTTCGGCTGCACTGGCTCCGCATAAAATGTACAGGACGTACATTGCGAGGGGTGGGAAATCGCGTAACCCCGCGATCAGTTCCCGTGCGGTGGCTCGTGCAGGCCGAAGACGGAGCCCTGGTCGTCCCGGCAGAGCTTGAACCGCCCGAAGCGGGCCGCCGACCCCGCCTCCTCCCCGCCCTCCTCGCCCAGCTCCTCGACGGAGCCGCCCAGCTCACGCACCCGGGCCACGGCGGCGTCCAGGTCGTCGACCCGGAAGAACAGGTACGGGGAGGCGCCCGGGTCACCGCCGTGCATGCCGCCCGGCAGCCCGGCGGTGCCGATGGAGAACCCGTCCCCCGTGGGGCCCGCCTCGAGGGCCCAGCCGAACAGGGTGCCGTAGAAGACCCGCCCGCGCTCGGGGTCCGCCACGCCGAGCTCGAAGAACGACGGTTCGCCGGTCATGGGTACCTCCCGCGGGGCGTGGCCATGGGGCGAGGGGGTGCCTCCGCTCCCATCGTCCACCCGGCCCGGCGGCGGCGCAGCCGGTCGGCGCGGGGTGAACCGTAAGCTGGGTGCATGGCCTACGAGATTCCGGTGACGCAAGCCAGGGCTGAGCTCGCCGACCTGATCAACCGGGTGGTGTACGGCGGTGAACGCGTCGTCGTCACGCGGCACGGCAAGCCTCTCGTCGCCCTCGTCTCCGCCGCCGACCTGGAGCGCCTGGAGCAGGAGGCCGGGGAACCGTCGGAGGGACAGGTGATCACCTCGGTCGCCGGCGTCCAGGACACGGCCGCCGCCCCGCCCCGCGAACCCCACCGCTTCGGCATCGCCGCGGAGCACCGCGGGCCGAACCCGGCCTAGCGCCCGGCGGACGGCCGCTGGTCGGCGGCGTCCGCGTGCGGGCAGGCGTCAACGCGTCGACACCACCGGTAATCAGTCGGTCAAAACCCGGTCATGCGACGGAAACACGCCAGCCGTAGCCTCCACCCTATCCACCTGCGGTTTTCGTGGAACGGCAGGTGCTTGGCGGTCCATCCGTGTGTGTTACATCTTGAGCCGCCGTGGTGGCCGCGGCAGCCCGGACCGTCCGGTCCCGGCGTCATGTCCTGTGAGGTGCTACATGCAACTGACCCCGCACGAGCAGGAGAGACTGCTCATCCATGTGGCCGCGGACGTGGCGGAGAAGCGTCGCGCGCGAGGCGTGAAGCTCAACCACCCCGAGGTCGTCGCGCTGATCACCGCGCACATCCTCGAAGGCGCCCGGGACGGGCGGACCGTGGGTGAACTCATGTCCTCCGGACGCAAGGTGCTCCAGCGCGACGAGGTCATGGAGGGAGTCCCCGAGATGATCCACGACGTGCAGGTCGAGGCCACCTTCCCGGACGGCACCAAGCTGGTCACCGTCCACGAACCGATCGTCTGACGGGGCGGCGGCCATGATTCCCGGAGAGATCCTCTTCGCCGACGCGCCGGTCCCCTTCAACGAGGGGCGCCCGGTCACCCGTCTGACCGTTCTCAACACCGCCGACCGGCCCGTCCAGGTCGGCTCCCACTACCACTTCGCCGAGGCCAACCCCGGTCTCGAGTTCGACCGCACCGCCGCGCACGGCACCCGGCTGAACATCGCCGCCGGCACCGCCGTCCGGTTCGAGCCCGGCATCCCCGTCGACGTCGAACTGGTCCCCCTCGCGGGTGCCCGCGTCGTCATGGGCCTGCGCGGCGCCACCGGAGGTGCCCTCGATGCCTGAGCTGTCCCGCGGCGCCTACGCCGACCTGTTCGGCCCGACCACCGGCGACCGGGTCCGCCTCGCCGACACCGACCTCTTCGTCGAGATCGAGGAGGACCGCGCGGGCGGCCCGGGCCGCTCCGGGGACGAGGCCGTCTTCGGCGGCGGCAAGGTGCTGCGCGAATCCATGGGCCAGTCGCGCGCCACGCGCGCCGAAGGCGCCCCCGACACCGTTGTCACGGGTGCCGTGATCATCGACCACTGGGGCATCGTCAAGGCCGACGTCGGCATCCGGGACGGCCGGATCACCGGCATCGGCAAGTCCGGCAACCCGGACACGATGGACGGCGTCCACCCCGACCTCGTCATCGGGCCCGAGACGGAGGTCATCGCGGGCAACGGCAAGATCCTCACCGCGGGCGGCATCGACACCCACGTGCACTTCATCGCGCCGACCGCGGTCGACGAGGCCCTGGCGTCGGGCGTCACCACCCTCATCGGCGGCGGCACGGGGCCGGCCGAGGGCAGCAAGGCGACCACCGTCACCCCGGGTTCGTGGCACCTGGCGCGGATGTTCGCCGCCCTGGAGTCGAGCCCCGTCAACATCGGCTTCCTGGGCAAGGGCAGCACCATGTCCAAGGAGTCGATGCGCGACCAGCTCCGCGCCGGAGTGCTCGGCTTCAAGATCCACGAGGACTGGGGCGCCACCCCCGCCGTCATCTCCGCCTGCCTGGACGTCTGCGAGGAGTCCGGCGTCCAGCTCGCCGTCCACACCGACACCCTGAACGAGGCGGGCTTCGTCGGCGACACCTTCGACGCGGTCGCGGGCCGCACCCTGCACGCCTTCCACGTCGAGGGCGCGGGCGGAGGCCACGCACCCGACATGATCACCGCGGTGTCACTGCCCAACATGCTGCCGGCCTCCACCAACCCGACCCGGCCGCACACCGTCAACACCGTCGAGGAACACCTCGACATGCTGATGGTCTGCCACCACCTGAACCCGGCCGTCCCCGAGGACCTGGCCTTCGCCGAGTCCCGTATCCGGCCCAGCACCATCGCCGCCGAGGACGTCCTGCACGACATGGGGGCGATCTCCATCATGGCGTCGGACGCCCAGGCCATGGGCCGCATCGGCGAGGTGATCATGCGGACCTGGCAGACCGCGCACGTGATGAAGCGGCGCCGCGGCTTCCTGCCCGGCGACACGCGGGCCGACAACCGGCGCGCCCGTCGCTATGTCGCCAAGTACACGATCAACCCCGCCGTGGCGCAGGGCATCGAGCACGAGGTCGGCTCCGTCGAGAGCGGCAAGCTCGCCGACCTCGTGCTCTGGGAGCCGCGGTTCTTCGGGGTGAAGCCGCAGCTCGTCCTCAAGGGCGGCCAGATCGCGTACGCGCAGATGGGCGACGCGAACGCCTCCATCCCGACCCCGCAGCCGGTCCTGCCGCGCCCGATGTTCGGTGCCCACGGGACGGCGCCGGCCGCCAACTCGGTCGCCTTCGTGGCCGAGCGGGCCGTCGAGGACGGACTGGCGGAACGGCTGGGACTCGGGCGGGAGCTGGTGCCGATCCGGTCCACGCGCGGCCGTACCAAGGCCGACATGCGGGAGAACGACGCACTGCCCCGCGTGGAGGTCGCCGCGGACTCCTTCGCGGTGACCATCGACGGCGAACTCGTCGAGCCCGCACCCGTCGCCGAACTGCCGCTGGCCCAGCGGTACTTCCTCTTCTGAGCGCCGGGATGAGCCGCGCAGCACTGCTCGTCCTCGCGGACGGCCGCTTCCCCGCCGGAGGGCACGCCCACTCCGGCGGGGCGGAGGCCGCCGTCCGGGCGGGACGCGTGACCGACGCCGCGAGCCTGGAGGAGTTCTGCCGGGGGCGGCTGCACACGAGCGGCGCCGTCGCGGCGTCCCTCGCGGCGGCCGCGGCCCTCGGCGCGGACCCCGTCGGGCTCGACCGGGCAGCCGACGCCCGTACCCCGTCGCCCGCCCTGCGGGGGGTGGCGCGCAGACTCGGGCGGCAGCTGATGCGGGCCGCGCGGGCGACCTGGCCGCATCCCGAACTCGACGCGCTGGCGGGGAGGTTCCCCAAGGGCGCGCATCAGCCCGTCGTACTGGGGGTCGCCGCCCGCGCCGCCGGGCTGGGGGCGCTGGACGCGGCGTACTGCTCCGCCTACGAGGGGGTGAGCGGGCCGGCCACCGCGGTCGTGCGGCTGCTCAGCCTCGACCCCTTCGACGCGACGGGGGCGCTGGCGCGGCTCGCGGACGACGTGGATCTGGTGGCGCGGGACGCGGTGGAGGCGGCGGCGCGCGTCATGACCGACGGGGTCGATGCGCTGCCCGCGCGGTCGGCGCCGTTGCTGGAGATCGCGGCGGAGGCGCATGCGGGGTGGGCGGTTCGGTTGTTCGCCTCGTAGGGCGTTGTCCGCCCCCGCCGCCCCTTCCCATTCCCGACCCCAGGGGCTCTGCCCCTTCGACCCCGCCAAGGGGGCTTCGCCCCCTGGACCCCCTTCGGCCTGGACCCCCTTCGGCCTGGACGGCCTCGTCCTCAAGCGCCGGACGGGCTGACAACGCAATCCGGTTGCCAAGGAGCCGCCTCATGCATCTCGACCACCACCACGAACTCCCCGCCGCCGTCTCCGCCGATGCCAGGCGGCCCGACGGTACGCGCCGGGCGGTGCGGATCGGGCTCGGTGGACCCGTCGGGTCCGGGAAGACCGCCACCGTAGCCGCGCTCTGCCGGGCCCTGCGCGAGGAGTTGTCGCTCGCAGTGGTGACCAACGACATCTACACCCGCGAGGACGCCGAGTTCCTGCTCCGGGAGGCGGTGCTGCCGCCCGAGCGGATCACCGCCGTGGAGACCGGGGCCTGCCCGCACACCGCCATCCGGGACGACATCTCCGCCAACCTGGAGGCCGTGGAGGACCTGGAGGACGAGGTCGGGCCGCTCGACCTGGTCCTCGTGGAGTCCGGCGGGGACAACCTCACCGCCACCTTCTCCAAGGGGCTCGTCGACGCCCAGATCTTCGTGATCGACGTGGCCGGCGGCGACGACATCCCGCGCAAGGGCGGGCCCGGAGTCGCCACCGCCGACCTGCTGATCGTCAACAAGACCGACCTCGCGCCCCACGTCGGCTCCGACCTCGCGCGGATGGCCGCGGACGCCAAGGCGCAGCGCGGTGAACTGCCCGTCGTCCTGCAGTCGCTGCGCGGCGAGGACGGCGTCGGGGAGGTCGCCGACTGGGTCAGGGGGCGGATCGCCGCGTGGACCGCGTGACCAGTCCGGGCGGCGTGCGGGCGAGGGCCCGGATTCTCGCCCGCGGCGACGGGCGCGGCGGCACCGCCCTGCCCGTGCTGGAGGGCGAGGGGCCGCTCGCGGTGCGCCGGACGCGGGGGAGCGGTGCCGAGGCCCGGGTGATGCTGGTCGGGGCGATGAGCGGGCCGCTCGGTGGCGACCACTTCACGGTGACGGCCGAGGCGGCCCGGGGCGCCCGGCTGCGGGTCGGCTCGGCCGCCGCCACCCTCGCCCTGCCGGGGCAGGAGAAGGCGGGCTCCCACTACGACGTCCGGCTCACCGTCGGCGACGACGCCGAACTGCACTGGCTGCCCGAGCAGCTGATCTCCGCGCACGGCAGCGACCTGTACGTCGCCACGCGCGTCGACCTCGCGGCCGGAGCCCGGCTGCTGCTGCGCGAGGAGCAGGTGCTCGGCCGGGCCGGGGAGGAACCGGGACGCCTCACCAGCCGTCTGACGGTACGGATCGAGGGCCGCGGCGTCCTCGACCAGGAACTGGCCTGCGGGCCCGGCGCCCCGGGCGGCTGGGACGGGCCCGCGGGGCTCGCCGGACACCGTGCCGTGGGCCAGCTGGTCGTCGTACGGCCCGGGTTCGCGACGGAGCCGCCGGCCGCCCGGGTGTTCGAGGAGGGCGCGGCCGTCATGCCGCTGGCCGGCCCCGCCGCGCTGGTGACGGCGGTGGCGCCGGACGCGTTGCGGCTGCGGCGGCTGCTGGACGGGGCGTTGGCCTCACTGGGGCGCGACTAGCGAACGCCTTTCTCCGTTTATCGGATTGGCAAAGAAGTAGCACTTGGTCTGTTCTCAGCCGACGCACAGCCGCGAGGATCCCCGTACTTGTCACGAACACGTACGGGGAGGGCCACTTGAGCAAGAGCAGAGTGCGGCGGAGGGCGACGGCGTTCGGCACGGCCGGAGCGCTGGTCACCGCCACGCTGATAGCCGGTGCCGTCACGGCACCCACCGCGAGCGCCGCACCCGCGTCCGGGCAGCCCTCCGCGCAAGGCTGGGACCACGAGGCCCGCGGTGCCGTCATCGCCGCCGCCCGCGCCGCCCGCGCCGGGGTCGACTGGCAGGACTGCCCCGCCGACTGGAACCTCCCCAAGCCGATCCAGTGCGGCTACGTCACGGTGCCGCTCGACTACGCCAAGCCGTTCGGCAGGCAGATCAAGATCGCCGTCGACCGCATCGGCAACACCGGCACCAAGAGCCAGCGCCAGGGCGCCCTCCTCTACAACCCCGGCGGCCCGGGCGGCTCCGGACTGCGCTTCCCGGCCCGCGTCACCGGCAAGAGCGCGGTGTGGGCCAAGACGGCCGAGGCGTACGACTTCGTGGGCTTCGATCCGCGCGGCGTCGGCAAGTCCGCGCCCATCTCCTGCGTCGACCCGCAGGAGTTCGTCAAGGCACCCAAGATGGACCCCGTGCCCGGCTCCGAGGCCGACAAGCGTGCCCAGCGCAAGCTCGCCCGGGAGTACGCCGACGGCTGCTTCGAGCGCAGCGGCGAGATGCTCCCGCACATGACCACGCCGAACACCGCCCGCGACCTCGACGTCGTCCGGGCCGCCCTCGGCGAGAAGAAGCTCAACTTCCTCGGCGTCTCCTACGGCACCTACCTCGGCGCCGTCTACGGCACCCTCTTCCCCGGCCACGTGCGCCGCATGGTCGTCGACAGCGTCGTCAACCCGTCCCGCGAGAAGATCTGGTACCAGGCCAACCTGGACCAGGACGTCGCCTTCGAGCAGCGCTGGAAGGACTGGCAGGACTGGGTCGCGAAGAACGACGCCACCTTCCACCTGGGTGACACCCGTGCCGAGGTCCAGGAGCAGTGGCTGAAGCTGCGCGCCACCGCCGCGAAGGAACCCCTCGGCGGCGTCGTGGGCCCGGCAGAGCTGATCTCCTTCTTCCAGAGCGCCCCGTACTACGACTCCGCGTGGGTGCCCACCGCGGACATCTTCGGCAAGTACGTCGCCGGTGACACCCAGGCCCTCGTCGACGCCGCCGCGCCGGACCTCTCCGACACCGCGGGCAATGCCTCGTCGGAGAACGGCAACGCCGTCTACACGGCCGTCGAGTGCGCCGACGCCCGGTGGCCCACCGACTGGCGCACCTGGGATGCCGACAACACCAAGCTGCACCGCGACCACCCGTTCATGACCTGGGCCAACGCCTGGATGAACCTGCCCTGTGCCACCTGGCCGGTCAAGCAGCGCACCCCGGTGAACGTGAAGACCGGCAAGGGCCTGCCGCCGGTGCTGATCGTCCAGTCCGAACGGGACGCGGCCACCCCGTACGGCGGCGCCGTCGAACTGCACAAGCGGTTCAAGGGATCCCGGCTCATCACCGAGCGGGACGCCGGCTCGCACGGCGTCACCGGGCTGGTCAACCCGTGCGTCAACGACCGGGTCGACACCTATCTGCTCACCGGGAAGGTGGACCCCAAGGACGTGACCTGCGCCCCGCACGCCACGCCCAAGCCCTGACCATCGCGGCAACCACATGGGGGCGGCCGGTCCGACCGGCCGCCCCTTCGCCGTGCTCAGCCCCGGCGCGCCGCGAACCAGGCGTCCTCCGCCGCGTAGTCGAAGAGGTCGCCGTACGCCTGGAACATCTTGGGGTACGCCTCCCGCCAGTCCCGTCCGGCCAGCCGCTCCTCGATGAAGGCGACCGTCTCCGCCAGGTGGTCGGCGTACCGGCCCACCGGGCGGTAGCCCAACTGGCGTTCCGCCTCGCTCATGTCGCACACGACGGGCGCGGACACCGACCACGGCGTGTCGCCCACCGTCTCCGCGGGCGGCTCCCCGTCCACCAGGACGTCCTCGGCCGCCACGCCCATCACCCCGTCGACGGCCGCCGCGATCTCCGCCACCGTCGGCGCGTCCGGGTCGACCGCGTTCAGGACGCGGCTGCCCGGCCGGGGCGCGGCCAGCCGGATCAGCTCGGCGACGGTGTGCACACTCGCCGGGTGGAAGCGGCTCCCGCCCCCGTACGCGAGGACACGCCGGCGCCTGCCGTCGAGATTGCGCTTGACGAAGTACAGCTCGCGCGGGGTCCGGCAGTACGGACCGTGCACCGCGCCCGCGCGCAGCAGGGTCGCCGGCAACCGGTCGCCCGACGCGAGCAGTTCACGTTCCAGCGCCACCTTCCGGGTGCTGTACGAGTGATCGCCCGGCTCGACGGTGCGCTGCGCCTCCGTGAGCGGCACCGGGTAGTGCGGGAAGCCGTCGGGCTCGGACTGGGTGTCGAAGTTCCGGCCCTCGTCGTCCTCGTAGACCGAGACGCTGGAGACGACCACGGCCGAGCCGACCCGCCCGGCGAGCGCGGTCAACTGCCGTGCGTGCCCCGCGTCGAAGGCCACCGTGTCCACCAGGACGTCGCAACCCTCGCCGACCGCGGCCGACAGCGCCGCGTCGTCCTCCCGGTCGGCCCGTACCACCCGTACGTCCCGCGGCCACCGCGCGTCCCGGCCGCCGCCCCGCGAGACGGCCGTCACCTCCCAGCCGTCCCGGGCCAGTGCCCCCACGGCCACGCGTCCGATCTGTCCCGTCGCCCCGATCACCACTGCACGTGTCATACGCCGACCGTAGGCGTGTCTCCCGGCACCGGCCACGGCCTTCTGCCGACGGCAGACGACGTGCCCCGGGCCCTGTCGTCAACGGGCCCTAGCGGTGCGGCAGGCGGGGGAACCGGCGGCCCTGCGCCGCCTTCTCCGCCTCCTCGGCCTTCACGTCCGCGGCGTACCGGTCGACGTACTCCTGACCGGACAGCGACAGGATGGCGTACATGATCTCGTCGGTGGCGGCGCGCAGCACGGCCTTCTCGCCCTCCATTCCCGCGTAGCGGGAGAAGTCCAGGGGCTCGCCGAAGCGGATCACCACCGGGTGCACCTTGGGGATCTTCCGGCCCGGCGGCTGCGCCTCGAACGTGCCGATCATCGCGCAGGGCACGACGGGCACCCCCGCCCGCAGCGCCATCACCGCGACGCCGACCTTGCCCTTGTACAGCCGTCCGTCGTGCGAGCGGGTGCCCTCCGGGTAGATGCCCAGCAGCTCGTCCTTGCCCAGCACGCCCAGGCCCTCGCGGATCGCGGCCTGCCCCGCCTCCTTGCCGGAGCGGTCGACGGGGATCTGCCCGGCGCTGCGGAAGAAGAACGCCGTCAGCCTGCCCTTCAGGCCCGGCCCGGTGAAGTACTCGGCCTTGGCGAGGAAGGTGATGCGGCGTCTGAGCACCGCGGGCATCAGGAAGTGGTCCGAGAAGGAGAGGTGATTGCCCGCCACGATGGCCGCCCCCGACGCCGGTACGTGGTCCAGGCCCTCGATCCGCGGCCGGAAGACCAGCCTCAGCAGCGGGCCCAACAGCACGTATTTGAGGACGTAGTAGAACAAGGCGTCGCTCCTCAGCCCGGTGGGACGGCACGATCGCCGTGTTCTCACTGGTCGACCGGCGTCTGCCGGGCTGCCAGTGTAGGTGCGGGCCGGGCCCGCCCGGAACCGGACGTGCCCGGCCCGCCGGCCGTACTCCCGTCAGAACTTCGGCGTCGGCGCCTGCGCCTCCACCATCTCCGCGGCCTCCTCGTCGCTCTGCACCGACGGCGGGGAGCCTTCGAGAGGCTGCTGGGCCGTCTCCTTCATGCAGGCCACCGCCACGACACCGATCAGGGCCGCGGCCATCGCGTAGTAGGCGGGCATCATGTCGGAGCCGGTCACGCTGATCAGTGCGGTGATGACCAGCGGCGTGGTGCCGCCGAACAGGGACGCCGAGAGGTTGTAGCCGACCGACAGGGACCCGTACCGGACGTTGGTGGGGAACATCGCGGGGAGCGCCGCCGACATCGTGCCCAGCAGGCACACCAGGGACAGTCCGAGCATCAGCATGCCCGCGGAGACGGCGAGCAGACTGCCCTCCTGGACCAGCACGAAGGCCGGTGCGGACAGGACGAAGAAGCTGATCATGCCGGTCATCAGCAGGGGCTTGCGGCCGAAGCGGTCGGACAGCCTGCCGACCTGGTTGATGATCAGCATCAGCAGCACCATCGTGGCCACCAGGATCATCAGACCGTGGCTCTCGCTGTAGTCCAGCTCGTCCGACAGGTACGTCGGCATGTACGACAGCAGCATGTAGTCGGTGATGTTGTACGCGCCGACCAGCGCGATGCACAGCACCAGCGACCGCCAGTGGGTCCGGAAGATCTTGGCGAGGTCGCCGCGGGCGGTGGTCTCCACCGCCGTCGCCGCCTCCGAGATGTGGACGTTGGAGTCCTCCAGCTTCAGGAACGCGGGCGTGTCGTCCAGCCTCAGCCGCAGGTAGATACCGACGATGCCGAGCGGCGCCGCGACCAGGAACGGGATGCGCCAGCCCCAGGCGTCCATCGTGTCGCTGCCGAGCCAGGCCGTGAGGCCGGTGACCAGACTCGCCGCGCCGGTGTACCCGGCGAGCGTGCCCAGCTCCAGGAAGCTGCCGAAGAAACCGCGCCGCTTGTCGGGCGCGTACTCGGCGATGAACGTGGAGGCACCGCCGTACTCGCCGCCGGTCGAGAAGCCCTGGAGCAGACGGAACACGATCAGCAGGACCGGGGCCCAGAAGCCGATCGAGGCGTAGCTGGGGATGAGTCCGATGGCGGCGGTACCGATCGCCATCAGGATCATCGTCAGCGCGAGCACCTTCTTGCGGCCGATCTTGTCGCCCATCGGGCCGAAGAACATGCCGCCCAGCGGACGCACCAGGAACGCCACGGCGAACGTGGCGAACGAGGAGAGCAGCTGCGCCGTGTCGCTCCCGGACGGGAAGAACACCCGGCCGATGGTGCCGGCCAGATAGGCGTAGATGCCGAAGTCGAACCACTCCATGGCGTTGCCGAGGGACGCCGCCTTCACGGCACGCTTGACCGCGGCCTCGTCCGTGACGGTGATGTCCGACCGGCGCAGCCGGGGGTTCTGCCGGCGCTTGATGGCCCGGAACAGGGTCCGGTGGCGGCGCACCGCCGCGGCGTCGGGTTCCTGGCCGTTGTCGGTGGGGGACGTGGCGGCCTTCCTTTCCACGCGCAGTCACTCCTGGCGGAGCGCTGCTCGGTCGTACGAGTCTCAGGTCGTACCGTTCCCCCGATCATGCTGGGTATGGTCGTGACTTCGGTCATGCGGTTGAGCCGATGAGGTGAGCGGCCGCGTGGGTACCCTGCGCACATGCGCATCGCCGTCTCCTCCGACATGGACGAACCCGTGGCCCGGCTCCTCGTGGAGGAGCTGCGCGGACGCGGACACGAGGTGCTCGCGCACGGCGCGCTGAGTGCCGGGGCGGACGACCGGTGGGCCGTGTGCTCGGAGCGGGCCGCCCGCGAGGTCGCCGACGGGCGGGCCGACCAGGCCGTGGTGTGCTGCTGGACCGGCACCGGCGCGTCGATCGCCGCCAACAAGGTGCCGGGCGTCCGCGCGGCCCTGTGCGCCGACGCGTACACGGCGGACGGGGCCCGCCGGTGGAACGACGCGAACGTGCTCGCCCTCAGCCTGCGCCTGACGTCGGCGCCGCTGCTGCGGGAGATCCTCGACGCCTGGTTCGCGGGCGGGCCGAGCGAGGACGCCGAGGACCGCGAGAACGTCACGCGGGTGGAGCGGTTCGACCGGGGCCGAACCGCTCCGTAGGACGCGCCGCGCCCGGGTCAGGACGTCAGGACCTTCTCCAGCGTCCCGAGCGCCCCCTCCAGCTCCGCGGCGGTGACCGTCAGCGGCGGCGCCAGCCGGATCGTCGAGCCGTGCGTGTCCTTCACGAGGACGCCCTCGCGCATCAGCCGCTCGCTGATCTCACGGCCGGTGCCCAGCGCCGGGTCCACGTCGACCCCCGCCCACAGCCCCCGCGCGCGGAAGCCGACGACACCCCTGCCCACCAGCGCGGCCAGACCCTCGCGCAGCACCGCGCCCAGCTCCGCCGCGCGGCGCTGGAACTCGCCGGTCTCCAGCAGCTCCACCACCGCCGTGCCGACCGCGGCCGCCAGCGGGTTGCCGCCGAACGTCGAACCGTGCTCGCCCGGGTGCAGCACGCCCAGCACGTCCCGGCGGCCGACCACCGCCGACACCGGGACGATGCCGCCGCCCAGCGCCTTGCCGAGCAGCACCACGTCCGGCACGACCGACTCGTGCGCGACGGCGAGGGTGTGCCCGGTGCGGCCGAGACCCGACTGGATCTCGTCCGCGACGAACAGACAGCCCGCCCGGCGGGTCAGCTCCCGCACCCCGGCCAGATAGCCGTCGTCCGGGATCAGCACCCCCGCCTCGCCCTGGATCGGCTCGATCAGCACGGCCGCCGTCGTCTCGTCGACGGCCGCCTCCATGGCCGCCAGGTCGTTGTACGGCACCACCCGGAAACCCGGCGTGAACGGGCCGAAGCCCGCGCGCGCCGTCTCGTCCGTGGAGAAGCTGACGATCGTCGTCGTACGGCCGTGGAAGTTGTCCGCCGCGACCACGATCGTCGCCCGGTCCGCCGGGACGCCCTTCACGTCGTAGGCCCACTTGCGGGCCACCTTGATGCCGCTCTCCACCGCCTCCGCGCCGGTGTTCATCGGCAGCACCATGTCCGTGCCGGTCAGCGCGGCCAGCCGCTCGGCGAAGCCCGCGAGCCGGTCGTTGTGGAAGGCGCGTGAGGTGAGGGTGAGCCGGTCCAGCTGGCGGTGGGCGGCCTCGATCAGCGCCGGGTGGCGGTGCCCGAAGTTGAGCGCCGAGTAGCCGGCCAGCATGTCCAGATAGCGGCGGCCCTCCACGTCCTCGACCCAGGCACCCTCCGCGCGGGCCACGACCACGGGCAGCGGATGGTAGTTGTGCGCGAGGACGGGCTCCTCCGCGCGGATCAGCTCCGCGGAGCCGCGGGCGGGGGCGGGTGCGGTCATGAGCGGGTCTCCCGGATCTCCTGGGTGCAGCACTTGATGCCGCCACCGGCCTTGTGGAACTCGGACAGATCGACGGGGACGGGCACGTAGCCGCGGCCGGCGAGCCGGTCGGCCAGGGCACGGGCCTTTGGCGCGAGGAACACGTGCCGCCCGTCGGAGACGGAGTTCAGCCCGAACGCCATGGCGTCCTCGCGGGTGGCGAGCACCGCGTCCGGGTAGAGCCGCTCCAGAACCTCGCGGCTGCCCGGCGAGAACGCCTCGGGGTAGTAGGCGATGTTCGCCTCGGTGCCGTCCGCCCCGTCGTCGAGCACGAACAGCGCCGTGTCCAGGTGGTAGAAGTACGGGTCCACCAGCGTCAGCGAGACCACCGGCACGCCGAAGAACTCCTGCACCTCGCGGTGCGCCTCACGGGTGGTGCGGAACCCGGTGCCCGCCAGGATCCAGCGGCCGGCCGGAACCAGGTCGCCCTCGCCCTCGCAGACCGACTCGGGAAGCTGGACCTCGAAGCCCCGCGTCTTGAACCACGCCATGAACGGCAGCGACTCGGGGCGTCGCTCGGGCGCGTGGAAGAGCGAGCCGAAGACCCGCCCCTCGACCACGACCGCGCAGTTCGCGGCGAACACCATGTCGGGCAGGCCCGGGACCGGGTCGACGCCGTCCACGGTGTGGCCGTGGGCACGGTAGGCGTCGACCAGCGCCTGCCACTGGTCGAGAGCGCGTATGACATCGACCGGTCGGTCGGTGCTCATCCACGGATTGATCGCGTACTGCACGGCGAAGTGCCTGGGTTCGCAGACCAGGAAGCGCCGTCGGCGCGGCACACGGGACTCGGGCACAGAGGGGTACCTCCGCTCCTCACGGTGTGTAACTGGGTTGACACCACGGTAGAAACCGACGGCCACGCCCGACAAGCGACAAAGGCTGCGTGTTGCCGCACGATCGCTGCGTCCTCCACCAGGTCAGCGCACGTCTGCTGCGCCCTCCGGAGCCAGCAGGCCCGCGCCCGCCTCCGGACTGTCCGGGATCAGGTGGGACAGCACCATCACGCTGATCGTCTTCCGGATGAACGGCTCCGCACGGATCCGCTCCAGCACCTCCTCGAAGTGCTCCACGTCCCGCGCCCGCACGTGCAGCAGGGCGTCCGCGCCGCCGGTCACCGTCATCGCCGCCCTGATCTCCGGATAGCCCCGCACGACCTCCGCCAGCCGCCGCGGCGGCGCCGCCCCCTCGCAGTACACCTCCACGTACGCCTCCGTGCGCCAGCCCAGGGCGGCGGGCCGCACCGTCGCCGTGAACCCGGTGATCACACCGGTCTCGCGCAGCCGGTCCACCCGGCGCTTGACCGCCGTCGAGGAGAGCCCGATCTCCGCGCCGATCTCGGCGAAGGACGTCCTGGCGTTCGTCATCAGGGCGGTGACGATCTTGCGGTCGAGTTCGTCGAACGGAGTGGGCCTGCTGTTCATGCGGGCACTGTATCCAGCGGATACGTCCACGCCCGGCCCGTGTGCAGGCGTACGGATTACTCCTACACTCCAGCCTCATGCTGCGCGCCCTCGCTGTCGACGACGAACGCCCCACGCTCGAAGAACTCGTGTACCTCCTCAACGCCGATCCCCGCATCGGCGCGGCGGAGGGCGCGAGCGACGCGACCGAGGCGCTGCGCCGCATCAACCGGGCGCTGGAGTCGGGCCCCGACGGGCCGGACGCCATCGACGTCGTCTTCCTCGACATCCAGATGCCCGGCCTCGACGGACTGGACCTCGCCCGGCTGCTGACCGGGTTCGCGCGGCCTCCGCTGATCGTGTTCGTCACCGCGCACGAGGACTTCGCCGTGCAGGCCTTCGACCTGGAGGCGGTCGACTACGTCCTCAAGCCCGTGCGCCGGGAACGGCTCGCCGAGGCGGTGCGCCGCGCCGTCGAGCAGCGCGGCGCGACGCCCCCCTCACCGCGGATACCCGTCCACGAACCCGACCCCGACCACATCACCGTGGAACTCGGCGGCGTCGCCCGCTTCGTCCCCGTCGACGACATCACCCACGCCGAGGCCCAGGGCGACTACGCCCGCCTGCACACAGACAGGGGCAGCCACCTCGTCCGCATCCCGCTGTCCACACTGGAGGAACGCTGGCGGGCCCGCGGCTTCGTCCGCATCCACCGCCGTCACCTCGTCGCCCTGCGCCACATCGGCGAACTCCGCCTGGACGCCGGCACCGTCAGCGTCCTGGTCGGCACCGAGGAACTCCAGGTCAGCCGCCGCCACGCCCGCGAGCTGCGGGACCTGCTCATGCGGAGGCCGTGACCGTGCCCCAGGACCCCGGCGAGCGCCGCGTCACCGTCACCGGCCCGCCCAGGCGCAGCCGACGGGCCTCCGGCTACTACCGCCCGCGCACCGAGATCGACGAGCAGACCACCCTCGGCCACACCTACGTCCGCTCCCTCATGCGCAGCCAGCTGCGGGCCGGCCTCACCGCCCTCGCGGTCCTCGGCCTCCTCGTCGGACCGCTGCCCCTGCTCTTCGCGGCACTGCCCGACGCCCGCCGGCTGGAATGGGCCGTCCTCGGCTTCGGCCTGTACGCCCCGCTGGTCCTCCTCGCCCGCTGGTACGTGCGCCGCGCCGAGCGCAACGAACGGGACTTCGTGCGCCTCGTCGAGGACCGATGAACTCCAGCTACGCCATACCCGCGGTCGCCCTGGTCGTCGTGGCCACCGTCCTGGTCGGCGCCTTCGGCCTGCGCATCTCCCGCACCACCTCCGACTTCTACGTCGCCTCCCGCACCGTCGGCCCGCGCCTGAACGCCGCCGCCATCAGCGGTGAGTACCTCTCCGCCGCCTCCTTCCTCGGCATCGCCGGCCTGGTCCTCGTCCAGGGCCCCGACATGCTCTGGTACCCGGTCGGCTACACCGCCGGCTACCTGGTCCTGCTGCTCTTCGTCGCGGCCCCGCTGCGCCGCTCCGGCGCCTACACGCTGCCCGACTTCGCCGAGGCGCGGCTCGCCTCCCAGGGGGTGCGGCGGCTCGCGGGCGCCTTCGTGGTCGGTGTCGGCTGGCTGTACCTGCTGCCCCAGCTCCAGGGCGCCGGGCTGACCCTCACCGTGCTCAGCGGCGCCCCCGACTGGCTCGGCGGGGTGATCGTCGCCGTCGTCGTCACCGGAGTGGTCGCCGCCGGCGGCATGCGCAGCATCACCTTCGTCCAGGCCTTCCAGTACTGGCTGAAACTCACCGCCCTGCTCGTCCCCGCCCTCTTCCTGGTGCTCGCCTGGCAGGGCGACGGCGCGCCCGGCCGCGCCTTCGAGGAACCGGCCACCTTCCGCGAGCAGCGCTCCGTGCGGGTCGACGACAGCCTCACCCTCAAGCTCGACGGCCCGCTGACCGTCACCGTCGACGGCACCGTGGACGGCCGCGCCCACGACGGCACCCGGCTGGGCCTGCCCACCGGCACCCACCGCATCGAGGCCGGCACCCGCCTCACCTTCGCCAAGGACACCCCGGTCCCGGCCGCCGGACGCGGCGCCGACGACGCCCTGTCGCCCTCCCGCGCCGAGAGCCGCACGGAACGCCCGCTGTACGCCACGTACGGCCTGATCCTCGCCACCTTCCTGGGCACCATGGGCCTGCCGCACGTCGTGGTGCGCTTCTACACCAGCCCGCACGGCGTCGCCGCCCGCCGCACCACCGTCGCCGTGCTCGGCCTGATCGGCGCCTTCTACCTGCTGCCGCCCGTCTACGGCGCCCTGGGCCGCCTCTACGCCCCCGAGCTGACCCTCACCGGCGACGCCGACGCAGCCGTCCTGCTGCTGCCCGACCGGGTCGTCGGGGGAGTGGGCGGCGACCTGCTCGGCGCGCTGGTCGCGGGCGGCGCCTTCGCCGCGTTCCTGTCCACCGCCTCGGGGCTGACCATGGCCGTCGCGGGTGTCCTCACCCAGGACGTGCTGCCGTCCCGGGGCGTGCCGCACTTCCGTCTCGGCACCCTCCTCGCCATGGCCGTGCCGCTGGCGGCGAGCGCGCTGGTCGGCGGACTGCCCGTCGCCGACGCCGTGGGCCTCGCCTTCGCCGTGTCGGCCTCGTCCTTCTGCCCGCTGCTCGTCCTCGGCATCTGGTGGCGCCGGCTGACCCCGCCCGGCGCCGCGGCGGGGATGCTGGTGGGCGGCGGCTCCGCCCTGCTCGCCGTCGCCGCCACCATGGGCGGCTTCCCGGGCGGCGGCGGGGCGCTGCACGCCCTGCTGGCCTGGCCGGCGCTCTGGTCGGTGCCGCTGGGCTTCCTCACCATGGTGCTGGTCTCCCTGGCCACGCCGGGCCGGGTACCGGCCGGGACGGCGGCGATCCTGGCCCGCTTCCACCTGCCGGAGGAGCTGGGCGCCCAGGAGCTGCGCGGGGAGGGCCGCCCGGCGGACGCACTGACCGGCGGTCCGCCCTCGGGCGGTCATCAGGCGCCGCGCGGGGAGGTGACGCCGTGAGCGGCTCCCTGGGCGGGTTCCTGGCGGGCCTCGCCGTGGCCCTGCTGCCCCTGCTGGCGGCGGGCTTCTGGCTGGGGCGGCGCACCGCCCGCCCGCAGAGCCTCGGCGGTCTGGGCACCCCGGTCGAGCACGCCACCTTCCAGACCCTGCACACCGCGTCCCTGGCCACGCCCCCGCTGCGGGCGGGCCTGACCGAGGAGACCGCCGGCAAGTCCGCCCGCAAGCTGCGCTCCCTGCTCGGCACGGACGCGCTGTGCCTGACCGACCTCAAGGAGGTCCTGGTCTGGGAGGGTGTGGGCGGCCATCACCGCACGGAGATCATGGAACGCCTCGCCGGGCCGCTGGAGACCGGCCGCGGCGAGGCGTTCCCGCTGACCTGCGACATCCCCGACTGTTCGGTGCGCTGGGCGGTGGTCGCCCCGCTCACCGTCGACGACCGGGTGCACGGCGCCCTGGTCGCCTGCGCGCCCCGCGAGTCCGCCGTCCTGGTCCGGGCCGCCGGGGAGGTCGCCCGCTGGGTCTCCGTCCAGCTGGAGCTGGCCGACCTCGACCAGTCCCGCACCCGGCTCATCGAGGCCGAGATCAAGGCGCTGCGGGCGCAGATCTCCCCGCACTTCATCTTCAACTCGCTCGCGGTGATCGCGTCCTTCGTCCGCACCGATCCCGAGCGGGCCCGGGAGCTGCTGCTGGAGTTCGCCGACTTCACCCGCTACTCGTTCCGGCGGCACGGCGACTTCACCACCCTCGCCGACGAGCTGCACGCCATCGACCACTACCTGGCGCTGGTGCGGGCCCGCTTCGGCGACCGCCTCGCCGTCACCCTCCAGGTCGCCCCCGAGGTGCTGCCGGTCGCCCTGCCCTTCCTGTGCCTCCAGCCGCTCGTCGAGAACGCCGTCAAGCACGGTCTGGAGGGCAAGGCGGACCGCTGCCGCATCCAGATCACCGCTCAGGACGCGGGCGCCGAGGCCCTGGTCGTCATCGAGGACGACGGCGCCGGCATGGACCCGGGCCTGCTGCGCCGCATCCTCGCGCGCGAGGTCAGCCCGTCGGGCGGCATCGGGCTGTCCAACGTCGACGACCGCCTCCGCCAGGTCTACGGAGACGACCACGGCCTCGTCATCGAGACGGCCGTCGGCGCGGGCATGAAGATCACCGTCCGGCTGCCGAAGTACCAGCCGGGCGTGCACTCGGCGGGCCGGCTGGGCCGCGAGTGAGGGGGCGCTCCGCCCGCTCAGGCGCTGCGGGTGGCCACCATCCCCAGGGTGATGAGTCCCAGCACGACCCAGCCGAACCACAGCCAGCCGTTGCTGCCGAGCGCCACCGTGTAGGCCGTCACCGCGACGAGGCCGCCGATGGTGAGCGCCCCCATGGTCTTCGTCGAACTGTCCGTGGAACCGGGCATCGCAACACCCTCCTCGTGGTCCGTTGCCTTCCATGGTGCCCCGGTTCCGCCCGGACAGGGCACGGAAGGCCGGATACGGACCGGATCCGTGTCAGCCGCCGCGTGCGTTCAGCGAGGCCAGGTAGGCGTTGTAGGCCGCCAGCTCCTTGTCGCCGTCCCGTTCGGCGGCCCGGTCGGTACGGCGGGCCTGGCGCTGCTCGGAGGCGTACCACTGGAAGACCAGGGCGAGCAGGACCAGCACGGACGGGACCTCGCTGAAGGCCCAGGCGATGCCGCCCGCCGCGTTCTGGTCGGAGAGCGCGTCGATGCCGAGCGACGCGGGCGGGTTCTCGAACGTCTTCACCATCGGCGACGATCCCATCATCAGCGCGATGCCGAAGAACGCGTGGAACGGCATGCCCGCGAACAGCTCCAGCATGCGCATCAGGTAGCCGGGCCGGTGCGGGCCCGGATCCACGCCCATGATCGGCCAGAAGAACACCAGCCCGACGGCGAGGAAGTGCACCATCATCGCGATGTGCCCGGTCCGGGAGCCCATCAGGAAGTCGAAGAGAGGCGTGAAGTACAGGGCGTACAGGCTGGCGATGAACAGCGGGATGGTGAACGCGGCGTGCGTGACGATCCGCATGTAGCGGCTGTGCAGCAGCATCAGCAGCAGCTCGCGGGGGCCCTTGCTGCCGCGGGCCGCCGGCGGCAGCGCGCGCAGGGCCAGCGTGATCGGGGCGCCGAGCAGGATCAGGATCGGCGAGACCATGCTGATGATCATGTGCTGCACCATGTGCACGCTGAACATGACCATGCCGTAGTCGTTGAGCTTGGTGCACATCATGAGCACGATGCTCAGCACGCCGGTGACGAAGGCCACGGTCCGGCCGACCGGCCACTTGTCACCGCGCCGCACCAGCCGTGCCACACCCCAGCCGTACAGCGCCAGTCCCAGCAGGCAGGCGATCAGGAAGAACGGGTCCGCCGACCAGGCGAGCCCTCGCCCCAGCGTGAACGGCGGCAGATCCATCGTCATGCCGTGCCCGCTGTGATCCATCCGCCGGCTCCTGATTCGTGGGGGTTGAACGCCGTCTGTCCGAAGCAAGACTAGAACCGCCCCCGGCGACTCAAGTCACCGGGGGCGTTGAGCGCCCTTCAGGGGCGCGGGGAACTGCGCGAGCAACCACACACGACCCGCAGCCCGCGACGAACCGACGGACCCGAGCTCTCAGCGGCGCCCGGCAATCAGAGCACGCACTCCGCCTCCGCGTACCGCTCGTCCGGCACCGTCTTCAACGCCTCGACCGCGTCGGCGAGCGGCACCATCGCGATGTCCGTCCCGCGCAGGGCCGTCATCATGCCGAACTCCCCGCGGTGCACGGCCTCCACCGCGTGCCACCCGAACCGCGTCGCCAGCACCCGGTCGTACGCCGTCGGTGTCCCCCCGCGCTGGACGTGTCCGAGGATCACGGGCCGGGCCTCCTTGCCGAGCCGCTCCTCCAGCTCGATGGAGAGCTGACGGGCGATCCCGGCGAAGCGCTCGTGCCCGTAGACGTCCTTGCCGCCCTCGTCGAAGTCCATGGTGCCCGCCTTCGGCTTGGCACCCTCCGCGGCCACCACGATCGCGAACCGCTTGCCCGCCGAGAAACGCTCGCCGACCTTCGCGGTCAACTCGTCGATGTCGAAGGGCCGCTCCGGGACGACCACGGCGTGGGCGCCGGCCGCCATGCCCGAGTGCAGCGCGATCCAGCCGGTGTGACGGCCCATGACCTCCACGATCAGCACCCGCTGATGGGACTCGGCGGTGGTCTTCAGCCGGTCCAGGGCCTCGGTCGCCACGGTCACGGCGGTGTCGAAGCCGAACGTCACATCGGTGACCGCTATGTCGTTGTCGATGGTCTTGGGCACGCCGACGATGGGCAGGCCGTTGTCCGACAGCAGGCGGGCCGCCTTCAGGGTGCCCTCGCCGCCGATCGGGATGATCGCGTCCAGGCCGAGTTCCTCGACGTGGCCGCGGGCGCGCTCCACGCCGTCCCGCAGGTGCTCGGGGCGGACCCGGGAGGAGCCGAGGATGGTGCCGCCGCGGGCCAGGATGCCGCCCACCGCGTCGAGGTCGAGCTTCAGGTAGTCGCACTCCAGGAGGCCCTTCCAGCCGTCCCGGAAGCCGATGACCTCGTCGCCGTGGTCGACGACGGCGCGGTGCACGACGGACCGGATGACGGCGTTCAGGCCGGGGCAGTCGCCGCCGGACGTGAGGACACCAATGCGCATAGCCCGAAATACCTTCTCAAACGTGGCACGGGTCCGGACCGCGCTGTCCGGCTCGATCCCCGCCACCCTAGCGGCATCGGGGGCCGGGACCGAACCACGCGTCCGCCTACTGGACCTCTCCGCTCACCTGTGCGGATGACCCATCAGACGGGCCTGCCGAGGAGGGTCAGGCAGGCTGCTGCGCCGCGGCGATGCGCTCGTTGCGGAGCGCCTCGTACCAGCGGTCGTCCGTCGGCGGCAGCGCGTTCACGTCGAGGGCCAGCTTGAGCAGCAGGTCCGCGATCTGCGGGTTGCGCGCCAGCACCGGGCCGTGCATGTACGTACCGAAGACCGTGTCGTTGTACGCGCCCTCGGTGCCGTCGCCCGTGCCGTTGCCGTTGCCGAAGCGGACCTGGGAGAGCGGGCGCGCGGTGGGGCCGAGGTGGGTGACGCCCTGGTGGTTCTCGAAGCCGGTCAGGGGCGGCAGCCCGAGGCGCGGGTCGATGTCGGCGAGGACGTCGCCGACGCAGCGGGCGCCCTCGCCGCGCGTCGAGACCACGTCGAGCAGTCCGAGGCCCGGCTCCCGCTGGCCCAGGTCGTTGATGAACTCGTGGCCCAGGATCTGGTAGCCGGCGCAGACGGAGAACACGATCGCGCCGTTCTCCACGGCCCGGTGCAGGCCGCCGTCGCGGCGCAGCCGCTCGGCGGCGAGCCGCTGCGGACGGTCCTCGCCGCCGCCGATCAGGTAGATGTCGCCGGAGGTCGGGATCTGCTGGTCGCTGCGTACGTCGAGCCGGGCCACGTCGAGGCCGCGCTGGCGGGCCCGGCGCTCCACCACGAGGGCGTTGCCCTGGTCGCCGTACGTGCTGAGCAGGTCCGGGTAGATCCAGACGATCCGCAGTTGGTTGTCGCTCACGAAAGTCCCCTGAAGTCTCGCGGTCAGTTGCCGACGCGGCGGCGCAGGTCCTGGAAGGCGGTGTAGTTGGCGATGACCTCGATGCGGCCGGGCGGGCACATCTGCACCGCCTGGTCGAGGTCCTCGCACACCTGGAACTGCTGGTTGGCGACCTCAAGGCGCACCGCGAGGTCCAGCTTGCGGTCGCCGATCACGCAGATCGGGTGGCCGGTCAGCCGGGTGTAGTCCACGTCCCACAGCCAGGAGGTGTCGGTGCCGTCGGCCCCGCGTGCGTTCACCGAGAGGATCACCGGCGTGGGCGGCGGGTCGATCAGGGAGAAGGTCTCCAGCCAGCCCGCCGGGTTCTTGGCGAGCAGCAGACGCAGGTCGCGGCCCTGGAACTGCACCACGTCGTAGCGTCCGGCGACCGCCTGCACCTGGTACATGCGCTCCAGGGCGACCTGCGGCGGCACGCCGAAGACGGCGGCGACGGCGGCCGAGGAGGCGGCGTTGGCCTTGTTGGCGCGGCCCGGCAGCTGGAGGTGGATCGGCCAGGCGGAGCCGTGCGGGTCGAGGACGTGGTCGCCGGAGAGCGCCCAGCTCGGCGTGGGGCGGCGGAAGCCGCACTCGCCGCAGAACCAGTCGTCGCCGGGACGCTGCAT
Source organism: Streptomyces sp. WAC 04229 (assembly GCF_003947455.1). Classification (GTDB taxonomy): domain Bacteria; phylum Actinomycetota; class Actinomycetes; order Streptomycetales; family Streptomycetaceae; genus Streptomyces. Next base: position 19,383 of record NZ_QHJH01000018.1, on the reverse strand, counting down.
CACGCCGCCGCACGCCGGGCAGGACCAGGCGTCGTCCTTCCACATCTGGCCGGCGGCGACCCAGATCACGTTGGGGGAGGAGGACGCCGCCCACACCACCAGCGGGTCGTCGGCGTTGGCGACGACCACGGCCTTCGAGCCGGTCAGGCCCTCGCGCCAGTTCTCGGCGAGCATGCGGGTCTCCGCGGCGCGGTCGAGCTGGTCGCGGGAGAGGTTGAGGAGCGCGATGCACTTCGGCTCGGTGGCCTGGGCGACGCCGACGAGGTATTTCTCGTCGACCTCGATGACGCCGTAGCGGGCGTCCGCGCCGGCCGCGAGGGCCGAGGTGATGCCGGCCGGCATGTTGGCGCCGAGCGCGTTGGACACGACCGGTCCCGCCGCGCGCAGGGCCTCGGCGATCAGCCGGGTGGTGGTGGTCTTGCCGTTGGTCGCCGAGACCAGGGTCACGTCCAGGTGCTGGGCGAGCCGGGCGAGGAGGTCCGGATCGAGTCTCAGCGCGACCTTGCCGCCGATCACCGAACCACTGCCGCGCCCCGCGGCGCGCGAAGCCGCCGCGACCGCCTTGCCCGCGGTCACGGCGATCTTGGCCCGGGGCGAGAGCGGGTCCGAGTTGCCTGCCATCAGTTCTCGATCCTCCTTGCGTACGCGCCGCGCCTGAAGCCTGACGGCCACGTGGTGTGGACCTCAGCCTATCGAGATCCGTTCGCACTCCCGAATCGCGGCACCGGCCACGGGGCTCCGGCGGTGGGCGCGACCCGCCGGGGGACACAGGGACCTTACTCTTGCCGCCATGCGACACGGCTCCATCCCGGGCGCCCACGGGCGCGTCCGTCCCCTCGGCCTCCTCGGCGATCCCGTCCTGCACACCCCGTGCGAGGAGGTGACGGACTTCGGTCCGGAACTCTCGGGGCTCGTGGAGGACTTGTTCGCGACCATGTACGCCGCCCACGGCGTGGGCCTGGCCGCGAACCAGACCGGCACCGGGCTGCGCGTCTTCGTCTACGACTGCCCGGACGACGAGGGCGAGCGCCACCTCGGCCACCTGGTGAACCCGCGGCTCGTCGAGACCGGCGGGGTGGTGGTGCGCGGGCCGGAGGGCTGTCTGTCGCTGCCGGGTCTGGAGGCCGGGACCGAGCGGTACGACGAGGCCGTCGTGACGGGAGTCACGGTGACCGGAGAGCCCGTCAGCGTGCGCGGCACCGGGTTCTTCGCGCGGTGTCTCCAGCACGAGTGCGATCACCTGGAGGGGAGGGTGTACTCCGAGCGCCTGTCGGGATGGCGGCACCGGCGGCTCGCGCGGCAGGTGGCGCGCGCCACCTGGCACCGCTGAGCGCGCGCGGGGCCGGCGGAGCGCGCGGGCCGGGGGGCCGTCAGAAGCCGGGCCCGCCCGCCTTGTCCCCGGCGGCCGCCAGCCGGCCCCACAGCAGGTCGGCCAGGGTGCTCACCAACTCCGCCCGGGAGCAGGGGCGTTCGCCCAGCCACCAGTCGCCCGCGGCGTGCATCATGCCGACGATGCCGTGCCCCCACACCCGGGCCAACTGCTGGGTGCCGGGGCCGACGTCGAGGCGTTCCTCGATGACCTGGGCCAGTTCCTCGCCCATCCGGCGCAGCAGCGGGGCCGAGTGCTTGCCGACGTCGAAACCCTGGTCGCCCTGGTCGGCCGGGGTGGCGATGCCCTCCGCCGGATGCATCAGGAAGCGGTACACCTGCGGGCGTGCCTCGATGGCCGCCAGATAGGTGTCCAGGGTGGCCTCGACGCGTTGCCGCCGCTCCGCCGGGGCGTCCAGGGCGGCGCGCAGCGAGGCGAGGAGGGCGTCGGTGTGCCGGACGGCGAGGGCGGCGTACAGTCCGCCCTTGTCCCCGAAGTGGCGGTAGAGGATCGGCTTGGTGATGCCGGCCTCGGCGGCGATGGCGTTCATCGAGGCCTGTGGACCGTCGCGCAGCACCACCCGGTCGGCGGCCTCGAGCAGCTCGCGCCGTCTGCGGTCGGCGGACCGCTGCTGGTCGGTCCGCTGTGTGGTGTCCATGTGCTCTCCCCACCCGTGCTGTTTCGGTGACGCCGTCGCAAACTAACACCCACGGGGCGCCCGGCATCGAACGGGAGGGCGACGGGGCCTCGGGAGTTGACTTTTCCTACCGACCGGTAACAGACTCGGGTTACCGCAAGTAACACGCACGTGGGTCACTGGAGGGGACATGGCCGAGTTCACCATGGAGCTGAGCGACGAACAGAAGGAGGTCCGGGACTGGCTGCACGGCTTCGCGGCCGACGTCATCCGCCCCGCGGCCGCCGAATGGGACGAGCGTGAGGAGACTCCCTGGCCGGTCATCCAGGAGGCCGCCAAGGTCGGCATCTACTCCCTCGACTTCTACGCCCAGCAGTACTTCGACTCCACCGGCCTCGGCATCCCCATGGCCATGGAGGAGCTGTTCTGGGGCGACGCCGGCATCGCCCTGTCCATCGTCGGGACCGGCCTCGCCGCCGTCGGTGTCCTCGCCAACGGCACCGAGGAGCAGATCGGCACCTGGATCCCCCAGATGTACGGCGACGCGAACGACGTGAAGGTCGCCGCCTTCTGCTCCTCCGAGCCGGACGCGGGCTCCGACGTGGCCGCCATGCGCACCCGCGCCGTGTACGACGAGGCCAAGGACGAGTGGGTCCTCAACGGCACCAAGACCTGGGCGACCAACGGCGGCATCGCCAACGTCCACGTCGTCGTCGCGGTCGTGGACCCGGAACTGGGCTCCAAGGGCCATGCCTCCTTCATCGTGCCGCCGGCCACCCCCGGTCTGTCCCAGGGCCAGAAGTTCAAGAAGCACGGCATCCGTGCCTCGCACACGGCCGAGGTCGTCCTGGAGAACGTCCGCGTCCCCGGGTCCTGCCTGCTCGGCGGCAAGGAGAAGCTGGACGCGCGCCTGGCCCGGGCCCGGGAGAAGGCCAAGAAGGGCGGCGAGCGCGTCAAGAACGCGGCGATGGCCACCTTCGAGGCCTCGCGTCCGGCCGTCGGCGCCATGGCGGTGGGCACCGCCCGCGCGGCGTACGAGGAGGCGCTGGAGTACGCCCGCACCCGTGAGCAGTTCGGACGGCCGATCATCGACAACCAGGGCGTCGCCTTCCAGCTCGCCGACATGCGGACCTCCATCGACGCGGCCCGGCTGCTGGTGTGGCGGGCCTCCTGGATGGCGATCAACGGCAAGCCGTTCACGGCGGCCGAGGGGTCGATGTCCAAGCTGTTCGCGAGCGAGACGGCGAAGAAGGTGACCGCGCAGGCGGTCCAGATCCTGGGCGGCAACGGGTACACGCGCGAGTACCCCGTGGAGCGGATGCACCGGGACGCCGCGATCTACACCATCTTCGAGGGGACGAGCGAGATCCAGCGGCTCGTCATCGCGCGGACGCTGGCGGGGGTGCCGATCCGGTAGTGCCCGCGGGGCGGGCCGGAGCCCGGCGATCTCCCGCCGGGCCGGTCCGCTCCGGGGAGCGCCGTCAGGAGGACGGGCCGCTGCTGTGGGCGATGCACGCCACGTCGATCCGGTCGGCCAGCTTGGCCAGCTCGATGGTGAGCGCCGCGACCGTGTCCTCGTCCAGAGTCACCTCGCCCGCCTCCACCAGCCGCAGCCACCGCCCACCCACCGTGCGCAGCAGCTTGCTCACGTCGGACGCGGCGACCTGCAGGGTGCCGCGGTCGTCGACGATCAGAGGCAGGGTCACTTCGCGGTTCACAAAGGGGATCGTAGTCGCGGAAGGCTCACGCTCCGTGCCATACCGTGGTGATGTTGCAGAACTCCCGGATTCCGTGCCCGGACAGCTCACGCCCGTAGCCCGACCGCTTGACCCCGCCGAACGGGAACGCCGGATGGGACGCGGTCATCCCGTTGACGTACACGCCGCCCGCCTCCAGATCCCGTACGAAGCGGTCCACGTCGGCGTCGTCGCGGGTCCACACGTTGGAACTGAGCCCGAAGTCCGAGTCGTTGGCGATCAGCACCGCCTCGTCCAGGTCCGCCACCCGGTACAGCGTGGCTACGGGGCCGAAGGCCTCCTCGCGGTGGATGCGCATCTCGCGCGTCACGTCGGCCAGCACGGTCGGCGGGTAGTACCAGCCAGGGCCCTCGGGGCGTTCGCCACCGCACAGCACCGTCGCGCCGGCCCGCTTCGCGTCGTCGACCAGTTCCATCACGTCGTTCAGGCCCTGCTCGCTGGAGAGCGGCCCGACCTCGGTCTCCTCGTCCAGCGGGTCGCCGACCTTCAGCGCCCTCATGCCCGCGGTGAAGCGTTCCACGAACGCGTCGTACACGTCCGTGTGCACGATGAACCGCTTGGCGGCGATGCAGGACTGCCCGGCGTTCTGTGTGCGCGCGGTGACGGCGACCTCGGCGGCCCGGTCCACGTCGGCGGACGGCATGACGACGAAGGGGTCGCTGCCGCCCAGCTCCAGCACCGTCTTCTTGATCATCTCCCCGGACGTGGCGGCGACGGCGCGCCCGGCCGGCTCGCTGCCGGTGAGGGTGGCGGCCCGCACCCGCTCGTCGCGCAGGATGCCGTCCACCTCCGCCGAGCCGATGAGCAGGGTCTGGAAGCAGCCCTCGGGGAAGCCCGCCCGGTGGAACAGCTCCTCCAGGTACAGGGCGGTCTGCGGCACGTTCGAGGCGTGCTTGAGCAGCCCCACGTTGCCCGCCATCAGCGCGGGCGCCGCGAACCGGATCACCTGCCAGAGCGGGAAGTTCCACGGCATCACCGCCAGCACCGGGCCCAGCGGCCGGTAGCGGACCAGGGCCCGGGATGCGCCGGAGTCCTTCACGTCGGACTCCGCGGGCTCCTCGTCGGCGAGCAGGGAGGCCGCGTGTTCGGCGTACCAGCGCATCGTCTTGGCGCACTTGGCGGCCTCCGCGCGGGCCTGCTTGACCGGCTTGCCCATCTCGGTCGTGATGACCCTGCCGATCTCCTCCTGGTCCGCCTCCAGGAGATCGGCGGCCCGGTGCATGAGCCGGGCGCGCTCGTCGAGCGCCGTCGTCCGGTACGTGCGGAAGGTGGCCTCCGCGAGCTGGATCCGGCGCTCGATCTCCTCCTCGCCCATGGCCTCGTACGTCCTGAGCGTCTCGCCGTTCGCCGGATTCACCGTCGCGATGGGCATGACCGACCTCCCTGGGTGGTGGCTCGTGCTTCGACCCTGGCGCGTGGTGCGGGGTGCCGCAACGCGGACGGGTCCGGTGCGGGCTTTCCGCACCGCGTCGCCTCTTGTCAGTGCGAGTGCTCAGCCAGCCGGTCGAGAAACGCGGCCTGTGCCGTCACGATCACCTCGCGCGCCCGCTCCACCGGGAACCAGGCGACCCGGTCCAGCTCGGGGAACTCCTGGGTCCGGCCCGACCGCGGCGGCCACTCCATGCGGAAGGTGCCGGGTACGACCGTCGCCGGGTCGAGGTCGGCCTCGACGGCCCAGACCGTGACGACCTTCCCGCCCGCCTGCCGCACCTCGCCCAGCGGGACGGCGGCGCCTTCGGGCGGCGGCAGCCCCAGCTCCTCCCGGAACTCCCGCCGGGCCGCGTCCCAGGCCGGTTCCGCGGGGTCGTACTCGCCCTTGGGGACCGTCCACGCGCCGGCCTCGCGGCGGGCGTAGAACGGGCCGCCCATGTGCCCGAGGAGCACCTCGAGTTCCGCTCCGGGGCCGCGGCGGTGCAGCAGCAGGCCCGCGCTGCGCCTCACGGGGCGACGCCCGGGTGGGCGGCGAGCAGGGTGTCCACGGTGTCCGCGTCCTCGGGGCGTTTGTCCTCGCGGTAGCGGACCACGCGGGCGAAGCGGAGGGTGACGCCGGCCGGGTAGCGGGTGGAGCGCTGGAGGCCGTCGTAGGCGATCTCGACGACGAGTTCGGGGCGTACGGTAACGCCCCAGGGGTGTTCCTCGACGGCCAGCTGCCCGAGGCGCTCGGTCTGCCAGGCCAGCAGCGCGTCCGTCATGCCCTTGAAGGTCTTGCCGAGCATCGCGAAGGAGCCGTCGGCCGTGCGGGCGCCCAGGTGGAGGTTGGACAGCCTGCCGGTGCGGCGGCCGTGGCCCCACTCGGCGGCCAGCACGACCAGGTCGAGCGTGTGGACGGGCTTGACCTTCAGCCAGGACGCGCCGCGGCGGCCCGCGCTGTAGCCGGCGTCGAGTCCCTTGACGACGACGCCCTCGTGGCCGCGCCGCAGCGTCTCGGCGAGGAACTCCTCGGCGGCCGGCGTGTCCTCCGGCCCGCCCACCAGCGCGCGCCGCACCCGCGCGGGCTCGGGGACCAGCCGGGCCAGCGCGGCGTGCCGCTCGGTCAGCGGCAGGTCGAGCAGGTCGCGGCCGTCGACGGACAGCGCGTCGAAGAACACCACGGAGACGGGTACCGCCCGCGACGCCGTCGCCACGTCCGTGCGGGAGCCGACCCGCCCGGCGGTCTCCTGGAACGACCGGGGACGTCCGCTCGCGTCCAGGGAGATCACCTCGCCGTCCAGGACGAACCGCTCGCCCGGCAGCGCGAGGGCCGCCCCTGTGACCTCGGGGAGCCGGTCGGTGATGTCGTCCAGGGTGCGGGTGTAGAGGCGGACGGTGTCGCCGTCGCGGTGCACCTGGACGCGGATGCCGTCCAGTTTCTCCTCGACCGCGCACGTGCCCAGCTTGCCGACCGCCTCGGCGACCGAGGAGGCGCTGTGCGCCAGCATCGGCAGCACGGGCCGGCCCACGGTGAGCCGGAACCCCTCCAGGGCGCCGGGCCCCTCCGCGAGCAGGGCCTCGGCCACCGTCTGCAGGGAGCCCGCGAGCATCACCGCCCGGCGTACGTCCGCCGGGGGCGCGTCCGTCGCCGCGGCCAGGCCCTCGACCGCGGCCGCGTCCAGGGCACCCTGCCGGACCTCGCCGGTCAGCAGCCCGATCAGGAAGCGCTGCTCGTCCCCGGTGGCCGCGCCCATCAGCTCGCCGACCAGCCGCGCCCGCTCGGCCTGCGAACCGGTGCCGGTCACCGAGGCGAGGTGGGTGAGCCGGGCGTCCACGTCGCGCACGGTGAGCGACGGCTCGGCGGCCGGCGTCACCTCGCGGCCCAGCACCTTCCAGCCGACGCCGATCCTGCCCTGCGGGAGGCGTCCCGCCAGGTAGGGGATGACGACCGGCACGTCCGCCGCCTCCGCCTCCCGGAACAACTCCGCGAGCAGGGCGGTCTTGCGGGACCGCGCCGACGTCTCGGCGACCTCCCGGGACACCTGGGCCAACCGGGCAAGCAGCATGCAGTCATGGTGCACCGGAGAGGGCGGGGGCACACCTGGCGGGAGGGACGGGTTCGGCGGGCGGGGCCGCGCGGCGGGTCCCGGGCGATCCGCACCCGCCGGACGGCGTCCCCCGCTTGCGCCCCCTCACTCCGCCAGGGTCGCGTCCAGCTTCGACATGATCAGGTCCCCGGCGATCGCCGCCGCCGCGCGGTAGCCGCCGCTGGCCGCGTGGACGACCTGCTCGCCGAAGCCCATCGCGTTGCCGGCCGTCCACACGCCGGGGACGGAGGTGCGGCCCGTCGGGTCGACCACCGGGTACGCGCCGAACGGGGTCTCCTGGAGGTCCGCGCCCAGCCGCTCCATCAGGCCGGTCTGCGGGACGGCCCGCGGGGCGACGAACACGACCGAGCGGTCGTGGGCCGAGCCGTCCGCCAGGCGGACCCCGGTGAGCCGGTCGTCCTCGATCCGCAGGGCGGCGACCTCGCCGGGGACCACCTTGACCCCGGCCGCGGCCAGGCGGCGCAGGTCGTCGTCGCTCAGCTCCTCCTCGGCGACGGTGTGCAGGAAGAGCGTCACGTCGTCCGACCAGCCGGACACCATCAGCGCCTGGTGCACGCTGAGCGGGCTGGTGGCGAGCACGCCGAAGTGTCCGTCGCGCACCTCCCAGCCGTGGCAGAACGGGCAGTGCAGCACGTCCCGGCCGAACCGCTCGGCGACCCCCGGCACGGCCGGCAGTTCGTCCTTGAGCCCGGTGGTGACGATCAGCCGGCGGGCCCGCACGGTGTCGCCACCGGCCAGCCGCACGGCGAAGTCCCCGTCCCGGGACACGTCGACCGCCCGGTCGCGGACCAGCTCCACGCCGTAGCGCGCGATCTCCTCCCGGCCGAGCGCCAGGAACTCGGCGGGCGGCATGCCGTCCCGCGTCAGGTAGCCCTGCATGTGGTCCGAGGGCGTGTTGCGGGGCTCCCCGGCGTCGACGACCAGCGTGCGCAGCCGCGACCGGCCGAGGACGAGTGCGGCGGACAGCCCGGCGGCACCGCCGCCCACGACGACCACGTCGTAGGCCCCGGCGGGGTCCTCGCTCTGGGCAGGGGTCTGGGTAGGGGTGACGTTCTGGGTCATGGTGACCACCTCCACCCAGAAGGTCGCCCGTTCGCCCCGGTATTGACAAATCTTGTTGCCGAATTTGCAATATTCACATGACTGCAGACGACGTCCTCGCCGGTGTCGGCCCCCGGCTCCGCCAGGTCCGCAAGGAACGCGAGGTGACCCTGGCGGCCCTGTCCGAGACCACCGGGATCTCCGTCAGCACCCTGTCGCGGCTGGAGTCGGGCCTGCGCAAACCGAGCCTCGAACTGCTGCTGCCGATCGCCCAGGCCCATCAGGTGCCGCTGGACGAACTCGTCGGTGCCCCGCCGGTGGGCGACCCCCGCGTGCGGTCCGAGCCGATCGTGCGCCACGGCCGCACGCACTGGCCCCTCACCCGGCAGCCGGGCGGCCTCCAGGCGTTCAAGGTGCTGGAGCCCGCGCGCAAGGAGGAACCGGACCCGCGCACGCACGAGGGGTACGAGTGGCTCTACGTCCTCTCGGGCCGGCTCCGGCTCGTGCTGGGGGACCACGACGTGGTGCTGTCGGCGGGGGAGGCCGCCGAGTTCGACACCCGGGTGCCGCACTGGTTCGGGTCGACGGGGGAGGGCCCCGCCGAGTTCCTCAGCCTCTTCGGCCCGCAGGGCGAGCGCATGCACGTACGGGCGCGGCCCGCCGCCCGCACGTGAGGGCCCGCCCGGCGCGCGGCGGCGGTACGTGACGCACGACCGTGCCCGGGCTGTTCCCCGATCGGCAAGCGACCGCTTAGTATGCGAGTGACCCGGTCGGACGACGCAGTCGGTGGAGGCCCCGCATGCAGGCATGGCAGGTGCACGAGAACGGCGAGCCGGGCGAGGTGATGCGCCTCGAGGACGTGGCGTCGCCCACGCCCGGCGACGGCCAGGTCCTGCTGAGGGTCCGCGCCGCCAACATCAACTTCCCGGACGCCCTGCTCTGCCGGGGCCAGTACCAGATCAGGCCGCCGCTGCCCTTCACGCCGGGCGTGGAGATCTGCGGCGAGACCGAGGACGGGCGCCGCGTCATCGCCAACCCCGCGCTGCCGCACGGCGGCTTCGCCGAGTACGCCCTCGCGGACGCCCGGGCCCTGCTGCCCGCGCCGGACGCGCTGGACGACGCCGAGGCCGCGGCCCTGCACATCGGCTACCAGACCGGCTGGTTCGGCCTGCACCGCCGCGCGCGGCTGGAGGCCGGCGAGACCCTGCTGGTGCACGCCGCCGCCGGAGGGGTCGGCAGCGCGGCCGTACAGCTCGGCAAGGCCGCCGGCGCCACCGTCATCGGTGTCGTGGGCGGCCCCGAGAAGGCGGCCGTCGCCCGGGAACAGGGCTGCGACGTGGTCGTCGACCGGCACGCCGAGGACGTCGTCGCCGCCGTCAAGGAGGCCACCGGCGGCCGGGGCGCGGACGTGGTCTACGACCCGGTGGGCGGCCAGGCCTACACCCAGTCCGCCAAGACCGTCGCCTTCGAGGGCCGGATCGTCGTCGTCGGCTTCGCGAGCGGCACCATCCCCAGCCCCGCGCTCAACCACGCCCTGGTGAAGAACTACGCGATCCTCGGCCTGCACTGGGGCCTCTACAACACCAAGGACCCCAAGCTGGTCCAGCACTGCCACGAACAGCTCACCGGCCTCGCCGCGCGGGGCGCGATCAAGCCGCTGGTGAGCGAACGGGTCCCGCTCGGCGGGGCGGCGGACGCCGTACAGCGCGTCGCCGACGGCAGGACGACCGGCCGGGTGGCCGTCGTACCCCGGACGCTGGAGAAGGGAGCCATCGCATGACCGACGCGACCGAACTGCGCACCCGTACGAAGGAGTTGCTGGCGGCGCATCCGCCGGCCACCACGGAGCGCCTGGACTTCCTGAGGGCCCGCTTCGACGCCGGACTCGCCTGGGTGCACTACCCGCAGGGCCTCGGCGGACTCGGCGTCTCCCGCTCCCTCCAGGCCGTCGTGGACGCCGAGTTGGCGGCGGCGGGCGCTCCCGACAACGACCCCCGGCGGATCGGCATCGGCCTCGGCATGGCCGCCCCGACGATCCTCCAGTACGGCACCGAGGAGCAGAAGCGCCGGCTGCTGCGCCCGCTGTGGACCGGCGAGGAGGTGTGGTGCCAGCTGTTCAGCGAACCGGGCGCCGGGTCCGACCTCGCCGCGCTCGGCACCCGGGCCGTCCGGGAGGGCGAGGGCTGGGTCGTCGACGGGCAGAAGGTGTGGACCTCCAGCGCGCACCTCGCCCGCTGGGCCATCCTCATCGCCCGCACCGACCCGGACCTGCCCAAGCACCGGGGCATCACCTACTTCGTCTGCGACATGACCGACCCCGGCGTCGAGGTCCGGCCGCTGCGCCAGATCACCGGCGAGGCCGAGTTCAACGAGGTGTTCCTCACCGGCGTCCGCATCCCCGACTCCCGGCGCCTCGGCGAGATCGGCGACGGCTGGCGGGTCGCGCAGACCACTCTGAACAACGAGCGCGTCGCCATCGGCGGTACCCCGATCCCCCGCGAGGGCGGGATGATCGGCAAGATCGCCGGCACCTGGCGCGAACGCCCGGACCTGCGCACCCACGACCTGCACCAGCGGCTGCTCGGCCTGTGGGTCGAGGCCGAGGTCGCCCGGCTCACCGGCGTACGGCTTCGACAGCAGCTGGTGGCCGGCCAGCCCGGACCCGAGGGCGCCGGCGTGAAGCTGAACTTCGCCCGGCTCAACCAGGAGATCAGCGGCCTGGAGGTCGAACTCCTCGGCGAGGAGGGCCTGCTGTACGACGACTGGACGATGCGCCGCCCCGAGCTGGTGGACTTCACCGGTCGCGAAGCCGGATACCGCTACCTGCGCTCCAAGGGCAACAGCATCGAGGGCGGGACCAGCGAGGTCCTGCTCAACATCGTCGCCGAACGCGTCCTGGGCCTGCCCGCCGAGCCGCGCACCGACAAGGACGTCGCATGGAAGGACCTCGCCCGATGAGCGCACAGCCGGAACCCGCTCTGCTCTACTCGGAGGAGGAAGAGGCGCTGCGCGCCGCCGTCCGGGACCTGCTCACCGACCACTGCGACCCGGCGGGCGTCATCACCCGCACCGAATCGGCCACCCCGCAGGATCTGTCGCTGTGGAAGGCGCTCGCCGACTCCATGGGCCTCGCCGGCCTGCTGATCCCGGAGGAACTGGGCGGCCAGGGCGCCACTCACCGGGAAACCGCCGTGGTGCTGGAGGAGTTGGGGCGCGCGGTCGCGCCGGTGCCCTACCTGACGAGCGCCGTCGTCGCCACCGAGGCGCTGCTGGCCTGCGCGGCCGACGACCTGCTCACCGAGCTGGCGTCCGCGACCTCCGTCGCCGCTCTCGCCGTCGGACTGCACGTCGCACCGGGCGGCCCCGCCCCCGACGTGCGGCTCGAAGCGGGCACCCTGCACGGTGAACTGACCGGCATCGCCGACGCGGCCGTGGCCGACGTCCTGCTGGTGCCCGCGGACGACGGGGGGTTGTACGCCGTCCGGGCCGCCGACGCGACCGTCACCCCGCAGACCTCCCTGGACCTCACCCGGCCCCTCGCCCGCGTCACCCTCGACGGTGCCCCCGGGCGCCGGCTCGGCGACTCCGGGCCCGCCGTGCGGCGCGCCCTGCGGGCCGGTGCGGGGCTGCTCGCCTCCGAGCAACTGGGCCTGGCCGACTGGCTGCTCACCGAGACCGTCCGCTACCTGAAGGAACGCAAGCAGTTCAACCGCCAGGTCGGCGGCTTCCAGGCGCTCAAGCACCGGCTCGCCGGGCTGTGGCTGGAGGTGGCCGGGCTGCGCGCCGCGGCCCGCAACGCGGCCGACGCCCTGGCCACCGGCGACGACACCGACGTGGCCGTCGCCGTGGCCCAGGCGTACGCGGCCCGGGTGGCCGTCCACGCCGCCGAGGAGGCGCTGCAACTGCACGGCGGCATCGGCATGACCTGGGAGCACCCGGTCCACCTGTACCTGAAGCGGACCAAGGCCGACTCGATCGCCTACGGCGCGGCGGGCACCCATCGGGCGGCCCTGGCCGAGCTGGTCGACCTGCGAGCCCCCTGACGGCTCTCCGTCCCGCCCGTGCGTGCCCGTCCCCTCCGGGGGGCGGGCACGTTCCGTACGACCGGCTCCGTCGAGGTGAACGACCAGGGTCGGTCCGGCCAACTCCCCGCACGGCTCTGCTCCCTGAGGGCACCGGGACCGCATACTCACAGGCGTCCCGTACGGCACATCCAGGGAGGCAGAGCATGGCCCTCACCACCCGACGCAGAGCCCTCACCACCCTCGGCGCCGCCTTCGCCGGCGCGGTCGCCCTGCCCGCAGCCAACGCGCTGGCGAGCGAAGGCGGGCGCGGGCAGCGCCCGTTGTGGCGCGCGCACGCCCACAACGACTACGAGCACCCCCGCCCGCTCCTCGACGCCCTCGACCACCGCTTCGGCAGCGTCGAGGCCGACATCTACCTGGTCGACGGCCAACTCCTCGTCGCCCACGACCCCGAGGACCTCGATCCGGCCCGCACCCTGGAATCCCTGTACCTCGCCCCCCTCGCCGCCCGGATCCGCGCCAACCACGGCCGTGTCTACCGGCAGGACCGCCGCGCCCTGCAACTCCTCGTCGACATCAAGACCGAGGGTGCGTCGACGTACCTCGAACTCGACCGGCAACTGCGCCGCCACCGGCACCTGTTCACCACCTACACCCACGGGCGGGTCCTGCCCGGCGCGGTCACCGCGGTGGTCTCCGGCGACCGGGCGGCCCGCGCCCCCATGGAGGCCCAGCGCACCCGCCACGCCTTCTACGACGGCCGGCTCACCGACCTCGGCACCACCGCACCCGCCTCCTTCGTCCCGCTGATCAGCGACAACTGGACGCTCAACTTCACCTGGCAGGGCGTGGGCGCCTTCCCGCCCGCCGAACGGAGCAGGCTGCGGGGCATCGTCGGCGCGGCCCACGCCCGCGGACAGCGGGTCCGGTTCTGGGCAACGCCCGACATCGCGGGCCCCGCGCGGGACGCCGTGTGGACCGAACTGGTCGCCGCCGGTGTCGACCACCTCAACACCGACGACCTCGCGGGCCTGGAGGCGTTCCTCGACGCCCACCGGGGCGCGTAGGACTCCGGCGGCAACACCACTCGTTCGGAGGACAGGTCAGCCGCCCGGACGAACCCTCCGCTACGCCACACTTGCGGCCGAACGCCGCGAAGTGGACGTGGCGGAGGAGGTTGACCATGGCCGTTTCCATCTCTGTGGTGCTGTTGCTGTCCGTCCTCGCGGTGATCTTCCTGCGCAACGGCGGGCTCAAGATCTCGCACGCGCTGGTGTGCCTGCTGCTCGGCTTCTACCTGGCGAGCACGAGCATCGCCCCGACCATCAACAGCGGCCTGACCGCGACGGCGGACATCGTGAGCAGCCTCAGGCCGTAGGCCCCGGACCGGGCCGCGGGCGGGCTAGGCGTCGACGACCCGTGAGCGGATGAGGAAGCGCACCCCCTCGGGCGCCTCCAGGGAGAAGCCGCTGCCGCGGCCCGCGACGACGTCCACGGTCAGCCGGGTGTGGCTCCAGACCTCGTACTGGCTGCGCGACATCCAGAACTCCACCGGCTCCCCGACACCGTCGACCTCCAGTTCACCGAGCAGGACGTCCGAACCGCCGGTGCGGAATTCGCCCGCGGGGTAGCACATGGGGGCGCTGCCGTCGCAGCAGCCGCCGGACTGGTGGAACATCAGCGGGCCGTGCGCCTCGCGGAGCCGCCGCAGCAGCACGGCGGCCTCGGCGGTCAGCTCGACGCGGGGGGTTTCCTCGTGTGTGTCGCCCATGGGGCGCATCCCAGCACGGGGAAGGTTGCGAGTGCGTTGCGCAGGTGGAGCCGGGGGCTCGGACACTTCTGTCCTTTGACATACCTATAGAGCTATACCTATTATCCGCGGGTGACCGACTCCAGCACCCCTCGCCGGGACATCGACCGCGTGGCCTCCGGGCTCGCGGCGTGCCTTCCCGCGCTGCACCGGGCGCTGGACCGGCAGGTCGCGGCCGCATACCCGCACCCCAAGCCCCCGGAGGGCCAGCTCGCCCTGCTGCGCTTCGTCGCGCAGCGCGAGGGCGCCACGGTGCGCGAGGCCGCCGAGGCCCTGCTGATGAAGCCGAACAACGTCAGCGCCCTGGTCTCCCAGCTCACCGAGCGGGGTGATCTGGAGCGCCGGCAGGACAGCGCGGACAAGCGGGTCGCCCACCTCCACCTCACGGCCATGGCCCGTCAGCGGGTCTTTGAGGTGCGGGAACTCGAGACCGCGTTCATCCGCCACGCCCTGACCTCCCTCACCGAGGGGCAGCAGGGCGCGCTCGGCTCCGCCCTGGACGCGCTCGACGCGTTGGCGCGCCACCTCCACCCCGCCGCCCGCTGACCGCGCGGAACCCGCGCGCTCTCGCCGGCCGCCGGCGCACCGTCGTGCCCGCGGCCGGTCCGCCGTGCTCCCGCGGACCGCCATGTCTTGGCGCACCACCCTCCCGAACCTGGAAGCGAAGGCTCGTTCATGCCCTCCACCCCCGTGGCCGACCCCACCGCGCCCGCGGCCGAGACCGCCCCACCGGCGGCCGGCCGTCGGCGGTCCAACCCCTGGCTGACCCTGCTCGCCGTCGCGTTCGGACTCTTCATGGTCCAGCTCGACGGCTCCGTCGTCGCCATCGCCAACCCCGCGATCGGCAGCGACCTGCACGCGTCGACCGCCCAACTCCAGTGGGTCACCAACGCCTACCTGCTCGCCCTGGCCGCCACCCTCATCCTGGGCGGCAAGCTCGGCGACCGGTTCGGGCGGCGCACCTACTACCTCGCGGGCGTCGCCGGCTTCACCCTCTCCTCCGTCGCCATCGGCCTCTCCGGCTCGGTCGAGGGCGTGGTCGCCTTCCGCGCCCTCCAGGGCGCCTTCGGCGGACTGCTGATGCCCAACACCCTCGGCCTGCTGCGCTCCGTCTTCCCGCCGAGGAAGTTCGGCATGGCCGTGGGCATCTGGGCCATGGTCTCCGCCGTGGCGACCGCCCTCGGACCCATCGTCGGCGGACTCCTCGTGGAACACGTCGACTGGGAGTCCGTCTTCTACATCAACGCCCCCATAGGCGTCGCCGCCATCGTCTTCGGCGTCCTCGTCCTCCCGGAGAGCCGCGGGGCCGCCGGCCGGGAGCGCTTCGACCTTCCCGGTCTCGTCCTGCTCGCCCTCGGTCTGCTGGCCGTGGTCTTCGGTGTCGTCAAGGGCGAGACCTGGGGCTGGACCTCCGCCGGAACGCTGGGCGCCGTCGCCGCCGGACTGGTCCTGCTGCTCGTGTTCGGGCGGCACGAGACCCGGACCGCGCACCCGTTGCTGCCGATGAGCCTGTTCCGCAGCCGTGCCCTGACGATCGGCGCGGTCATCACCGCGCTGAACTTCTTCGTCATGCTCGGAGTGATCTTCTTCGTGATGCTGTACCTCCAGAACGTGCGCGGCTTCACCCCCGTCGAGGCGGGCGTGCGCACACTTCCGCTCAGTCTCGCCTCGCTGGTCGCCTCACCGCTGGGCGCCGCCCTGACCCAGCGCTTCGGACCGCGGCTGACCATGCCGGCGGGCATGCTGCTCCAGGCGGCATCCTGCTTCGGCATGCTCACCTGGCAGACCGACTCCGCCTACGCCACGATGTGGCCGCCGTTCATCGCGCTCGGCCTCGGCGTCGGCATGGTGATGTCGGCCTCCTCGGACGCCATCGTGGGCAACGCCCCCGTCCGGTACGCCGGTGTGGCCGGCGGCCTCCAGGCGACCACCCTGCAGATCGGCGGGGCGCTCGGTACGTCCGTCCTGGTCTCGCTGATCAGCGCGAGGGTCGGCGCCACGCTCACCGGGGAGCTGACCGGCGCGGGCGTGCCGGCCGCCGTGGCCCACGGGTTGCGGGAGGCCGAGGACGCCGTGGCGATGGGTGTGGCACCCGTCTCCGGCGACCTGCCGGCCGGTCTGCGGGCCGCCGTGGTGGAGGGCAGCGGGCAGGCGTTCATGAACGGCGTCCACCTGGCCGTGGCCGTCACCGGCGTCCTGTGCGTGCTCGGCGCGGTGCTCGCCGCGGTCGGTGTCCGGCGCGCCCAGGAGGGCCCGGCGGACCACTGACATCGGGTCACGGCGGTGTCCCCACGGCGGGCGCACCGCCGTCGGCGTCCGTCAGACCTCTCCGGCCACCGTGCGGGGCAGTACCGTGACCCGGCGGAAGTTGCACCCCGAGGGCGGGTCGCCGGCCGGACGGGACTGGTGGGCCTTGAGCGCGATGCTCACCAGGCTCAGCAACAGGTCGACGTCGGCGTCGCAGTCCAGGTGCACGGTCACCCAGCGTGAGCCGGCGACCAGCCGGATGGCGCTGGAGCCGCTGAGGTCGTACTGGAAGCGCTGGATGGCCCGGTGGGTGAGGTGGAGGTCCACGTCCCGGTCCGAATGGAAGTGGACGATCTCGGAGCGGACGGAGCACAGTGCCCGTCCGGTTCCACAACTGGCCGAACCCGCGGTGAGGTCGGGCCAGGCTTGCAGCCGCTCAAAGGCGTGCTGGGCCGGAGTCATGCCCCCATCGTCGCCCGATCACCGCTTCGCAACCAGAGGTTGAGCGATTCGTAACCGGTACGTGAGGTCGGCGGGGCCCGGGGCGGGGCGCCGCCGGCCTCACTCGAAAGGGGTCAGGGCGCGACGCAGCCGATCGTCCCCGCGGGGAAGTCGTTGCCCGTGGACGTGGCCGTGAAGCCGAAGGTCACGCTGGAATCCGGTGGGATGACGCGGTTGTGGTCCACGTTCCGGACCGTCACCGTGCCGTCGCCGCCCCTGGACACCGAACCGTTCCACACCCCGCCCAGCGTCGTCCCGCTGCCCGGCCGCCACTGCACCGCCCAGCCGTTGAGGGGCTCGCTGCTGTGGTTCATCACCTCCACGGAGCCTTGGAAGCCCCCGCTCCAGGAGTTCTCCACGGTGTAGACCGCCATGCAGGAACCGGAGTGCGTGGGCGGTGTCGTCGGGGTCGGTGTGGGCGTCGGGTCCGGGCCCGGGGTGCTGCCCGAACCGCGGATGCCGGTCACCTCGCCGTTGCCGCCGTCGAAGACGACGTCCGAGCAGGAGAAGAAGTTCTCCTGGCTGTCCGAACGCACCCACTGCATGAAGATCAGCGCGTCGCCCGAGCGGCCCGAGGGCAGCGCGAGATCCCAGAAGTAGTGGCCGCCGTCGGTACCCGGCGAGCCCTGCTGCGGCGGATTGGTCACCGTCTCGATCAGCTCCAGGTCGTCCCAGCCCAGCTCGGACGTGGGTGACCAGCCCGGCTTGGTCAGGTAGACCCGGAAGTCACCGGGGTGGGCCGCCCAGTTGCTGTACTGCACCTTGATCGTCTTGCCGGACGTCAGGTGCGTCCGGGGCCAGTCCGCGCGGGCCGCGTTGTAGGCGGAGAAGTCGTACGGGGAACGGTCACCGGCGCTGCACAGGGTGCCGTCCGGCACGTAACCCGCGCCGCGTCCGCCCGCGTTGGAGTCGAGTACGGCGAACCAGTTGTACAGCGCCGTCCCGCCACTCTCGTCGAGGGCGGCCCGGCAGGCCGGGTTCGTCGGGTCGAGGGCGCCCGTGCCGGTCTTGGCGTCCAGTTGGCAGAGGTAGGTGCGGGAGCCGGGCATCATCGCCACGCCGTGCGCCTCGGCGCGTCCCTGCCCGAGCAGGAGGGTCACGCCGAGCGCGCTGAGCAGGGTGGCCAGCACCGCCGCGAGGGAGAGGAGTCTGCTGCGTCGAGCCATGGGGTCTCCTGATTCCACCGGGTTTTCATGATCAGTTCATGACAATCAAGCGAGCGAGGTCTGGGGGAGAGGAGGCGGGAAGGTGGAGCCCCCGCCCGTCCGGGGGCGGGCTTCGACCGGACGGGCGGGGGAGTGCTTACGCCGTGGTGCAGGCGGCGTCGTTCAGGCGGAAGTCGTCCGGCTCGGCGAACGTCCCGCCGTGTGCGCCCTGGAAGCCGAACGACAGGCTGCCGCCGGGAGCGATCCGGGCGTTGTGTGCCACGCCGGTGGCCGTGACCGTGCCCGAGGACGGGGTGACCGAGGCGTTCCAGGCGTTGGTGATCCGCTGGCCGGAGGGCAGGGTGAAGGCGAGCCGCCAGCCGTCGACGGGCGCCGTTCCGGTGTTGGTGACGGTGACGTCCGCGGTGAAGCCGTTCTGCCAGACGTTCGTGCCGTACGACACCTCGCAGGCCGCCTCGCCCGGCTCGCCGGGGTCGGGGTCCGGGCCGGGGCCGGTACCGGTCTGCACGGTGGAGGAGAAGGAGTTCACGGCCAGGCCCGCGCCGTTCTGCCAGGGCTCGAAGCCCGCCTGAACGCTCGTCAGGTACCAGTCGTTCCCGGCGAGACCGCGTGCGACGGTCGCCCGGACGAAGTCCATGACGTCGAAGCTCCAGCTGCTGATCGCCGACGGGGCAACGAAGGACAGCACGTCGTTGGAGCCGTTGCCGCCGCTCCACACTTCCCAGGTCCGGCCACCCACGGTGGCCGTGCCGACCGGGGAGCCGATGGGCTGGATCGGTCCCACCCGGTTGAACCAGATCATGATCTCGGTCTGGTTGACGCCGTCGGTCCGGGGCGTGGGGTCCAGCCATATGTCGTAGGAGGCGTTGTAGACGGCGTCGCCGACGAAGCCGTACGAGATGCTGGACGGCGCGCTGGACACGGTGTTCAGCCGGGCGGGCAGGCTGGTGCCCGGCGAACAGGTGGTGTAGTGGCACCCGTTGAAGACCGACGGGTACGACTTCGGTGCCCCGTTGGTCGGCACCGAGCCGTCGGCCTGGGCGACCCGGAAACCGCTGTCGGTCGCGGTGACGCACTGGGTGGCGCTGGAGCCCCAGCGGTTGTTCTGGACGACGTACCGTCCCTGGATCGTCGTCGTTCCGAAGGGTTCGCAGATCGTGGTGTCCGCCTGGGCCGGCGGCGCCGCGGCCACCAGGGCCGCGACGGCCGCGAAGCTCACGATCGTCGCGATCAGGGCCGACAAGAGGCTGCGTAAGGCGCGGACTTGGGGCGGTGGCGTTCGCATGGGGACCTCTCCGGGAGAGTGCGGGGG
>NZ_QHJH01000189.1 GCF_003947455.1 Streptomyces sp. WAC 04229 | reverse complement strand
AAGAGACGAGGGGGGGCCGGGCGCGGGCCACCCCCGTCCTGGCCGCTCGCCTCGCCGGCGGTGCCCCGGAACTCCGCGTACCGCACCAGCCGGTCCCGCAGGGTGGCGAAGGTGAACGGCTTCAGCACGTACTGGACGACGCCCAGCGACACGCCCTCCCGCACGACCGTCAGGTCCCGCGCCGACGTCACCGCTATCACGTCGGTGTGATGTCCGGCCGCCCGCAGCGAACGGGCCAGCTGCAGCCCGTGCACGTCCGGCAGGTGCAGGTCCAGCAGGAGCAGGTCCACCGGCGTACGGTCCAGCAGGCGCCGCGCCTCCGCCCCGGTGTGCGCCTTGCCGACGGCCGTGAACCCGGGGACCCGGCCGACGTACATCACGTGCGCGTCGGCGGCGACCGGGTCGTCCTCGACGACCAGGACGCGGATGGGCTGCTCCTCGGTCATGCGGAGCCTCCCGAGTCCGGTCTGCCCGCCACGGCGGCCGGCGCCGCCGTGCCGCTCCCGGCATCGCCCAGCGGCAGCCGCGCCTCGAAGCGGGCGCCGCCGCCCTCGGCCTCCGCGACCGTGAGGGTGCCGCCGTGCCGTCGCACCGCCTGGCGGACCAGAGCCAGGCCCAGGCCCCGGCCGCCCTCACCGGACGGCTTCGTGGAGAAGCCCCGCTGGAAGACCAGGTCGGCATGGGCGGGATCGACCCCGGCCCCCGTGTCCGACACCCGCATCACCAGCCCGGAACCGTCCCCCGCCGCCTCGGTGTACGCCGCCACCGTCACCCGCGAGGGCACCGCGCCCTGCGCCGCGTCCACCGCGTTGTCCACCAGGTTGCCCAGGATCGTCACCAGGTCCCTGGCGGGCAGCGACGGCGGCAGCAGACCGTCGTCCAGCCGGCTCTCCCGCGACACCACCAGCTCCACTCCCCGCTCGTTCGCCTGCGCCGTCTTGCCCAGCAGCAGCGCCGCCAGCACCGGCTCGCCGACCGCCGCCACCACCTGGTCGGTGAGCGCCTGCGCCAGCTCCAGCTCGGCCGTCGCGAACTCCACGGCCTCCTCCGCGCGCCCCAGCTCGATCAGCGAGACGACGGTGTGCAGCCGGTTCGCGGCCTCGTGCGCCTGCGAGCGCAGCGCCTGCGTGAACCCGCGCTCGGAGTCCAGCTCACCCGTCAGCGACTGCAGCTCGGTCACGTCCCGCAGCGTCACCACCGTGCCCCGCCGCTCACCGCCGGAGACCGGCGAGGTGTTGACGACCAGCACCCGCTCGGCCGCCAGGTGCACCTCGTCCACCCGGGGCTCCGACGCCAGCAGCGCCCCCGTCAGCTGCGCCGGCAGCCCGAGCTCCGCCACCGAGGCGCCCACCACGTCACCGGTCACGCCCAGCAGCTCCCGTCCACCGTCGTTGATCAGCGCGACCCGGTACTGCCCGTCCAGCATCAGCAGCCCCTCGCGCACCGCGTGCAGCGCGGCCTGATGGTAGTCGTGCATCCGGCTCAGCTCGTCCGCGTTCATGCCGTGCGTGTGCCGGCGCAGCCGGGCGTTGATCACGTACGTGCCGACCGCGCCGAGCAGCAGCGCCCCGGCCGCCACCCCCGTCAGGGCGGTGAGCTGTTCCTGCGCCCGCTTGCTGATCTCCTCGACCTTGATCCCGGCGCTGACCAGTCCGACCACCCGGTCCCCGTCCAGGACCGGCGTGACCGCCCGCACCGAGGGCCCGAGCGTGCCCGTATAGGTCTCGGTGAAGGTCTCGCCCCGCTGCGCGCGCTCGATGTGCCCCTGGAAGGGGTGGCCGATTTGCGCCGGGTCGGGATGGGTCCAGCGGATGCCGTACGGATCCATGATCGTCACGAAGTCCACGTCCGTGTCCCGCATGACCCGCACCGCGTAAGGCTGGAGCCGCGCCGTCGGATCCGGCGTGCCGATCGCCGCCACCACGGACGGCGAGTCCGCGATGGCCAGCGACACCGCCCTGGCCTGCCGCCCGGCCGCGTCCTCGGCCTGCCCCCGGTCGCTGATCCAGCTGAACAGCGCGTACCCGACCACGACGACCGCTATCAGCACGGCCTGCATGGCGAAGAGCTGCCCGGCCAGGCTTCGGGGTCTCGGGACGTGGAGGTGCATGCGGCCAGTCTCCCTCCTGGCCGGATTGTGAACTCAATGAACGCAAGGGTGACCGCCCTCACACGCCGGGAGATAGTCACCGCATCCCCGATACAAACCCCCGGACGTGAGCCGCACGCCGGTGATGCCGACGACGTCGTCAAGGAGGGCCGCCGTGACCAGCAAAGCCGCTACGGCACCTGCCGCACCCAAAGCCAAGCGGGACCGCACGCACTATCTCTACATCGCGGTGATCATCGCGGTCGCCCTCGGTATCGCGGTGGGTCTGATCGCTCCGGACTTCGCCACCGAGCTGAAGCCCCTGGGCACCGGCTTCGTGAACCTGATCAAGATGATGATCTCGCCGATCATCTTCTGCACGATCGTGCTGGGCATCGGATCGGTGCGCAAGGCCGCCAAGGTCGGCGCGGTCGGCGGGATCGCCCTGGTCTACTTCCTGGTGATGTCGCTGGTGGCGCTCGCCATCGGCCTGATCGTCGGCAACATCCTGGACCCGGGCACGGGCCTCGCGGTGACCGACGCCGTCAAGGAGACCGGCCAGGCGCAGGTCGACGCGGAGGCCAAGGGCACCGTCGACTTCCTGATGGGCATCATCCCGACCACCATCGTCTCCGCGTTCACCGCCGGCGAGGTCCTGCAGACCCTGCTGATCGCCCTGCTGTGCGGCTTCGCCCTGCAGGCCATGGGGTCCGCCGGACAGCCCGTCCTGCGCGGCATCGAGCACATCCAGCGACTGGTCTTCCGCGTCCTGGCCATGATCATGTGGGCCGCCCCGGTCGGCGCCTTCGGTGCCATCGCGGCCGTCACCGGATCGGCCGGCGTCGACGCGCTGAAGAGCCTGGCCGTGCTGATGCTCGGCTTCTACGTGACCTGCTTCCTCTTCCTCTTCCTCGTGCTGGGCGCGATGCTGCGCCTGGTCGCCGGGGTGAACGTCCTCTCGCTCTTCAAGTACCTGGGCCGCGAGTTCCTGCTGATCCTGTCCACCTCCTCCTCGGAGTCGGCGCTGCCGCGCCTGATCGCCAAGATGGAGCACCTGGGCGTCAGCAAGCCGGTGGTCGGCATCACCGTCCCGACCGGCTACTCCTTCAACCTCGACGGCACCATGATCTACATGACCATGGCCTCGCTGTTCATCGCCGACGCCATGGGTACGCCGATGTCCATCGGCGAGCAGATCCCGCTGCTGCTCTTCCTGCTGGTGGCCTCCAAGGGCGCCGCCGGTGTCTCGGGAGCCGGTCTCGCCACGCTGGCCGGCGGTCTCCAGTCGCACAAGCCCGCCCTGGTGGACGGCATCGGCCTGATCGTCGGCATCGACCGCTTCATGAGCGAGGCCCGCGCCCTGACCAACTTCGGCGGCAACGCGGTGGCCACGGTCCTGATCGGCACCTGGACCAAGGAGATCGACAAGGACCGGGTGAACGAGGTGCTCGCCGGCCGGGCCCCCTTCGACGAGAAGACACTGCTGGACGACCACCACGGCGCAGACGGCGCCGACGAGGCACCGGACCTGCCCGAGCAGGGCGGCGAGAAGGAGCTGGCGCGGGCCTGACCCGAGGCCCGGCCCGCACCCTCCGGGCGGCTGAGGTGCTCCCCCCGTTGCTCAGCCGCCCGGTCCCTCCAGCAAGCCGCTCGGTCCCCCTCCCGCAAGAGGCCCCGCGCCCCCCGGCGCCGGGCCTCTTGCCTTGACGTCCGGGTCAACGCCTACGTTCGTGCCATGCGAATCGGCGAGCTGGCCGCGCGGGCCGGGACCACGACGCGGACGCTGCGGTACTACGAGTCGCGCGGGCTGCTGCCCGCGCGACGCACCGGCAACGGTTACCGGACGTACGACGAGGACGACCTGAGGCTGCTGCGGCAGATCAGGACGCTCCAGGACTTCGGGTTCGACCTGGAGGAGACCCGGCCGTTCGTGGAGTGCCTGCGCGCCGGGCACCCCGAGGGCGACTCGTGCCCGGCGTCCCTCGTGGTCTACCGGCGCAAGCTGGCGCAGCTGGACGCGCTGATCGAGGAGCTCACGTCGGTGCGGGCGCAGGTCGGCGCCCAGCTGGCGCGGGCCGAGGCGGCGGTTCCGGGGGGCCCGGAGCCCAAGTGCGAACTGGGAGGACACGCATGACGAGCAACGGGGTGCCCGAGGTGACGGACGCGGAGTTCGGCAGCGAGGTGCTGGGCAGTGAGCTGCCGGTTCTGGTGGAGTTCGCCGCGGACTGGTGCCCGCCGTGCCGGCAGATGGCGCCGGTGCTCAGCGCCCTGGCCGAGGAGGAGGGCGACCGGCTGCGCGTGGTGCAGCTGAACGTGGACCGGAATCCGGCGACGACGAACGCCTACAAGGTGCTGTCGATGCCGACCTTCATGGTGTTCCGCGGGGGTGAGCCGGTGAAGTCGATGGTGGGCTCGCGGCCCAAGCGGCGGCTCCTGGCGGAGCTGGCCGACGTGCTCTGACCCGCACGCCCTACGAGAAATCCCCCGAGCAATTGCGCTCGGGGGATTTCTCTGCGTATATTCGGGGATTCATGACTTCAAGGAAATGAGGTCATGAAGAAGTTCAGTGAGCACAGTATATCCGGGCGGGAGTGGAATTGTCAAACACCGAATTTCCGGACGATGAATTGCGACACGAGCAGGAATTCGTCGACGGACTCTACGCGCGCGTGGACGCGCTGCGCGGCGACACCGAGGTCTCGGTCACGGACGCACTCGCGCAGGGCAACACCCCCCAGCAGGCCAGGCTGGAGCGGGACATCCTGGTGGCCGAGCGCTCCGGCCTGCTCGCCGCGCTCAACGCGGTGGACGGCTCCCTCTGCTTCGGCCGGATCGACCTCGCCTCCGGGGACGTCCACCACATCGGCCGTATCGGGCTGCGCGCCGACGACGCCGAGCGCACGCCGGTCCTGATCGACTGGCGGGCCGACGTCGCCCGCCCCTTCTACCTGGCGACCGGCCACACCCCGATGGGCCTGCGCCGCCGCCGGCACCTCGCCACCGAGGGCCGTCGGGTCGCCGCCCTGCACGACGAGATCCTGGACCTCGGCGACCAGACGCGGACCGGTCACGAGGACCCGTCCGGCGACGCCGTGCTGCTCGCGGCGCTGAACTCCGCGCGCACCGGCCGCATGGGCGACATCGTGCAGACCATCCAGGCCGACCAGGACCGCATCATCCGCGCCCCGCACCGGGGCGTGCTGGTCGTCGAGGGCGGCCCCGGCACCGGCAAGACCGCCGTCGCCCTGCACCGGGCGGCCTACCTGCTCTACGAGCACCGCGAACTGCTCGCCAAGCGCGCCGTCCTCATCGTCGGCCCCAACCCCGCCTTCCTCGGCTACATCGGAGAGGTGCTGCCCTCCCTGGGCGAGACCGGCGTCCTGCTGTCGACGGTCGGCGAGCTGTACCCGGGCGTGCGGGCCACGGCGACGGACACCCCCCGGGCGGCGGCGGTGAAGGGCCGCGCGGACATGGCCGACGTGCTCGCCGAGGTGGTCCGGGACCGGCAGGCGCTGCCCGACCCGGTGATCGCGATCGAGCACGACCGCGAGATCCTGATGCTCGACGACGACCTGGTGAACGTGGCCCGTGAGCGCACCCGCGCCGCGCGGCTGCCGCACAACGCGGCCCGCGAGCACTTCGAGGGCCACATCCTCAACACCCTCACCGACATGGTCGCCGAACGCATCGGCACCGACCCCTACGACGGCTCCAACCTCCTCGACCCCAGCGACATCACCCAGATCCGCGACGAACTCGCCGAGAACCCCGAGGTCTGGTCCGCCGTCGACCAGCTGTGGCCGCGCCTGACCCCGCGCCGCCTGGTCGCCGACTTCCTCGCCGCTCCCGAGCCGTTCCTGTCCGCCGAGGACGCGGCCGCCGTCCGCCGCCCGGTCACCCGGCACTGGACCGTCGCCGACGTGCCGCTGCTGGACGAGGCCGCGGAACTGCTCGGCGTGGACGACCGGGTGGCCCGCTCCCGCGCCGAGCGCGAGCGGGCGGAGCAGATCGCCTACGCGCAGGGCGTGCTGGACGTGTCGTACGCGTCCCGGACCTACGAGTTCGAGGACAAGCACGAGGACGACGCCGAGGTCCTGTCCGCGCACGACATCATCGACGCCGAGCGGTTCGCCGAGCGCCAGGAGGAGGACGACCACCGCAGCGCCGCCGAACGCGCGGCGGCCGACCGCACCTGGGCGTTCGGGCACATCATCGTCGACGAGGCGCAGGAGCTGTCGCCGATGGCGTGGCGGCTGCTGATGCGGCGCTGCCCGACCCGCTCCATGACCCTGGTCGGCGACCCGGCGCAGACCGCGGAGGCGGCCGGGGTCGGTTCCTGGTCGAAGATCCTCGCCCCGTACGTCGAGGACCGCTGGGAGCACACCCGGCTGGGCGTCAACTACCGCACCCCGGCCGAGATCATGGACGTGGCGGCGGCCGTCGTGCGGGCCGAGGACCCGGAGTTCGCGCCGCCGAGTTCGGTGCGCTCCACGGGCGTACGCCCCTGGGTCCGTGCCACCGGAGACCTCCCGGCCGCCGTCGCCGAGGCCGTCCGGGAGCTGACCCCCGAGGAGGGGCGCCTCGCCGTCATCGCCCCGCGCGAGCTGCACCGGGTCCTGGCCGCCCGGCTGGACGGGGTGACGCCGGGTGCCGAGCCGGACCTGACGCGGACGGTCGTCCTGCTCGACCCGCGCCAGTCCAAGGGCCTGGAGTTCGACTCCGTCCTCGTCGTCGAGCCGGGCCGCTACGGCACCAGCGACCTCTACGTGGCCCTCACCCGCGCCACCCAGCGGCTCGGCGTCCTGCACACCGGGCCGCTGCCGAAGGGGCTGGTGGACGCGGCCGCATAGGCGACCGCGCATTCGGCTCCCGGTCCTCAGCCGCCCGCCGCCAGCGCGTCGCCCAGTCCGGTGCGTTCGTACAGGACTTGGCGGCCCTGCCGGCGGGCGCTGAGCAGCCCGGCCTCGCGCAGCACGGTGAGATGCGAGGAGACGGAGGACGGCGCGAGGTCCAGCTGCCGGGCGAGGCCGGTCGTGGTGGCGGGGACGACGAGCGAGGCGAGTATGGCGGCCCGTCCGCGCCCCAGCAGCCGCGTGAGGGTGATCCCGGTGGGTGCCACCGGTTCGGTCCACAGGTCGACGATGCCGCGTGTGGGGTAGACCAGCGCGGGCTGCCAGGGCGCCTTGAACGTCCCGATCACGTGGGGCCAGATGAAGACGCTGGGCATGAGCACCAGGCCCCGCCCGCCCAGGTGCCGCTCGTGGTCGGTGTGGTCCCGGACGGTGAGGGTCCCGGCCCGCCAGGTGCAGAGGGGGCTGATCTCCGGGAGCAGCTCACCGAGCCCGTGTTCGGCGAGCCGCCTGGTGCGGAAGGTGATGTCGGCCTCCAGCAGGGCGCGCATCCGGGGCCACTCGGGTTGGACGAGGCGGGTCCAGATCTGCTCCAGTACGTCGGAGACCTCGCGGAGCATGACGGCGGGGTCGCGCAGCCAGCCCCGGTCGCGGGCGGCGGCGAGGGCGCGCGGGGCGGCCTGCAGCGAACGCAGGGTTTCCTCACGCGCGAAGAGCGGATCGGTCGCCCGCACCTGGGCGATCTCCTCTTCGAAGGTGGCCGCCGGGGCGGCCGGGGGCGGGCACAGCCAGCCGGGTGTCGGTCCGCGCTGCGGCATCAGCAGCCGCAGCGGCGTCAGGTCCATGGCCGCCGCCTGTCGGTGGGTGCGCCGCAGCCACGGCCGCTGATAGGCCTGGCGGTCCGGCCGATTGAGCACGTGGGCCGCCGCCTGGGTCTCCCACAGCGCGGAGTGGGCGAACCGGCAGTTGAGGTAGTCGGTCTCGTCGAAGTGCAGGCGCGTCGGCATTGTTCCCCGTGGCAGATGCGTCGAGTGGTCGCGCACTTGTTTGTTTCCCTTGGGGCTATTTTGTCATGCCTGGGTCACGGTGGCCGATCCGGCGCGCCGAGGATTCGCCTCTGCCCGAATGTATTGGTGTACCTGCCAAAGACGTCAAGACTCGTCGGATCCTGCCTCTTGGGCGCGACTCACGAAAGGCTTTCGAATGAGGCGAGCACTACCCCGCCTGCGCGTGGCCGTCGGCACCGCGCTGGCCGGAGCGCTGCTGTCCGTGGTCCTCCCGGCCGGTCATCCAGTGGCCGCCCCGGCGGCCGACGACCCCGTGCCGACGCACGAAGGCATGCCCGACGACGGCTTCGCCGACGAGCACGAGGGCGAACAGGACGACACCGTCGGCCCCGACAGCCCGCCGGCCGCCACCGCCGCCCCGGCCGATCCGGTCCCGGGCCGCCCGGGCGACTTCCGGCTCGAAGCCGGCTCCAGCCTGACCGGACGCGTGGACCAACTGGACGCGGCACTGCCCAAGCAGGGCCTGACCGAACTGATGGAGCAGGCCAACCGCTCCTCGGGGCGCGGCGCCGCGGACTGCGGTGCCAGCGACGTCTACGGCTCCGACCTGCCCCCTGGTGACCGGGTGTGCTGGCAGAGCGACGACCTGATCTCCTCGGAGTGGATCCCCCAGGCGATCACCGGCGTCTCCGACGCGCAGGAGGACGAGGACTGGGGCACCTCGAACGCCGAGCCGATCGCGGTCGGTTCGTACGACGCCGCAAACCCCGGGCGCAGCGACTACGTCGCCGGCCGGGGCAACTGTGTGAAGGCGAGCGCGTCCGACGCCTGCAACGAGAAGGGCGTCCGCGTCACCTTCTTCAACCAGGCCACCAAGAAGTACCGGCACGTCCTGCTGGTCTGGCCCTACGTCAACGCCTACGACCACATATCCTTCGACGCGCTGCACGCGCGTGAAGGGCTGTGCAACGACGTCGTGACCGAGGACTGCGACGCGCAGAACGGCATCCATGCCGGTGGCATGGTCTGGTACGGCAACTACCTCTACGTCGCCGACACCGCGAACGGCATGCGCGTCTTCGATCTGCGCAAGATCATGGACCTCAACCCGGACAACGACTCCGGCACCGAGGACGAGATGCAGGACGGCCTGCCCAGCGACCTGACGGACAAGAAGCGGATCGGACGGCAGAGCAACGTCTGGTACGCCTACGGCTACCGCTACGTCATGCCGCAGGTCGCGACGCTGAAGTTCACGACGGCCCGCAACGGCGGTGACACCTCCGAGAACCAGTGCTACAAGACCGGGCGCCCCAAGGCTTCGTACGTCTCCCTCGACCGCACCGACACCGACCACTTGGTGCTGGGCGAGTACTGCAACGCCAAGGGCGGAGACAGCAACGGCCGCGTGGCCACCTACCCCATGGACGCGCTCACCGCGGCCGTCGAGGGCGCGTCCGGCAAGGTCGCCGACGCCGACAAGGCGTACGGGCTGCCCACCGGCGGCTCGTTCGGCGACGAGCAGCTGTGGCACAAGATCCAGGGCGCGATGCGGTACGAGGGAAAGTGGTACTTCCACCGCAGCAACGCCTACGACAACGGCCGCCTGCTCCAGGCCACCGTCGACGGGGATCGGTTGGCCGGCAATCCCAAGGCGCTGCAGAGTTCGATCGGACCGGAGGATCTGTACCTGGCCCACGGCAGGGGTGACGGATTCGCCCCCCGCCTGTGGTCGCTGAGCGAGCACGCGCCGAGCAAGTGCAATGCCTGCGACCGGGAGTTGTACAGCTACCCGATGAGTGACGTGGTCGGCGGCTTCGGCTCCTGACCTGCCCGGGGCCCGAGGGGAGGGCCTCGACCCGGGGGAAGGGGTCCCCGGCCGCCGCCGGCGGCCGGGGACGCGGCGTCACGCCGGACGCAGCCACACCGTCGCCAGCGGCGGCAGGGTCAGCCGCACGCTCGCCGGCCGGCCGTGCCAGCCCTGCGGCTCCGGCTTGACCGGGTCCGGGTTGCCCACGTCGCCGCCGCCGTAGCGCGCGGCGTCGGTGTTGAGCACCTCGTGCCAGGCGGGGATGTCGTCCGGGACGCCGAGGCGGTAGTCGGCGCGGACGACCGGGGCGAAGTTCGACACGGCGAGCAGCGGGGTGCCGTCGGCGTCCAGCCGCAGGAACGCGAGCACGTTGTCCTCTGCGGCGTCCCCGACCACCCAGGCGAACCCGGACGGGTGGGTGTCGAGCCGCCACAGCGCGGGTGTGGTCCGGTAGACGGTGTTCAGGTCCCGCACCAGGTCCCGCACGCCCCGGTGGTCCGCCGCCGCCCCGTACTCCGGGTCGAGGAGCCACCAGTCGGGGCCGTGCGCCTCGGACCACTCGGCGCCCTGCGCGAACTCCTGCCCCATGAAGAGCAGCTGCTTGCCGGGGTGGGCCCACATGAAGGCCAGGTACGCCCGCTCGTTGGCGCGCTGCTGCCACCAGTCGCCGGGCATCTTCGACACCAGCGACCGCTTGCCGTGCACGACCTCGTCGTGGGATATCGGCAGCACGTAGTTCTCGCTGTACGCGTACACCATGGAGAAGGTCATCTCCCCGTGGTGGTACCTGCGGTGCACCGGCTCGTGGCCCATGTACTGGAGCGAGTCGTGCATCCAGCCCATGTTCCACTTCAGCCCGAACCCGAGCCCGCCGAAGCCGCTCGGCCCCTTGTGGTGGGTGGCCCGGGTGACCCCGTCCCAGGCCGTCGACTCCTCGGCGACGGTCACCACGCCCGGCACCCGCCGGTACACGGTGGCGTTCATCTCCTGGAGGAAGGCCACCGCGTCCAGGTTCTCCCGGCCGCCGCGCTCGTTGGGCGTCCACTGCCCCGGCTCGCGCGAGTAGTCCAGGTAGAGCATCGAGGCGACCGCGTCGACCCGCAGCCCGTCGATGTGGAACTCCTCGCACCAGTACACGGCGTTCGCCACGAGGAAGTTGCGCACCTCGCGCCGCCCGAAGTCGAACTCCAGCGTCCCCCAGTCCGGGTGCGCGGCCCGCAGCGGGTCGGAGTGCTCGTACAGCGGGCGCCCGTCGAACTCGGCCAGTGCCCAGTCGTCGCGGGGGAAGTGCGCCGGCACCCAGTCCATCAGGACACCGATGCCGGCCTGGTGCAGCCGGTCGACCAGGTACTTGAAGTCGTCGGGCTCGCCGAGCCGGGCGGTGGGCGCGTAGAAGCCGGTGACCTGGTAGCCCCAGGAGCCGCCGAAGGGGTGCTCGGCGACCGGCATCAGCTCGACGTGCGTGAAGCCGAGGTCGGCGACGTACGCGGGGAGCTGTTCGGCCAGCTCCCGGTACGTCAGCCCCGGCCGCCAGGAGGCCAGGTGGACCTCGTACACCGACATCGGGGCCTCGTGCGCGGGCGCGTCGGCGCGGCGGGCCAGCCACTCCTCGTCGCCCCACGTGTAGTGCGAGGCGTGGACGACGGAGGAGGTGGCCGGCGGGACCTCCGTGGCGCGGGCCAGCGGATCGGCGCGGAAGGTGCGCGAGCCGTCGGCGCGGGTGATCTCGAACTTGTACAGCTCGCCCGCGCCGACACCGGGCAGGAACAGCTCCCACACGCCGGTGGCGCCGAGCGACCGCATGGGGTGGCCGGTGCCGTCCCAGAAGTTGAAGCCGCCGGCCACCCGGACCCCGCGCGCGTTCGGGGCCCACACCGTGAAGCGGGTGCCCGCGACGCCGTCGTGCGTCATCGGGTGCGCGCCGAGCGCCTGCCACAGCTGCTCGTGCCGGCCCTCGCCGATCAGGTGCAGGTCCAGCTCGCCCAGCGTGGGCAGGAAGCGGTACGGGTCCTCGACCTCCTGCACCGTCTCCTCGTACGCCACGCGCAGCCGGTGCAGGGGGACCTCCCGCAGGGGCAGCAGCCCGGAGAAGAAGCCGTCCCCGTCGTCGTGCAGGCCGACGCGCAGGTCGCCGGAGAGGACGGTCACCTCGCGGGCGTACGGCCGCAGGGCCCGGAAGGCGACCCCGCCGGGCACCCGGTGGGCGCCGAGCACGGAGTGGGGGTCGTGGTGCGTGCCGGCCAGCAGCCGCTCCCGGTCGCCGGCGTCCAGGGAGGGGGAGACGGCGATCTCGACGGCGGGAGCGGTGACCTTCCGGGCGGCGGGCTTCTTCGCGGCGGACTTCCTGGCGGACGGCTTCTTGGCGGCGGCCTTCTTCGTCACGGCTGTCTTCGTCACGGCCTTGTCCGCCGGGGCCTTCTTCGTGGCGCTCTTCTTCGTCGCGGTCTTCTTCACGCCGGCCTTCGCCGTCCCGGCCCCCTCGGTCGTCTTGGCGGTCTTCTTCGAGGGCGCCTTCTTCGCGGCGGCCTGCTTGCCGGTCGTCTTCTTCTCGGCCGCCTGCTTGGCGGCCGTCTTCTTCGGGTCGGGACCGCTGGACGAGGGGCGGGGGGTCACGGGGGGAGCCTCCTGGGCGAGTGGGAGCAACAGCGGGGGCGTCAGGCCGGTTCGGGTGCCGACAGGCGGCGGACCGCGGTCAGCGGCACCGGGAGCCAGTCGGGACGGTGCCGGGCCTCGTACAGGACCTCGTAGACCGCCTTGTCGGTCTCGTAGGCGCGCAGCAGCACCGGATCGGTGCGCGGGTCGGCGCCGCCGGCCTCCGCGTACCCGGTGCAGTAGGCCGCCCGGCAGCCCGCGGCCCACCCCGGTACCGGGGCCTCGGCCGAGTGCTCCGCGTAGTCGAAGGAGCGCAGCATCCCGGCGACGTCCCGCACCGTCGGCTGCGGCAGCCGCCGCTCGGCCAGCGGTTTCGCGGGCTCCCCCTCGAAGTCGATCAGCGACCACCGTCCGGTGGGCGAGCGCAGGCACTGGCCGAGGTGCAGGTCGCCGTGGACGCGCTGCGCGGTCCAGGTGCGGCCCTCGGCCGCCAGGTCGCCCAGCGCGGTGAAGGCGGTGCGCAGAGCGGGCGCGTACGGCCGCAGCAGGGGCACCGCCCGTGCGGCCTCCTCCAGCCGCGCGATCATGCCGTCGGCGAGCTGCCGCACCTGGGCGTGGCCGAGGGTGACGGTCGGCAGTGCGCGGGCCAGCGCGGTGTGCACCTCGGCGGTGGCCCGGCCGAGCGCCCGCGCCTCGGCGGCGAAGTCCTCGCCCTTGGCCAGTTCGCGCAGCGCCAGCTCCCAGCCGTCGGTCGCGCCCTGCAGGTACGGCTGGAGCACACCCAGCACCCAGGTCCGGCCCTCCAGGTCGGCCGTCATCCAGCCCGCCGGGGCGGGCACCCGGGCGCTGCCCTCGCGGGCCAGCGCCAGCGGCAGCTCCAGGTCGGGGTTGACGCCGGGCACGATCCGGCGCAGCACCTTGAGAATGAACGTATCTCCAAACACGACCGACGAGTTCGACTGCTCGGCGGTCATCAGCCGCGGCACCAGGCCGGCGCGTATCTCCCGGTCCTCCTCCCGCTCGAAGCGGAGCCCGCCGATACGGGCCCCGGTGCGCATCGCCTCCAGGAGCACCTCGGCGGGCCGGGTGTCGTACAGGGCGTCGTAGGCGGTGCGGCCTGCCGACGGGCCCTCGGTCACGTGTCCGATCAGTGCGGGCGCCAGCCGGGGCGGCAGCGCCTCGCGCGTGCCTATGAGCAGCTGGTAGCAGTCGCCGGGTTCCTCGGGCGCGCCCGCGGCCGGGGCGGACTGCTGGTGGGCGCGGACCAGCACGTGGTGGAGGCCGAGACGGGAGTCGGCGGGGAGCAGCTCGGTGGCGGCGACCAGCGAGAACCCGGTGACCGGGCGACCCTTGCCGGCGAACCAGCGCTGCCGTGGCAGCCAGTCCCGCAGAAGTGGATCGAGAGACGCTAGGAGGCCCGGCGGGCTCGTGACGGTACGTGTGACGGCTTCCGGCATGGCGTAGCGTCCTTTCCCCGGATCGTCGGGGTGTTACTGATGCGTGCCCCGGGCGGGGCGGTGGAAACCGTCCCGCCCGGGGGGCTCGGTCAGACGGCGTCCTTGCGGAGCCGGAACCAGTAGAAGCCGTGGCCTCCGAGGGTCAACAGGTACGGCAGGTCGCCGACCGCGGGGAAGCGGACTCCGCCGAACAGCTCCACCGGGTGGCGTCCCCCGAAGGCGCTGAGGTCGAGTTCGGTGGGCTGCGCGAACCGCGAGAAGTTGTGGACGCACAGCACCAGGTCGTCCTCGTACTCCCGCAGGAAGGCCAGGACCGCCGGGTTGGAGGAGGGCAGTTCCGTGTAGGTGCCCAGGCCGAAGGCCGGGTTCTGCTTGCGGATCTCGATCATGCGCC
>NZ_QHJH01000188.1 GCF_003947455.1 Streptomyces sp. WAC 04229 | reverse complement strand
GCTGACGCCGCCGCGGCCCTCCTGCATCCCGCGGGCGGGCGGGGCGTAGGGCGGGTAGACCTCGTTTCCGCCCAGGTGCACGGCGGGGGTGGGGAAGCCCTCTGTCGCGGAGGCGTGTGCCACCCGGCGCAGTTCACCGTCCTCGGTGGCCACCGCGACGGGCTCGTCGGTGCCGAGGGTCCAGTCGAGCAGGTCGACGGTGGCGAAGCCGGCGAACCGCGGCACGAGCAGACCGACGAGTTCCTCGGCGGTGCGCACGACGTCGAGGGTGCTGCCGACCGCGCCGGCGGCGTTCAGCAGCGCCAGCCGCTCCCGCGCCCGGTGCTGCTCGGTGCTCTCCAGCGCGGCCACGGCGACGGCGGCGAGCGCGCCGGACGCGTCGTGGACCGGCCAGATCTCGACGGTCCAGGCGTGCGGGCTGGTGCCGGCGGGGGCCTGCGAGTAGCTCTCGTACTGGACGGGCCGGCCGCGCTCGGCGGCGAGCCGCAGGTGGTGCAGGAAGGTTCCCCGGCCGGTCCCGGTCCGGGCCAGGGTCTCGGGGAAGCTGCGGCCGATCAGCTCTTCGGCGGGGCGGCCCATCATTCGGCAGGTGGTGTCGTTGGCGTGCAGGAAGCGCAGCTCGTGGTCGAGGACGGCCATCGACAGGGACGCCTGCTGGACGGCCTCCTCGATCAGGCCACGCCCCGGGCCCTGGGGGACGGCGGTCACGGCGTGGCCGAGCGGTTCGCCGTCGGCGCCCAGCAGCGGGCAGGAGCGCAGCCGCAGGAGCACCGTGCCCCCGTCCCGGTGCCGGATCTCGGCGGTGCCGGGCAGGGTGCCGGGGGGCACGTGCCTCGCCAGCAGCTCCCGCGCGGCGCGTCCCACGACCTCTTCGGCCCGGTACCCCGTGAGCCGCCGCGCGCCGTCGCTCCACCCCGTCACCCTTCCGCGGGGGTCGACGGTCATCGCGGCGGAGACTTCCTCCATCCGTCCAGGATCATCCCTGGACGGAGCGGTATCAACCGGGACGGGGTGTGACCGGCCCCGTCAGGTCCCGTGCGCCCGGAGGGCGGCCAGGGCGCGGTCGGCGTGCGTGTTCATCCTGATCTCGCTGCGCACGACCTCCAGCAGGGTGCGGTCCCGGCCGATCACGAAGGTGACCCGCTTGGTCGGGGCCATGCTGAACCCCCGCTTCACCCCGAACCGCTCGCGGACCCGGCCGTCGGTGTCGGAGAGCAGCGGCATGCCGAGGGTGTGGCGTCCGGTGAATTCCTGCTGCTTCTCGACGGTGTCGCCGCTGACGCCGACGGGGCGGGCGCCGACGGCCGCGAACTCGGCGGCGAGATCGCGGAAGTGACAGGCTTCCGCGGTGCAGCCGGCGGTCAGGGCGGCGGGATAGAAGAAGAGGACGACCGGGCCGTCGGCGAGCAGTTCGGACAGGCGGCGCGGGGTGCCGGTCTCGTCGGGCAGGGTGAAGTCCTCGACGGTGTCGCCGACGGCGGGCGTACGGCTCATGACCGGCCTTCGCTGCCCTTGGCGACGCTGCGGGCCCACAGCACCAGCGGCACCTGCACGGGCAGCCGGCCGTAGGCGGCGGCCCTCAGGGGCGCGGGTCGGTGCCGCCAGTCCCAGGCCATCTTGGCGTTGGCGGGGAACACTCCGACGAAGAAGGCTGCCGCGGTCATCGCGGCCGCCTTGCGGGTGCGCGGGAGGGCGACGCCGGCGGCCAGCGCGAGTTCGGCGATGCCGCTGGCGTACGTCCACGCCCGGGGCGAGCCGGGCAGGGAGCGCGGGACGGTCGCGTCGAAGGTGCGGGGCTGGGCGAAGTGGGCGGCGCCCGCGGTGGCCAGCAGACCGGCGAGCAGCAGGGGTGAGCGTTCGGACCGGGACACGGTTCCTCCTCTGGGGGCCTGCCGCGCGATATTACTCGACGGTAAGGACGGGCGGCGAGGCCGACCGCCCGTCACCGCGCGCCCGTCGCCCCCCGGGGCGTGACGGGCGCCAGCCACATGCCCACGATCGCGTCGACCAGCCCGTCGGCGGCCTCCCGCCAGCCGGCCCGCGCCGTGGGGCGCCCCTCGGCGAGGGCGCGTTCCCGCTCGGCCGCCACGTGCACGATGAGATGGCGCGCCATGTCGCCCCGCTCGGCGCGGACCTCGTCCGGCAGGGCGGGCATGCAGCGGTTGCGTCCGGCGATGATCTCGCGCAGCGAGGGGGAGGCGCGGGACTCCTCGACCATGATCTCCCGGAGCGCCGGGTCGGTCATGACCTGGGCGCAGAACCGCGCGTACCAGGTGGGGCCGCCCAGCGCCGCCAGATGGTCGAACTGCGGCCGGACCAGGCAGTCCACCCAGTCGCGCAGGTCCGTGGAGTCGCCGAGGACGGCGAGCTGGCGGGCCCGCAGCTCCTCGACGCGGACCGAGTGGCGCTTGGCCACCGCGCGCACGAGGTCGGACTTGGTGCCGAAGTGGTAGCCGACCGCGGCGTTGTTGCCCTGGCCGGCGGCCTCGCTGACCTGCCGGTTGGAGACGGCGTAGACGCCGTGCTCGGCGAACAGCCGCTCGGCGGTGGTCAGGATCAGCTGCCGGGTCGCGCTGACCTGTTCCGTCCGGACCGTCCTGCCCGCCATGATCACCACCGCGCCGGGACTCTCCTTACGGCCGGCGGCGACCGGTCCCTCGAGTCGTCGCAGGTCCGCCGCCATGCGGCGCCTTCTCACGGAAGCCTACGGGGCGTCGGCGCCGGGCCGTCGCGCGCCCCGGACGGGCGTGCCCGCTCCCCGCCCCGTACGATACGTCAAGCGACTGACTTAAAAGTCGCCGCTCAGGCTCTCGCGCTCATCGCCCGAAAGGCTCACCCATGCCCGCTTCCCCCGCCGCACCGCGGCCGAACGCCGTGGTGGCGGTGCTGGCGCTGGCCGGCATCGTCGTCTCGCTGATGCAGACGCTGGTCATCCCCATCGTCCCGGAGCTGCCCAAGCTGCTGGACGCGCCCGCCTCGGACGCGGCCTGGGCGGTGACCGCCACGCTGCTCGCCGCCGCGGTGGCCACCCCGGTCGTCGGGCGGCTCGGCGACATGGCGGGCAAGCGGCGCATGCTGCTGCTCAGCCTGGTGCTGCTGATCGCCGGCTCGGCGATCTGCGGACTGAGCGACACCCTGGTCCCGATGGTCGTCGGACGGGCCA
Source organism: Streptomyces sp. WAC 04229 (assembly GCF_003947455.1). Taxonomy (GTDB): domain Bacteria; phylum Actinomycetota; class Actinomycetes; order Streptomycetales; family Streptomycetaceae; genus Streptomyces. The sequence goes on along the minus strand of NZ_QHJH01000188.1, from coordinate 11,102 downwards.
TGCAGGGACTCTCCGCCGCCGTGATCCCGCTGGGCATCAGCATCATGCGCGACGAGCTGCCCGCCGAGCGGCTGGCCGGCGCCACGGCCCTGATGAGCGCCTCGCTCGGGGTGGGCGGCGCGCTCGGCCTGCCCGCCGCAGCGCTGATCGCGGACAACCTCGACTGGCACATGCTGTTCTGGGTCTCCGGCGCGCTCGGCGCCGTCGCCCTGGTGCTGGTGCTGGCCCTGGTGCCGGAGTCGGCGGTGCGCACCGGCGGCCGCTTCGACGTGCCCGGCGCCATCGGCATGGCGGCCGGTCTGGTCTGCCTGCTGCTGGCGATCTCCAAGGGCGCCGACTGGGGCTGGAGCAGCGGCACCACCCTCGGCCTGTTCGCGGCGGCCGCGGTGATCCTGCTGGTGTGGGGCCGGTGGGAGCTGCGCACCCCGCGGCCGCTGGTCGACCTGCGCACCACCGCCCGCCGCCAGGTGCTGTTCACCAACCTGGCGTCGATAGCAGTCGGCTTCTCCATGTTCGCGATGTCCCTGGTACTTCCGCAGCTCCTCCAGTTGCCCGAGGCCACCGGTTACGGTCTGGGCCGGTCCCTGCTGACCGCGGGCCTCGTGATGGCGCCGTCCGGGCTGGTGATGATGGCGTTCGCCCCGGTCTCCGCGAAGGTCTCCAAGACCCGGGGCCCCAAGGTGACCCTGATGATCGGCGCCCTGATCGTCGCGGGCGGCTACGGGCTGAACATCGTGCTCATGTCCGAGGTCTGGCACCTGGTGCTGGTCTCCTGCGTCATCGGCGCGGGCATCGGCTTCACCTACGGCGCCATGCCGGCGCTGATCATGGGTGCGGTGCCGGCCAGTGAGACGGCCGCCGCGAACAGCCTCAACACGCTCATGCGGTCCATCGGCACCTCGGTGGCGAGCGCCATCGCCGGCGTGATCCTGGCCCAGATGACGGTCACGCTCGGCGGCTTCGCCCTGCCCTCCGAGAACGCGTTCAAGGTGGTCATGGGCATCGGCGCGGGCGCCGCCGTGCTCGCCTTCGCGCTCGCCTCGTTCATCCCGCGCCACCGCCCCTCCGCCGGGGTGGCGCACCCGGCACCGGCCGACGGCGCCACGGCGCGGGCCGCGACCGCCCACTGACGGCGACGGCGCCGGCCCCTGCGCGGGACCGGCGCCGTTCAGGCGAACCTGGCGGGCGGGGCGCGTGACGGCGGCCCTGAGCGTCGAGAACTGACCCGTGGAGCTGCCGCAGATCCCGCCCATGCTCGCCACCCCCGGCGTCCTGCCGCCCGCCGTGCTGGACGGGCGCTGGGCCTACGAGACGAAGCAGGACGGCCAGCGGGTGGTGGTCTACCTGCCCGGCGACGGCAGCCTGCTGCTGCGCGCCCGCTCCGGCCACGACATCACCGCCGCCTATCCCGAACTGGCACCGCTCGCCACCGCCCTCGGCGCCACCCCCGCGGTCCTGGACGGCGAGGTGCTGGCGCTGGACGAACAGGGCCGCGCCGACTTCCAGTTGCTCCAGTCCCGGATGGGCCTCGCGCACGCCCCCGCGCGGGCGGCGCACCGGGCGGCCAAGGTCCCCGTCCACCTGGTGCTGTTCGACGCGCTGCACCTGGACGGCGAATCCCTGCTGCGCCTGCCCTACACCAGCCGCCGCGAGCGGCTGACGGACCTCGGCCTCGCCGGTCCCGCCTGGTCCACCCCCGCCGCGCTGGTCGGCCACGGCGCACAGGCCCTGCGCGCCACCCGCGAGCACGGCCTGGAGGGGCTGGTGTGCAAGCGGCTGGACTCGGTGTACGAACCGGGGGTCCGCTCCCGCGCCTGGATCAAGATCCGCAACATGCGCAGCGAGGACGTCGTGGTCGGCGGCTGGCTGCCCGGCAAAGGACGCCTCACGGGCCTGCCCGGCGCCCTCCTGGTCGGCCAGCGCGCCGGGGGCCGGCTGCGCTACGTCGGCGGCGTCGGCACCGGCTGGAGCGCGGCCGAGCGCGCCGAACTGGCGGCCCTGCTCGGGGCGGCGGCCACGGACGTCTGCCCCTTCGACCCGGTGCCGGCGGTGCCGGGAGCGCGCTGGGTCGTCCCCCGGCTGGTCGGCGAGGTCCGCTACAGCACCCGCACCCGGGACGGCATGCTGCGCCAGCCGTCCTGGCTCAGGCTCCGCCCGGACCTGGCGCCCGAGGAGTCGGCGGCCGACATTCCGGACGACCCGGGATGAACGCGTGACGGAGCATCATCCATTGGGCAGCACTTCACCGCGGTGACGCCCGGGCGCCCTTGGCGCGGGAGTGAAAAGACGGGACCCTGAACTCCCCTTCCCCCCACAGCCGTTGGGCTGCGCCCGCAGAGGAGAACGCGATGCCCTCGCGTACCGCCACCCCCCGTCACCTGAGATGGCTCACCGCACCGCTCGGCGCCCTCGCCCTCGTCGTCGCCTTCCCCACGAGCGCGTTCGCCGCCCCGCCGCCCGGACTGCCCGCCAACGCGGACGGCGCGGAACAGACGTACCAGCCGGCCTACGACTACGACACCGACGGCTGCTACCCCACGCCGGCCATCGGCGCCGACGGCACGGTCAACGGCGGGCTCAACCCGACCGGGGCGCTGGGCGGCAACTGCCGGGACGCCGCCGACCTGGACAACACCAACGGCTACTCGCGCGCCAAGTGCAACAACGGGTGGTGCGCCTACATGTACGGCCTGTACTTCGAGAAGGACCAGGCGCTGCCCGGCAGCAGCCTCGGCGGCCACCGGCACGACTGGGAGCACGTGGTGGTGTGGGTGCGGGACGGCGCGGTGGAGTACGTCTCGACCTCCAACCACGGCTCGTTCAGCGTGCACGCGCGTTCGGCGGTCCGCTTCGACGGCACCCACCCGAAGATCGTCTACCACAAGGACGGCATCGGCACCCACTGCTTCCGCCTGGCGACCGCGGGCGACGAGCCGCCGGAGAACCACGAGGGCGGCTGGCAGTACCCGGCACTGGTGGGCTGGAACGGCTACCCGGCGGGCGTGCGCGACAAGTTGGCCTCCCACGACTTCGGCAGCGCCAACTTCGGCCTGAAGGACGGCAGCTTCGCCTCCCACCTGGCGGCCGCCAAGCCCTCCGGCATCCCCTTCGACCCGAACGCCTGACGGACGGACGCCCGAACGAAGCGCCCGGGGAGACGGACGGCACCCGGCCGGTCGGGCGAACCACGCGACCCGGACTCCCCGGTGAGCACTATCGTGTCCGCATGTCCGATGCCGAACTGATCCGTATCGTCTCGCGCGACTCCCCCATGGCCCTCGCCCAGGTCGAGCGCGTCCGGAGGGAACTGGCGGCCCTCCACCCCGGCGTGCGCACCGAGGTCGTCCCGGTGAAGACCACCGGCGACAAGTGGCTCGGCGACCTGTCGCTGGTGGAGGGCAAGGGCGCGTTCACCAAGGAGGTGGACGCCGCCCTGCTGTCGGGCGAGGCCGATCTCGCCGTGCACTGCGTCAAGGACGTGCCCGCCGACCGGCCACTGCCCGCCGGCACGGTGTTCGCCGCCTTCCTGGAGCGCGACGACATCAGGGACGCCCTCGTCCACCCGGAGGGGCTCACCCTGGACGAGCTGCCCGCCGGTACCCGCGTCGGCACCTCCTCGGTGCGCCGCGTCGCGCAGCTGGCCGCGACCCACCCGCAACTGCGGTGCGTACCGTTCCGGGGCAACGCCAACCGGCGGCTGGCGAAGCTCGCCGCCGGTGAGGCGGACGCGCTGCTGCTCGCGGTCTCCGGCCTGGAGCGCATCGGCCGCCGGGACGTGGTCAGCGAGGTCCTCTCCCCCGAGACGATGATGCCGCCGATCGGCGCGGGCATCCTCGCCCTCCAGTGCCGCGAGGACGACGCCGCGCTGATCGACGCGGTCAGCGGCCTCGGCCATCCCCGGACGCACCGGGAGGCGACGGCGGAGCGCATGTTCCTGCACGTTCTCCAGGGGCACTGCAACAGCCCGATCGCCGGGTACGCCCGCGTGGACCGGAGCGGGGAACTCTCGCTGCGGGCCTGTGTGTTCACCCCGGACGGCAAGACGCGGCTGAACGCCCACGAGTGGGCCGGCCGGCTCGACCCGGCCACCCTGGGCACCTCGGTCGCCGTGGCGCTGCTGCGTCAGGGCGCCCGCGAGATCATCGACGGCATCGCGCACTGAGGCGCCGCGGCCCGGCCGCGCCCGCCCGGCGGATCAGGCGGAGCCCTCCTCCGCCTGCCCCCGCAGGAAGGCGCTCACCTGGTGCGCCAGCTCCTCACCCCGCACCGCGCCCGGGGCGGCCCCGGCGGCCGGGTCGGGCAGTCCGAGGCCGCCGCTCCACAGCCGGCGGTCGGCCCACTCCTCGTCCACCCGCAACTGGACCTGGACGTCCACCTGCGCGAGGCTCGGCTCCGGGCCGGCCGCGTAGAGCACGGCGGTGGCCCGGCGCAGCGGGTAGACGTCGAAGCCCTCGATGAACTGGGAGTTGCGCCAGTCGAGGAAGGCGCTCTCACCGTCGGGGCCGATCCGCACGTCGATCTGGCCGTCCTCCAGGTGGATGCCGAGGTGCCCGGCGCCCCGGTTCTCGACGGTCACCCGGACACAGAAGTACGTCAGCCCTTCGGCGGCGTCGTCGCGCCCGCGCGGCGGCTCGGCCGGCTCAAGACGGTGGACGCGGACCCGCAGACCGGCGTGCTCGTCGTACTCCTGCCAGTCCCCGACCACGTTCGGCTCGTACACGGTGCCCCTCTCGACCTCTCGACGCTGCTTCCTATCTGTGCGCTCAGTGCACTGTCAAATGAGCGGAATGCGCTGTGGCCAGGGATTTCGTGCCTTTTGATCGGTGATCAAGCGCTGCCCAGGAAGGATCCGCCGGGGCCCGCGCCGGACGATCACGGGGAGCGTGCCGCACATCACTTCCGGCCCCCCCGGCCGTGCCGATCACCGGCCCGCGGCCGTTCGAGTGGCCGTTCGGCCCAATCGCGCTCAGTATCCATAAGTACGAGGACTTGCCAGCACCCCTGCCGAGGGAGGTGCGCGTGATGCGTGTCGCCGGCCGTACCAAGCCCCATCCGCACGACGACGCCCCCGACACCGCCGCGGCGTTCGACCGGCTCGCCGGGCTGCCCGAGGGACCCGAGCGCCAGGCGCTGAGGGACGAACTGATCCGGAGCTGGCTCCCGATGGCGGAGCGGATCGCCGTACGCTTCCGGGGCCGCGGTGAGAATCTGGAGGACCTCTACCAGGTGGCGGCCCTCGGGCTGGTCAAGGCCGTCGACCACTACGACCCGGAACGCGGCCACGCCTTCGAGGCGTACGCCGTGCCGACCGTGACCGGCGAGATCAAGCGGCACTTCCGCGACCACATGTGGACCCTGCACGTGCCGCGCCGGATCCAGGACCTGCGCAACCGGGTGCGCCGCTCGGCCAAGGAGCTGGCGCAGACCACGCCGGGGCGGGCGCCGACGGTGGACGAGATAGCCGAGCACGCGCAGCTGACCGTGGTCGAGGTCCGCACCGGCATGGAGGCCCTGGAGTGCTTCACCGCCCTGTCTCTGGAGGCGGAGATGCCCGGCACCGACGGGTACGCCCTCGGGGACGCGCTCGGCGGTCCCGATCCGGCGTTCGACGCGGTGGTGGACCGGGTGGCCGTCCGGCCGTGTCTGGAGGCGCTGCCCGAGCGCGAGCGCACCATCCTCTACCTGCGCTTCTTCGGCGGGATGACACAGAGCCGCATCGCGCAGCAGCTCGGCATCTCGCAGATGCACGTCTCCCGGCTGCTCACGGGCTGCTTCGACCGGATCCGCGAGGAGATCCTGACGGAGGCCCGCTGAGAGGTCTCAGCGCTCCGGCGGGGCGCCGGGAACACGGGTGGGGCACTGCCGGTCCAGGGTGTCCTCCAGCGCGGCCCGTATCCGCGGCGGCATCACTCCGGTGCGCCCCCAGACGAGGATCGTCTCCGCGACGTCGCGGAGTTTGACGTTCGTGTGCTGGGAGACCTCGCGCAGGATAATCCACCCCTGGTCGGGTGCGACCCGGCCCAGGACGACGATCATCCCGATGGCCTGGTCCACGACGGCGTGCGAGACGACCGCCTCCTTCAGCTGCCGGACCTGCTCCTGCAGCTGGAGGACCTGGTCCGAGCCCGTGTCCGTGGACATGGTCACCTCCGGATCCGGCGGGTCACCGCCGCCTGTGCCGCGCGGGACCGCTGCGCCGCCTCCATGGTCGCGACCCCCGGGGCGTCCCGCCACTGGGCCGTACGGGGCTCCCGCGCCACCGTTTCGGCGTCGCCGCCGGGGTACTCGGCAGGCGCCCGCCGCACTCCCGGCCGGACACTGGTGTGGAGCCGGTGGCTGCCGGTGGACGAGACCAGGACGCGACTGCCATGAACCACGACATGACCCACCCCGCCGGCGCGGACAGCCTGATGTCCACGCACTCCGTGTACGGGGCGCCCTGCTGGGTGAGTCTCACCAGCCGTGACCTGAAGGCCACCGAGGAGTTCTACTCCGCCGTGCTGGGCTGGCGGTGGCGGCCCGGCAAGCTGGGCGAGCCCTTCCGCATCGCGCTGGCCGACGAGGTGCCGGTCGCCGGGATCGCCGCGGTGGCCGCGATGTGGCAGATGGCGGTGGCGTGGACGCCGTACTTCGCCGTGCGCAGCGCGGACGAGGCCGTGTCGCGGGCGCAGGAGCGCGGCGGGACCGCCGCGGTCGGGCCGATCTCCCTGCCGCCCGGGCGCGCGGCGCTGCTCGCCGACCGGGACGGCGCGACCTTCGGGATCTGGGAGGGCGAGCTGTTCACCGAGTGGGACGCCTGGCGCATGTCGCGCCCCGCGTTCATCCGGCTGCACACGCGTGACGCCTTCGACGCCGCCATCTTCTACGGCGAGATCTTCGACTGGGCGTCCGGCGAGGGCTGCTGCGAGGTCCGGTACGAGGGCGACGAGGTGGTCCTGCGCAATCAGGGCGACGTCGTGGCCCGGATCGAGTCCGGCGCCCTGGAGGCGGCCCCGGACCCGGCCGTGCGGCCGCACTGGCAGGTCCACTTCGCGGTGGACGACGTCGGGGCGTGCGCCCGGGCGGCGGAGCTGCACGGGGGCAGCGTGCTCTCCCTGAGCGGCGAGGAGGGCGTGCTCCGGGACGCCGACGGCGCGCAGTTCACGGTGACCGCGCGCCGCCTCGACAGCTGACCTCACCGGCCGGTGCGGGACGGCCGGGAGAGCAGCACCAGACTGCGCTGCTCCACGGTCACCACCGTGGCCGCCTTGTGCTCAGCCTCGTCGGGGACGCCCTCGGGGTCGGCGGTGTCGACCAGGGCCGTCCAGCGCTCTCCGTAGGCCGCGCCGGGCAGCCGGAAGTCGGCGGCCTCCCAGTGGCTGTTGAACAGCAGCAGGAACGAGTCGTCGACGACCGGCCGTCCGCACGGGTCGGGTTCGGCGATGGCGTCGCCGTTGAGGAAGACGCCGACGGCGTGCGCGTCGGAGCGCTGCCAGTCGGCGTCCGTCATCTCCGTGGCGTCCGGCAGCAGCCACACCAGGTCGGGCAGCGGCTGGTCCTCGCGGGTGACCGTGTCGCCGAGGAAGAACCGGCGCCGGCGCAGCACGGGGTGGGCGGCGCGCAGCGCGATGACCCGCCGGGAGAAGTCCAGGAGGGCGCGCTGCTCGTCGTCCAGCCGCCAGTCGATCCAGGAGATCTCGTTGTCCTGGCAGTAGGCGTTGTTGTTGCCGCGCTGGGTGCGGCCCAGTTCGTCGCCGTGGCAGAGCATCGGGATGCCCTGGGAGAACAGCAGTGTGGCGAGGAAGTTGCGCTGCTGGCGGCCGCGCAGTTCCCGGACGGCCGGGTCCTTGGTCGCGCCCTCGGCGCCGCAGTTCCAGGACCGGTTGTGGCTCTCGCCGTCCTGGTTGTCCTCGCCGTTGGCCTCGTTGTGCTTGTCGTTGTAGGAGACGAGGTCGCGCAGGGTGAACCCGTCGTGCGCGGTGACGAAGTTGACGCTGGCGCGGGGGCGGCGCCGGCTGTGCTGGTACAGGTCGGACGAGCCGGTCAGCCGGGAGGCGAACTCGCCGAGGGTGTGTTCCTCGGAGCGCCAGAAGTCCCGTACGGCGTCCCGGTACTTGCCGTTCCACTCCGACCACAGCGACGGGAAGTTGCCGACCTGGTAGCCGCCCTCGCCGACGTCCCAGGGCTCGGCGATCAGTTTGACGCGGCTGATCACCGGGTCCTGCTGGATGAGGTCGAAGAACGCCGACAGCCGGTCCACCTCGTGGAACTGCCGGGCCAGGGTGGCCGCGAGGTCGAAGCGGAAGCCGTCGACGTGCATCTCGGTCACCCAGTAGCGCAGCGAGTCCATGATGAGCTGGAGGACGTAGGGGTGCCGCATCAGCAGGCTGTTGCCGGTGCCGGTGGTGTCGTAGTAGTGCTGCCAGTCGCCGTCCACCAGGCGGTAGTACGAGGCGTTGTCGATGCCCCGGAAGGAGAGGCTGGGGCCCTGCTCGTTGCCCTCGGCGGTGTGGTTGTAGACCACGTCGAGGATCACCTCGAGGCCGGCCTCGTGCAGCGTCTTGACCATCGACTTGAACTCGGTGACCTGCTGGCCGCGGGTGCCGTGGGCGGCGTAGCCGTTGTGGGGCGCGAAGAAGCCGATGGTGTTGTAGCCCCAGTAGTTGGACAGGCCCCGGTCCTGTAGCACGCCGTCGTGCACGAACTGGTGCACCGGCATCAGCTCCACGGCGGTCACGCCGAGGGACGTCAGGTGCTCCACGACCGCGGGGTGCGCCAGCCCGGCGTAGGTGCCGCGCAGTTCCGGCGGGACGTCGGGATGGGTGCGGCTGAGCCCGCGGACGTGCGCCTCGTAGATCACGGACTCCGCGTACCGGCGCCTGGGCGGGCGGTCGTCGCCCCAGTCGAAGTAGGGGTCGGTGACGACGCCCAGCATGGTGTGCCCGGCGCTGTCGCCCGGGTCGGCCCTGCCCTGCGCCCGCTCGAAGAGGGAGGCGTGGTTGTCCACCTGCCCGTCCACCGCGCGGGTGTAGGGGTCGAGGAGGAGCTTCGCGGGGTTGCAGCGGTGGCCGACCGCCGGGGCCCACGGACCGTGGACCCGGTAGCCGTACCGCTGCCCCGGGCCGACGCCGGGCAGGTAGCAGTGCCAGACGAAGCCGTCGACCTCGGGCAGCGCGATCGTGCTGTGGGTGCCGTCGTCGTCGACGAGCACCAGGTCGACCCGTTCGGCGACCTCGCTGAACAGCGCGAAGTTGGTGCCCTGTCCGTCGAAGACGGCGCCCAGCGGGTAGGGGAGCCCGCTCCACACGGGCGACCCCTTCCAGTTCGGCCTCTCGCGGGTCACCGGGCCTCCTCCAGTACGCCGGCCGCCGGGCGGGCCAGCCGGGCCACCGGCATGACCTCGCGCGGCACTTCCAGGCCCTCCTGGGTGATCGGCTCCGGTGACGTGGCCACCAGCGGGACGCGTTCGGCGGACCGGGCGCGCCGGGAGAACCAGATGACCTTCGCCCCGGTGTCGGTGGCGCAGCAGCCCCAGCCGTCGCTGTGCGCGGCGAGGTGCTGGAGGCAGGTGCGCAGGTCCTGGTCGGGGCGGAGGGCGTGGTCGTTGCCCGCTACGGCCGTGATGAGGTGCTGGTGGTTCCACCACATCTCGATCGACGTGTTCTTGTCGCTCGCGTGCTCGTCGATCGCCCGAAGCAGCATCTCGGCACCCGAGCAGACGGGGTCGACGAGGTTCTCCAGGTTCCAGAACCGGAGGTGAGCGGCCAGGATGCGCCTGACCTGTCCGACCCGTTCCGGGCTCACTTCCACGTCGAGGTGGTAGTAGCAGGGCACTGCGGTCTTCATCGTCGTGGCTCCTCACCGCGAAGGCTCCCGCTCCTCCCGTCCCTTGGGGGACGGGCTCCCCGATCACGAAGCGTGAGCGCTGATCGCTTCTGAGTCACTCCAGAGTGAGAGCGGTAGTCCATTCGTGCAACACGAGCGCCGAACCCCCGCAAACAGGGGGAAAGCGGGGCGTCGGCGAGCGAAGGAAAGGTTGAAGATCCAACAAGACGGGGCGTCACCACCCGTGCACCATGTGTGAAGAACTCGATCGTCCGTACTACCGGACCGTCCGGAAGGTGACCGGCCATGCTGCTCCCCGCGAAGAGCGAAGTCGCCCGGCAGCTGCGGCATTACCGCGCCTGGGAACGCTCGATGCTGGTGTCCCCGACGGACGTCACGGTCCGCACCACCTTCGAGGACTCCGGCTACACCCTCTGCGTGCTGATGGGAAAGCGGTGCGCGCGCGAGGCCGCCGACGCCGCCGAGAGGTATCTGCGGACGAACCTGGTCACCCATGCGCAGGAGCAGCCGGAACGTTTGGCCCCGTCGGGGCCGATGACCCCCTCCGGCGCGGCCTGACCCATCGGCCGGGCGCCCGCCCGGCCCCGAGCACGGCGGAGGTGAGAACGGATGACTACGACCGTGGGCATCGGACGTATCCCGGTACGGGACGTCCACCCGGTGGTGGAGCACGGCAGGCGGCCGGCGAAGGCGGTGACGGGAGAGACGTTCGAGGTCTCCGCCTCCGTGTTCCGGGAGGGCCACGACGCGGTCGCCGCCAACGTCGTGCTGAAGGACCCGGAGGGCCGGCCGGGCCCGTGGACGCCGATGCGGGAGCTGGCGCCCGGCAGCGACCGCTGGGGCGCCGAGGTCACCCCGGGCGCGCCGGGCAACTGGACCTACCGGGTGGAGGCGTGGAGCGACCCCGTCTCCACCTGGCGGCACCACGCGCGCATCAAGATCCCGGCCGGCATCGACGCCGGCCTCGTGCTCGAGGAGGGGGCCGAGCTGTACCGGCGGGCCGCCGCGGGCGTGCCGGGGGCCTCGGGGCGCTCGGTGCTGCTGGCCGCCTCGGCGGCCCTGCTCGACGACACGCTGCCCGTGGCCACCCGGCTGGCGGCGGCGTTGACGCCGGAGGTGGACGCGGTGCTGGCCCGCCATCCGCTGCGGGAACTGGTCACCTCCTCCGACCCGATGCCCCTGCTGGTCGAACGTGAACGCGCCCTGTACGGCGCCTGGTACGAGTTCTTCCCCCGCTCCGAGGGCACCCCCGAACAGCCCCACGGCACCTTCCGCAC
>NZ_QHJH01000187.1 GCF_003947455.1 Streptomyces sp. WAC 04229 | reverse complement strand
GCTCGTACGTGGTGCGCAGGGGCGTCATCTCACTCGAACTGACGGGTACCGGCGCCCCGCCCCTGCGCACCACGTACGAGCCGGTCGCGGCCTCGGTACGCGAGGGCGAGGAGGTGGCGGCGGGCGAGGTGCTCGGCACGGTCGAGCCGACGGGCTCGCACTGCACGGCCTGCCTGCACTGGGGCCTGCTGCGCGGGGACGTCTACCTCGACCCGCTGTCCCTGCTCCCGCCGTGGCTGCTGGACTCGGGGCCGTCGAGACTGCTGCCGGTCCTGGGGGTGCCGCTACCCGAAGAACAGTCCGAAGGGCAGCCCGGGATCCGGTCCGCAGCCCCGGCCGAAGACCCGTCCGCAGACCTGTCCGCAGGCCGGACCGGCGAACAGCGGGCGATCAGCCGCGCACGCCCCGCAGCGCCATGGAGACCGCCGCCCGGGTGATCGCCCCGGGCTCCTCGGCCGCGCCCAGCTCGATCCGCCGCACGGCCGCGTCCACGACGCCCTGCAGCAGCATCGCCGCGAGCCTGGGCTCGGCGTGGCCCATCTCCGCCAGCGCCTCGACGATCATGGCGATCAGTCCGCCGTGCGCCGCCCGGATCTTCTCCCGCGCACCGGCGTCCAGCTCACTGGCGGAGATGGCCACGACCGCGCGGTGGCGCCCGTCCCCGACCAGGTCGAGCTGCTTGCGCACATACGCCTCGACCCTGGCCTCGGGGGTCGCCTCGCGCTCCATCGCCGCCTCGACCTCGGCCGCCCATACCGGGAAGTCGACGGCGCACAGCTCCTCGACGACGGCCGCACGGGACCGGAAGTACTCGTAGACCGACGACCGGGCGAGGCCCGTCCGTTCGGCGAGGGCGGGGAAGGTCAGCGCCTCCGTTCCGCCGTCGGACAGCAGGGAGCGTGCCGCGTCCAGCAGGGCGGCACGCTGCATCGACCGGTGCTCGGCCACGGAGGCCGCTCGAATCCTTGGCACGCCACCACTTTACGGACGCGTCACCCCGTGCGGGAGACGGTCACCCGGCCGCACGGCCGTCGATCGGGTCGCGACTGACGGCGTCGCGAGGCCATAAGCCCAGCTCAACGGCCAAAACTGGCCAGCTTGGCGCGCAGTTGCAACACCGACTTGGTGTGGATCTGGCTGACCCGGCTCTCGGTCACCCCCAGCACGTTGCCGATCTCGGCGAGCGTGAGGCCCTCGTAGTAGTACAGGGTGACGACGGTCTTCTCGCGCTCCGGCAACGTGTTGATCGCCCGCGCCAGGAGCCGGCGCAGCTCGCGGTCCTCGGCGACCTCCACGGGATTGTCGGCGGCGGTGTCCTCCAGGGTGTCCATGAGGCTGAGCCTGTCGCCGCCCTCGCCCCCCGCGTGCAGCAGCTCCTCCAGGGCGACCACGTTGGCCAGCGACAACTGACTGAAGACCGCGTGGAGGTCCTCGACCGCGATCCCCATCTCCACGGCCACCTCGCTCTCCGAGGGGGTGCGGCGCAGCCGTGCCTCCAGCGTGGCGTAGGCGCGCTCCACGTTGCGCGCCTTCTGCCGCACCGAGCGGGGGATCCAGTCCAGCGCGCGCAGTTCGTCGATCATCGCGCCGCGGATCCGGGTGATCGCGTACGTCTCGAACTTGATCTCGCGGTCGACGTCGAACTTCTCGATCGCGTCGATCAGCCCGAACACACCGGAGGAGACGAAGTCGGCCTGTTCGACGTTGGGCGGCAGCCCCACGCTGACCCGGCCCGCCACGTACTTCACCAGGGGCGAGTAGTGCAGGATCAGCTGTTCCCGCAGCCGCTCGTCCCCCGTCGCCTTGTACGACCGCCACAGCTCGTCGAGCGTCGAGGGGGCGGACGGTCGCACGCTGCCGCCGTCGCGGGCGGCTGGGGGGACCGCCGCCCGGTCGGACCCGGAGGTGTGCTGGGGCATTCGTCGCCTTGTGCCGTTCTGCCGTGATGTGGTGCGCCTGAGGCTGCCGGTCTGCTGTCTGGTGGTCGCCTGTTGTCGGTCGTGTTCGTGAGGCCCTCGTGAGCGTAGCGTGACTGGACCGTCGCGTTGTGCGAAGGAGTGGGTGGGGAGTGTGCGCAGATACGTTCCGCTGAACGCTCTACAGGGGGGACGATGATCGCTCTGCGTGATCACTCGAATACCTCAACTGCCAGATTTCCCACGGGCGTCGGGGTTCCCCCGGACGGCCGAACACGGTGCGTCAGCAGGGACTCCGCCCCTCGCGGACCGAGATCATCGCCTGGCGTGTCAACTTCCAGCCATCGCCGTGTCGTTCGACGTAACCAAGTGCTCGAAGCTCGTACAGTCTCGCGATCGCGTCGTCCTGCGTGGTCTGCGCACGGCGTGCCGCCTCGGCCGCCGTCGCCGTGCCGCGCGCGGGCAGTCCGGCCAGCACGTGGCGGGTCCGGGGTTCCAGGAGGTCGGTGGGCAGGACCGGCCCGCGCCGCTCCGGGGACAGCTCTCCCATGTCGCCGACCAGTTCGACGACCTCGGCGGCGTCACCGACGAGCACGGCGTCGCCGCGCAGCAGTTCGTGCACGCCCGCGGACAGCGCGCTGGTGGCAGGCCCGGGCACGCCCATCGTGTGCCGGCCCAGGCGTTGCGCGGCCCGGGCCGTGACCAGGGAACCGCTCCGGTAGGCGGCCTCGACCACGACCGTGCCCCGGGTGAGGGCGGCGATCACGCGGTTGCGCAGGATGAATCTGCTCGGCGTCGGATGGTCACCGGGTGGCAGCTCGCCGACGACCAGCCCCTGCTCGGCGATCCGCGTGATCAGCCGGGTGTGCCCCGGTGGATAGGGCCGGTCGACGCCGCAGGCCAGCACGGCGGCGGTGGCTCCGCCCGCGCCGAGGGCGCCCCGGTGGGCGGCGCCGTCGACCCCGTAGGCGCCGCCGGACACCACCACCCAGCCCCGTTCGGCGAGGCCGGCGGCGAGGGTGGCCGCCATGTGAGCGCCGTACTCGGTGCAGGCACGGGCGCCGACCACGGCCACGGAGCGCAGCGCCCACATGCGCAGGCTGGGCCCGCCGCGCACCCAGAGCCCGAGCGGCCGGGCGTCGCCGAGGTCGTCGAGCTGCCCCGGCCACTCGGCGGTGCCGGGTGCCACGAACCGCACGCCGGCGGCACGTGCGACGGCCAGGTCCCTTCGGGGGTCGGCCTGGCCCGCCCGCGCGCACAGCCCGGCCCACCGTTTCGCGCTCACCCCCGGCAGGGCACGCCCTCCCTCGCGCAGTCGCCGCACCACCTCCGCGGCCCCGCGCTCCCGCACCCACCGTCCGCCGGTCTCGTCGCCGGGCTCGAGGACCCGGCTGAGGAAGACCCGGCCGAGCAGGTCGGAGTCCACGGCGCCCTCCCGGTCCGGGTTGGCGATGGCTGCCGCGGCGGCCGGGGCCACGCCTCGGTCCACGCCGTCCCCGACGGCCGGGGAGACCGGGGAGACCGGGGAGACTCTGTCCGCAGCCTCATGGGCCCCGCCAACCCGGCCGACCGGGCGCGCCCCGCCCGCAGCGTCCCCGGCACCGCGTGCAGGGCCCGGCTGGGCCTCAGCGCCCCTGCCGGGCGGGGCGCCACCCGCGATCGCGTCCTCTCCCCCGGGCCCGGCACTCCCGCCCGAGGTGTCCGAGGCGCCCGCGCCGGACGAGGGGGCCTCGCCAGGGCCGCCGCCTCCGCTCCGGGCCGGCACGCCTTTCCGGGCACCACCGTTCCCGCGACCCCCGCCGTCCGCTCCGGCCGGGGCCTCACCTGCGACCGGGCCTCCGCTCCAGGGCACCGCGTCCGCGTTGACGCGCCCGCTCACGTCAGCGCTCCCAGAGCCATCGGCACGCCGCGTGGCACCCCGGTGCGCAGTTGGAGGGCGAGGGCGACGTCCCCCGCGTCGGGTCGACCATGACCGACGAGGTCCGCGACGGTCCAGGCGACGCGCAGGACGCGGTCGAGGCCGCGGGCGGTGAGTACCCCGCGTTCCAGGCTGCGCTCCGCCTCATCCAGCGCGCCGGGCGCGGCATGCCAGCGGGTGCGCAGCTCGCGGCCCGCTACCTCGCTGTTGGACAGCCACGGGGTGCCCGTGAGGCGTGCGGACGCCCGCGCCCGGGCCGCCGCCACCCGGTCGGCGACGGTCGCGGTGGTATCCCCGCGGCTTCCGCCCCCGGTCAGCTGGCCGCGGGTGACCCGGTCCACCTCGACACGGAGGTCGACCCGGTCGAGCAGCGGACCGGACAGCCTGGCCTGGTACCGGCGGATCGCCGAGGGCGGACACTCGCAGAGGTCCTCCCGCCGCGAGAACCGGCCGCACGGGCACGGATTGGCCGCGAGCACCATCAGGAACCGGGCCGGGAAGCGCACCACGCCCGCACTGCGCGCGATGACCACGTGCCCGGCCTCCAGCGGCTGCCGCAGGGCGTCGAGGACGTGGCTGCCGAACTCGGGGGTCTCGTCCAGGAACAGGACGCCCCGGTGTGCCAGCGAGACGGCGCCGGGCCGCGCGACGCCGGGGCCGCCGCCGACGAGGGCCTGCATCGTGGCGGAATGGTGCGGTGCGCAGTAGGGAGCCACCTCGATCAGGGGCTTGCCCGGCGGCAGCAGGCCCGCCACCGAGTGCACGGCCGTGACCTCCAGGGACTCCGGCCGGGTGAGTCCGGGCAGGATGGCGGGCAACCTCTCGGCCAGCATGGTCTTGCCTGCGCCGGGCGGCCCCTCCAGGAACAGGTGATGGCCCCCGGCCGCGGCGACCTCCACCGCGGTACGCGCCGACTCCTGGCCCACCACGTCCGCGAGGTCGTGCCCCTGGTCGTACTGGGCGGCGCCCATGCCGTGCATGCCGGTGGCGGCGCCCGTGCCGGGCATGCGCAGGCCGGCGAGGAGCGGGTCGGGGCGGCCCGGCTGGTCCTTTTCCTCCTCCGGCACGGGCTCGTCGGCGAGGACGGCGATCAGCTGGCGCAGGCTGCGTACGCCCAGCACCGACACCCCCGGCACCAGGGACGCCTCGGCGGCGGCGCACTCGGGCACGACCACCTGCTCGTAGCCCGCCTCGGCCGCGGCCAGGACCGCGGGCAGGATGCCGCGCACCGGCCGCACCCGGCCGTCCAGGCCCAGCTCCCCGATCATGACGACGTCCGCGAGCACCCGCGGGTCGATCCGCTCGGCGGCACCCAGGACGGCGGCGGCGACGGCGAGATCGAAGCCGCTGCCGCTCTTCGGCACCGACGCGGGGCTGAGCCCCACCGTCAGCTTCTTCTGCGGCCACTCGGCGCCCGAGTTCACCACCGCGGCCCGCACCCGGTCCCGGCTCTCGGTGAGGCTCTTGTCCGGCAGCCCCACCAGCGTGAACGCCGCCACACCTGGTTCGAGGTCGGCCTGGACCTCGACCACCACTCCCTCGACACCGACGAGGGCCACGGAGCACGTACGCGCGAACCCCATCACGCCACCCCCCGGGCGTGCTCGACCCTGGGGGCGCCGCGCTGCGGGAGGAGAACGCCCACCAGGTCGATGCGCACACCGCCGGGTGGGGCTCCGCCGTGGGTCTGGATCCAGCGCTCGGCGAGCCGCCGCAGCCGGTCCGCCTTCTCGGGGGTCACCGCGGCCATCGGGTGTTCGAAGGAGCCGCCTCTGCGCGTCTTGACCTCGCAGACGACCAGGACGTCCCCGTCCCGGGCCACGATGTCGATCTCGCCGGTCCTGCCGCAGCGCCAATTGCGCTCCAGGACCGTCATGCCGGCTCCGGTCAGCCGGCGGGCGGCGAGTGTCTCGCCGTACTTGCCCATCGCACCTCGTGCGTTCACGTCGGCACCACCTCCGGCGCCAACGATGAGGGCAGCTCAGCGAGCTGTTGGATCTTGGTGGACGGTCAGCCGACTGTGGACAACTTCGTCACCCACACGGGTGAAAAACGTCCTCGGGTGGCCCGCCCTCACCCGCCCGGAAGCTCCAGGTCACTCTTGTTCAGCTCTTCGATGTTCACGTCCTTGAACGTCAACACACGTACCTGCTTCACGAACCGAGCCGGCCGGTACATGTCCCACACCCAGGCGTCCGCCATCGAGACCTCGAAGAACACCTCGCCCTGGACCGAGTGCACCTGCATCTCGTAGTCGTTGGTGAGGTAGAAACGCCGCTCGGTCTCGATCACGTATTTGAACAGACCGACGACGTCGCGGTACTCCCGGTAGAGCTTGAGCTCCATCTCGGTCTCGTACTTTTCGAGGTCCTCGGCGCTCATGGCATGTTCCCCTTCAGCCGTGCGGGTCCCCCCATTGTGCGCCAGTCCCGTGCACCCCTAGACGATTTCCGTGTCCAGGGTCACCGGCCCGGCCGGGGGACCCTCGTCGAGCAGCGTGCGGAGCAGCCCGGCGAGTCTGGTCGGGTACACCGTCTCACGTGCCCCGGTCAGTTCCTCACACGTCCACCAGCGTGCTCCGGCGACGCTGCGCCGCTCCAGCTCGGTGAGCCCGGCGCCGACGGCCCCGGTCGAGGTCTGCCGGGTGCGAGCCAGGTAGTACCACTCGTCCTGGTCCCAGCGGCGGCCCGCGAAGGGGAAGGAACACCTGCGCCGCCACAGCACCGGGCCGAGTTCGACATCGGCGATGCCGGTCTCCTCCAGCAGCTCCCGCCGGGCGGCCTCCTCACGGGTCTCGTCGCCCTCCACACCGCCGCCGGGCGTGAACCACCAGTCCTCGGCCGGGTCGTCCGGTTCGTGGCCGTGCAGCAGCAGGATGCGGTCGTCGGGATCGAGCAGCACGACCCGCGCGACCCTGCGCAGTCCACCCCGGTAGGTGTCCTGCCCGGCCGGGGTCGGCTCAGCGCCCATCGGCGGGCTCCGCGGCGCGACCGGCCCGCGAGGCCGCGGCCCGCTTGGCGACGGGACCGTACGCCCCACCGCCCAGGATCAGCACGGCCCCGGCGATCACCAGGACGACGACGGGCGTGAGCGGCCCCGGCGAGGAGAGGCCGCCCAGGGTCTCGAAGCCGGTCGGCCGCTCGAGCATGCCGGTCATGGGCCAGACCACGGCGTCGACGCGGGCGTCCACGGCACCGCTCGAGACGGTGCCGCGGGCCGCGTCGGTGAGGTGGGCGGTGGAGTCCACGGAGTTGTCGCGCTCGTCGCCGAGCAGGAACAGACGGCCCTCCGGGACGTTCACGGTCTGGAAGTCCATGATCTCGGCCGGTGTGCCGGCGGGCAGGTACGGCTCGTCGATCACCTTGCCGTTGACCTTGAGCTTGCCCTCCTGGCAGCAGGAGACGGTGTCCCCGCCGACGGCGACGACCCGCTTGACCATCGGGGCGTTGGCCCAGGCCGTGTCCTTGAAGACGACGACGTCGCCGCGCCGTACGTCGCTCCCGTCGATGCGCTCGGCGAGCACCCGGTCACCGACACCGATGGTCGGGGCCATCGAGCTGGTCGGCACGGTGTACGGCCGGTAGACCACGGCGCCCCAGGCGAACCCGCCGAGGAACAGCACCATGCCCAGTGCCACGGCGAGGCCGGACAGTCGCTGCCCGGTCCGGCTGCCCACCGGACCCTTGTTCGCTCCCCCGCGCGGGGCCGTACGTGTCGTGCTCTCGCCACCCATGGAGCCGCACCTTACCCGGCGGTACCCCAACGGGGCAGCCCCCCTCCCGAGGGCCGGGAAGAGGGCTGCCGCGTCGATGAGGACGTATGAGCAGGGGCGCGTCAGCGAACTTCGGCGGCGGCGCGCCGACGGCGGCGCCACCAGACGGCCGGGAGGACGCCGGCGACGGCGAGCCCCTGGGGCGCGGCCGACAGCGCGGCGGCGGCCGGCGACCCGGCCTGGAGACCGTCCTGGTCGAAGGTCTCGGGGACCGGCAGGTTGTCCCAGCGGTTCATCGGCCAGGCGACCACGACCGCGCGGCCGACGACCTCCTTCACCGGGACCATGCCCCCGTGCTTGTCCGCCTGCTGGTAGCGGGAGTCCTTCGAGTTCTGCCGGTGGTCGCCCATGACCCAGATGTAGCCCTCGGGCACCGTGACCTTGAACCGGCCGCCCTGGTCGTCGTCGGTGCACGGCGTGTTGCCGGGGTAGACGTACGGCTCGTTGAGGGCCATGCCGTTGACCTTGAGCGGGCCGGTCTTGTTGCACTCGACGGTGTCGCCGCCGACGCCGATGACGCGCTTGATCAGGTCCTTCTCCTCGGCGGACGGCATCAGGCCGATCCAGCTGAGCACTGTCTGCAGCGCGTTCGGGTCGGGGGTCGGCTCGCCCGCCAGCCAGTTGTCCGGGTCGTGGAAGACGACGACCTCGCCGCGCTCGGGCTCGGAGCCGAACCAGGGCGTGAGCTTGTCGACCAGGACACGGTCATTGATCTTGAGCGTGTTCTCCATCGACGAGGACGGGATGGAGAACGCCTGCACCAGGAACGTCTTGATCAGCAGCGCGAGCACCAGCGCGATACCGATCAGGATCGGCAGTTCCTTCCAGAAGGAACGCGGCTTCTTGGTCTCACGGTGTGGCGTGGGTGGCGTCCCGCCCACGCCCTCGTCCTGCGTCCCGTTCTGTTCGTTCGTCACCCTGCCGTCCTCGGTTGCGGAGCCGTGACCGGAGTCGCGGGCACCGTCCGGGGCCGGGCCGGCCGTCTCCTCGGGGCGTCCGCGGTTCTCCTCGCCGTCGTGTCCGGACCGTGCGCCAACCGCCACATCCCCCACGCCAACTCCTTACTCTCTGCCGCCGCCCGCCCCGTATACGGCGCAGGCCCACCACTCCCATAACGAGCGGGAGTTCCGCAGGGGTCGGGAGTTGCATCATCGCGTTCGGATCGTCGGGGGCAACCCTATGCGACAGCCGGGGAGCGGCGGTCGCACCGGAGGCCGAGTCGGTGACGGATGCATACGTTTTCGGCTCGTCCAGGGTGGTCCAGTGACCGAACGGCCAGGCGATCACCATGGCGCGTCCCACCACCTCCTCCTCGGAGACCGTGCCGAAGTCGGTGTCCTGGTGGGCGCGGGAGTCGGCGGAGTTGGACCGGTGGTCGCCCATCACCCACAGCCGTCCCTCGGGGACGGTGACGTCGAACGGCGTCCGGGACGGGGTGTCACCCGGGTACAGGTAGTCCTCGTTCAGCGGGACGCCGTTGACGGTGACGCGACCCTGGGTGTCGCAGCACTTGACCTTGTCCCCGCCGACGCCGACGACCCGTTTGATGAGGTCCTTCTCGTCGTCGGACGGCAGCAGGCCGATGAAGGCCAGGCCCTCCTTGACCTGCTTGACGACGACGGGGTCGTCCTTCTTGGTGGTCTGCTCGCCCTGGAGCCAGCCGCCGGGGTCCCGGAAGACCACGACGTCCCCGCGCTGCGGTTCGGAGCCGAACCAGGGGGTGAGCTTGTCCACCAGGACCCGGTCGCCGATCTGGATGGTCTGCTCCATGGAGCCGGACGGGATCACGAACGCCTGGACGAGGAAGGTCTTGAGCACCAGCGCTATGAGCACGGCGACGCCGATGAGGAGCGGTATCTCCTTGACGGCGCCGCGCCTGCGGCGCCGTTTGACCTTGCGCTGGAGCTTGCGCCGCTCCGCGCGGGAACGGCCGCCGGAGGGCGCGGCGGTGCGCCGGGAGCCGGTGGGCAGCAGGTTCTCCGCGGGGCTGCTGGGGGCTCCGCGCGGTTTCCCGCGGCTACCCATCGGCGCCCGCGGGCCCGCGCGCGTCGCCGGCCCCTCCGTCCGCGTCCGCGTCGGCCTCCGGCACGCGCGCGTAGGCGTCGGGACGGTCGAGGTGGGTGGCGTGGGCGAAGGGCCAGACGATCCAGTCGGCGCGACCGATCACCTCGTCCACCGGGATCATGCCGCCGCCCGGCGAGCCCAGGTGGTCGCGGGAGTCGCTGGAGCCGGACCGGTGGTCGCCGAGGACGAAGAGGGCGCCGTCGGGGACGACGACGTCGAAGCGCACCGTCGACGGGCGGTCACCGGGGTACAGGAACTCCGACTCGTCGACCGACTGGCCGTTCACCCGTACCCTCCCCTCCCTGTCGCAGCACACCACGTGGTCCCCGCCCACACCGACCACGCGTTTGATGTAGTCGCCGGGCCCGAAGAGTCCCGTGCCGTCGAAGACCACGACGTCGCCCCGCTGCGGCCGCCCACCGAAACGGTACGCCAACTTATTTACGAGAACCCGGTCACCGATCCTCAATCCGCGCTCCATGGATCCGCTGGGGATCTGGAACGGCCGCAGTACGAAGGTGCTGAGCAGCAGCAGGAACAGCAGCAGCGTCAGCAGGGTGACGGTGATCCGGCCGCCCGGCACCCAGTCCGTGATCCGCCCCGCGAACGCGGAACGCGACCGTTCCTCCTGGCCCTCCGGATCCGAGGGCTGCTCGGAGTCGGAAGGGCGGGAGGAGCGGTCGCGCTCCGTGGGCTGTGCTTCGGTGTCCATCGGGGCCAGATGCTATCCGGCCCCGGCGCGGACCTCTCAGGCGCTCAGCTCTCGCGCTTCTCCTTGATCTTCGCGGCCTTGCCGCGCAGCTCGCGCAGGTAGTACAGCTTGGCGCGGCGGACGTCACCGCGGGTGACGAGCTCGATCTTCTCCACGATCGGGGTGTGCACCGGGAAGGTGCGCTCGACGCCGACGGAGAAGGAGACCTTGCGGACCGTGAAGGTCTCGCGGATGCCGGCACCCTGGCGGCGGATCACAACGCCCTTGAACTGCTGCACACGGGAGCGGTTGCCCTCGATGACGCGCACGTGGACGTTGACGGTGTCGCCGGGGCGGAAGGCGGGGACGTCGGTGCGCAGCGACGCGGCGTCGACGGAGTCGAGCAGGTGAGACATTTCGTCTGCTTTCCTCGCTGATGCCACAGGTCATCAACGGAAACTAGGTGTTTCGGATTCAGAGTCGTGCGGGTCGGGACGGGCGTCGTGTCCCCCTGTGGCAGGGGCGCGCTCCGGACGGACGCACAACAGCGGCCTATTGTTCCATGCCGGGGGTCCTGCGCCAAAATCGGCCGTACGGCTCCCCCTCCGGGTCCGGCGCCCAGCCCAGGATGGAGAGCATCTCGCGGTCCTTCTTATCGAAGACCTCGGGGCCGCACCGCTCGATCAGGTCGGGCCGGTTGGCCGACGTGCGCCGCAGGGCCTCGTCCCGGCGCCAGCGGGCGATCTTCCCGTGGTGGCCGCTGAGCAGCACGTCCGGGATGCCGCGCCCGCGCCACTGCGGCGGCTTGGTGTGGACGGGGCCCTCCAGGAGGTTCGCCATGGCGCCGGGGGCGAAGGAGTCGTCCCGGTGGGACTCGGCGTTGCCGAGGACGCCGGGCAGCAGCCGGGCCACGGCCTCGGTGACGACCAGTACGGCCGCCTCGCCGCCGGCGAGGACGTAGTCGCCGATGGAGACCTCGTACACCGGCATCCTGGTCGCGTACTCGTCGACGACGCGGCGGTCGATGCCCTCGTAGCGGGCGGGCGTGAAGATCAGCCAGGGCCGCTCGGAGAGGTGGACGGCGAGTTCCTGGGTGAAGGGCCGGCCGCTGGGCGTGGGCACGATCAGGGCGGGCTCGCCGGAGCCTGCCTCGTAGCCGTCGGCCAGGACGGAGTCCAGCGCGTCGCCCCACGGGTCGGGCTTCATGACCATGCCGGGACCGCCCCCGTAGGGGGTGTCGTCGACCGTGTTGTGCCGGTCGTAGGTCCACTCGCGCAGGTCGTGCACCTGGACGTCGAGCTGTCCACGCGCGCGTGCCTTGCCGACGAGGGAGACGTTCAGCGGTTCCAGGTACTCGGGGAAGATCGTGACGACGTCGAGCCGCATTACGCGCCTTCCTCCGGGGACTTCTCGGCGTCCCGCGCGGAGGCGATCTCGGCGCGGTCGTCGATCAGGCCCGGCGGCGGGTCGATGACCGCGCGCTGCTCCTCCAGGTCGATCTCCGTGACGATCTCCGACACGAACGGCACGTAGACCTCGCTGCCGTCGGGGCGCTCCACCACGAACAGGTCCTGGGTGGGCAGGTGGGAGATCTCGGTGATCCGGCCGACCTCGGTGCCGTCGGCGGTCACCACGTCGAGGTCGACGAGCTGGTGGTCGTAGTACTCGTCGTCGTCCTCGGGACGCTCGTCGGGGTCGACGTCGGCGATCAGCAGGGTGTTGCGCAGGGCCTCGGCGCCGGTGCGGTCGTGGACGCCCGCGAAGCGCAGCAGGAGGCGGCCGCTGTGCACCCGGCCGGTCTCGATGGTCAGCGGGCCGGCGGTGGCGGGGTCGGTGGCCAGGACGGCGCCGGGGCCGAGCCGCAGCTCCGGCTCGTCGGTGCGGACCTCGACGGTGACCTCGCCCTTGATGCCGTGGGCGCGGCCGATGCGAGCGACTACCAGCTGCACTGTGCTTGATCTCCTGTCGGAACTGCGACGAGCCCGGCGGGGCTCACGACCCCGTGCGGGGCTCTACGACTGCGGGCCGGGGACGGCCCATGGCCCTCCCCGGCCCGAGCCGGTGCTGCGTTGTGGCGTCAGCGGACGTGGTCCACGTCGACGAGGTCGACGCGGACACCGCGGCCGCCGATGGCGCCCACGACGGTGCGCAGGGCGCGTGCGGTGCGGCCGTTGCGGCCGATCACCTTGCCGAGGTCGTCGGGGTGCACCCGGACCTCGAGCACACGCCCGCGACGCAGGTTGCGCGAGGCGACCTGCACATCGTCAGGGTTGTCGACGATGCCCTTCACGAGGTGCTCGAGAGCCTCCTCGAGCATGCTCAGGCCTCGGTCGACTCGGACGAGGAGGACTCGGCGGCGGCCTCGTCCTTCTTGTCGGCCTTCTTCTTCTGGGTGATCGCCTCACCCTTGCCCTCGTCCTCGCCACCGATCGCCTCGAAGGACGGGCGGGCCGCCTTCTCGGACGGCTGGAGCAGCGGGGCCGGGGCGGGCTCGCCCTTGAACTTCTGCCAGTCGCCGGTCTTCTTCAGGATGGCGAGCACGGGCTCGGTCGGCTGGGCGCCGACACCGAGCCAGTAGGCGACACGCTCGGCGTCGACCTCCATCACCGACGGGTTGTACGTCGGGTGGTACTTGCCGATCTCCTCGATGGCCCGGCCGTCACGGCGGGTACGGGAGTCGGCGACGACGATGCGGTAGTGAGGCGAACGGATCTTGCCCAGACGCTTCAGCTTGATCTTGACTGCCACGGGAGTGGATTCTCCTGGTTTTGACGTGATTGGGCACGGCGAGAGAGCCGCGTGGGGTTGCGGTACCCGAGTGCCCGATGGACGCGTCAGCCGGAGGAGAGAGGGGTCCTGTGCGACTGTCGAGTACAGCTTGCCATTGTGCCACACGCGGGCAGACCCCTCGGACCGGAGGGCACCGGGGCCGCCCTCCGGTCCGGCGGAGCGGGTCCGACGACAGAACCTGGCCCGGGTCCGGCTGCCACGAGCAGCCGGACCCTCAGCTCACGCCCGCGCCGACCACCTCCGGGATGCGGAACGGCTTGCCGCAGCCGCCGCACATGATCGGGGCCTGGGCCAGCACGGACGGGACGACCCGTACGTTGCGCCCGCAGTCGCAGACGGCCTTCACGCGCACCCCTCCCCCGGAGGAGCCGTGGCGGGCGGCCGGACCGCGGAAGCTGCGGGCCGAGTCGGTCGCGGTGGCGGCGGTGTGGGCCTTCAGCGCGCGCTGGAGGCGTTCGGTCGTCGGGCGGTAGCGGCGCTTCGCCTCGGGGGTGAGGGTGACCAGTGAGAAGCCGCTGCTGGGATGTGGCTCCTCGGGGTGGTCGAGGCCCAGCTCCTCTGCGATCGCCAGGAATCGACGGTTGTGGTAGCGCCCCGCGCGGGAGGTGTCGCGTACTCCGCGCGCGGCGGCGATGCCGTGGACTGCCTCATGGAGCAGTCGCTCGAAGGAGAGCTCGTGCCCGCAGGCGGACGACGACTCTCCGATCAGGGACTCGGGCGCGGCAAGATCGGGCAGCTCGGGGTGGTACCGCTGAATGTCGGCCCACGCCTGCGCCAGCTCTGCGGCGAGAACAGGTGGTGTCGTGCTCACGTAATGACAACGAGCCGGAGTGCCGCTGTGTTCCTATTCCGGGGCATCCCAAATAATTTGCACGTACCAGTCAGTTGCCGCTGATGCGTCCCGACGAGGGCGGGTGCGCTGATCTGCGGAGAAGCCTCACAGCTCATACCAAGCTGGTGCGTAGTCCGACGTACGCCCCGGCGTGTAGCGGTCGTCCACGCTCCGGGGGCGCGGGGCGCTCTCGTGCGCAAGGGGCGTTTCGGCCGCCGTCGCACCGGAGCGGAGGCGTCCGGGCGGACGCGGCGACGTGGGCGACGTTACCGGGTGGGCCGCCGGGGTGCGGCACCACCCCGTCCCCGGCGGCCCACCCGGTAACGT
>NZ_QHJH01000186.1 GCF_003947455.1 Streptomyces sp. WAC 04229 | reverse complement strand
GGCGGGGCGCGGGGCGGCGAACCGGCCCGCGCCCACCGGGGGTTCGGCGAAGGGGATGCCGCGGAAGACGGTCAGCCCGTCCTCCGCACGCCCGCGCACCGCACCGGCGGACGTGCGCACCACGGGTTCCACTGACTCCACGGGTCCAGGGATCGTCATCCCACGGACCCTACGCCGTGGTGCGCACCGCACTCAGCTGAGGGTCTTCAGCGACGCCGCGTCGTAAGGGGCGAGGCTGTCGAAGCGTCCGGCGAGGACCTTCTCGGCCCACAGCGGGTCCTGGAGCAGCGCGCGGCCCACGGCGACGAGGTCGAACTCCTCGCGCTCCAGGCGGTCGAGGAGGTTGTCGAGGCTGCCGACGGGGGCGCCCTCGCCCAGGAACGCCTTGGTGAAGTCGCCGTCGAGGCCGACCGAGCCTACGGTGATGGTGGTCCTGCCGGTCAGCTTCTTGGTCCAGCCGGCGAGGTTGAGGTCGGAGCCGTCGAACTCGGGCAGCCAGTAGCGGCGGGTGGAGGCGTGGAAGGCGTCGACGCCGGCCGAGGCGAGCGGGGCGAGGATCGCCTCCAGCTCCTCGGGGGTCTCGGCGAGGCGGGCGTCGTAGGCCTCCTGCTTCCACTGCGAGTAGCGGAAGATCACGGGGAACTCGGGCGAGACCTTCTCCCGCACGGCGGCCACGATCTCGGCGGCGAACCGGGTGCGGGCCACGGGGTCGCCGCCGTAGGCGTCGGTGCGGCGGTTGGTGCCGGACCACAGGAACTGGTCGACGAGGTAGCCGTGGGCGCCGTGGATCTCCACGCCGTCGAAGCCGATGCGCTCGGCGTCCGCGGCGGCCTGGGCGAAGGCGCCGATGACGTCGTCCAGGTCCCGCCGGGTCATGGCCGTGCCGGTGACCTCGTCCTCGCCGATGCGCAGCCCGGACGGGCCGACGGCGGGGGCGTCCGCGAAGGGCGGCTGGCCGGCCTTGCGCACCATGCCGATGTGCCACAGCTGCGGCACGATCGTGCCGCCCGCCGCGTGCACCGCCTCGGCGGCCTTCGCCCAGCCGGCGAGCTGCTCCTCGCCGTGGAACCGGGGCACCCGGCTGCTCTGCCCGGCGGAGTCGTGACCGACGTACGTCCCCTCGGTGACGATCAGGCCGACACCGGCGGCGGCCCGGCGGGAGTAGTACGACACCACGTCCTCACCGGGGACGCCGCCCGGGGAGAACATCCGGGTCATCGGCGCCATCGCGATGCGGTTCGGCACGGTGAGTCCGTTGATGGTGGCCGGGCGGGCGAGGATCCGAGCGGCGCGGGAGGCGGCCTCGACGGGGGTGACGGTCACGTGGGGGCTCCTTGGCGGGGGGTACCAGGTGGTATGTGCGTGTGCATGGACACTCTCCACCGTGAACCCCGCATCCACCAGCCCTCATTCCGCCCACCGCACCCGCCGGGACGTGATCCGGCCCACAGCCCGGGGACACGCCGAGGGCGGCACCCCCCGTTCGGGGAGTGCCGCCCTCGGTTCGTGCGGGACGCTCGATCAACCGGAACCGGTCGATCAGAAGTCCATGTCACCGCCCGGCATGCCGCCCGGAGCACCGGCCGCGGCGGCCTTCTCCGGCTTGTCGGCGATGACGGCCTCGGTGGTGAGGAACAGCGCGGCGATGGAGGCGGCGTTCTGCAGCGCGGAACGGGTCACCTTCGCCGGGTCGATGATGCCCTCGGCGATCATGTCGACGTACTCGCCGGAGGCGGCGTTCAGGCCGTGACCGACCTGGAGGTTGCGCACCTTCTCGACGACGACGCCGCCCTCGAGACCACCGTTGACGGCGATCTGCTTGAGCGGGGCCTCCAGGGCGAGCTTCACGGCGTTGGCGCCGGTCGCCTCGTCACCCGACAGCTCCAGCTTCTCGAAGACCTGGGAGGCCTGGAGCAGGGCCACGCCACCACCGGCGACGATGCCCTCCTCGACGGCCGCCTTCGCGTTGCGAACGGCGTCCTCGATGCGGTGCTTGCGCTCCTTGAGCTCGACCTCGGTGGCGGCACCGGCCTTGATGACGGCCACGCCGCCGGCCAGCTTCGCCAGGCGCTCCTGGAGCTTCTCGCGGTCGTAGTCCGAGTCGCTGTTCTCGATCTCGGCGCGGATCTGGTTGACGCGGCCGTTGACCTGGTCGGTCGAGCCGGCGCCGTCGACGATGGTGGTCTCGTCCTTGGTGATGACGACCTTGCGGGCGCGGCCCAGGAGGTCCAGGGACGCGTTCTCCAGCTTGAGGCCGACCTCCTCGGAGATGACCTCGCCGCCCGTGAGGATGGCGATGTCGCCGAGCATGGCCTTGCGGCGGTCACCGAAGCCCGGGGCCTTCACGGCGACGGACTTGAAGGTGCCGCGGATCTTGTTGACCACCAGGGTCGACAGGGCCTCGCCCTCGACGTCCTCGGCGATGATCAGCAGCGGCTTGCCCGACTGCATGACCTTCTCCAGGAGCGGCAGCAGGTCCTTGACGTTGCCGATCTTGGAGTTGGCGATCAGGATGTACGGGTCGTCGAGCGACGCCTCCATACGCTCCATGTCGGTGGCGAAGTACGCCGAGATGTAGCCCTTGTCGAAGCGCATACCCTCGGTGAGCTCCAGCTCCAGACCGAAGGTCTGGGACTCCTCGACGGTGATGACGCCTTCCTTGCCGACCTTGTCCATGGCCTCGGCGATCAGCTCGCCGATCTGGGTGTCGGCGGCGGAGATGGAGGCCGTGGAGGCGATCTGCTCCTTGGTCTCGACGTCCTTCGCCTGCTCCAGCAGGGCGGCGGAGACGGCCTCGACGGCCTTCTCGATGCCGCGCTTCAGGGCCATCGGGTTGGCGCCGGCCGCGACGTTGCGCAGGCCTTCCTTGACCAGGGCCTGGGCGAGAACGGTCGCGGTGGTCGTACCGTCACCGGCGACGTCGTCCGTCTTCTTGGCGACTTCCTTGACCAGCTCGGCGCCGATCTTCTCGTACGGGTCCTCGAGCTCGATCTCCTTGGCGATGGAGACACCATCGTTGGTGATCGTGGGGGCGCCCCACTTCTTCTCGAGGACGACGTTGCGGCCCTTGGGGCCGAGCGTCACCTTGACGGCGTCCGCGAGCTGGTTCATGCCGCGCTCGAGGCCGCGCCGTGCCTCCTCGTCGAACGCGATGATCTTGGCCATGTGAAGTGGTCCCTCCAGGACTGGGGGTGATTCCTTCGGACCGCGCCCGCGCCCGCGACGGACGGCTCGCCTGCCTTGTGGTTCCTTCCCCACCCGGCCTGCGGGCCTCACCGACCCGGTCCTTCGTTGTCACTCTCACCTTCAGAGTGCTAACGCCAATGATTAGCACTCGACCCCATCGAGTGCAAGCGCCTCTCGGGGATCGGGGCGGCCGCTCAGCCACCCGCGAACACCGGGGCGCGCCCCGGCCCGGGCAGGCCGAAGGGCCCGCACCTCCGGGGAGGTGCGGGCCCTTCGGAGAAGAACCGTTTGCTTGCGGTGGCCGAACGTCTCAGGCGCTGAGGCGAACCATGTCGGCCTGCGGGCCCTTCTGACCCTGCGAGATCTCGAACTCGACCCGCTGGCCTTCTTCGAGGGTGCGGTAGCCGTCCATCTGAATCGCGCTGTAGTGGACGAAAACATCCGCACCACCGTCGACCGCGATGAAGCCGTACCCCTTCTCCGCGTTGAACCACTTGACGGTGCCCTGAGCCATGCCTAACTCCCCTATTACTGGCCCTTGCACAGATCCGCACTTCGCGGACCCGGGTCAGACCTCACCCCCCACGACTGGGGGCGTGCGCCGGAACGCGTCGACCGCGGCTGAATGTATCTGTCCAACTGCCGTCTGCAACAGGTCAATCGGACGAGAAATCTGGACGTACCCGGTCCGGAATATGACGAGCTTTCCCCTGAATGTGGGTCAAGTCGGGGCACACAAAAGTCACAAAAGCCGCGAAACACACCCACACTTTGGCTACTTCTTGTCGGGCGGGCGGCAGGAATTCAAGGTTCCCGATGTCTTGATCGGGAGCGCGTTCCCCAACTCTACCGCGCTCAATCCAATGGAATTGCCCCCTCCGCTTCTCTCACGGAGGGGGCAATTCGATGAACTCTGCGTCACCGCGATTACCAGCGGTAACGAAAGGGCGGATCAGCCGCCGGCGACCGCCGGGATGATGGAGACGCCCGCGCCGTCCGGGGTGGCGGTCTCCAGGCCCTGCTCGAAGCGCACGTCGTCGTCGTTGACGTAGACGTTGACGAAGCGGCGCAGCTTGCCCTGGTCGTCCAGGACGCGGGCGGCGATGCCGGTGTGGTTCTTCTCCAGGTCGGAGATGACCTCGCCGAGATTGGCACCCTGGGCGTCGACCTCGGCCTTGCCGCCGGTGTAGGTGCGCAGGATGGTGGGGATGCGGACGGTGACGCTCACTTTGACCTCCGGTCAGGATGACTTACCCAGGGGCGCGGGGAACTGCGCGACCAGCCCCCACCGCCCCGCAGACGACGTACAAGCTGTCTTACGCGAGCCCGGCCTCGCGGAACGAATCCAGGTTGGGACGAATGGTCGCGGTCAGCCCGGTGCCCGCAACCGCGTCCAACGTCTTGAGGCCGTCGCCGGTGTTGAGGACGACCGTGGTCAGCGACGGGTCCAGCACGCCGCTCTCGACCAGCTTCTTCGTCACCCCCACCGTCACACCACCGGCGGTCTCCGCGAAGATGCCCTCGGTCCGGGCGAGCAGCTTGATGGCGTCCACGACCTGCTCGTCGGTGACGTCCTCCACCGCGCCGCCGGTGCGACGCGCGATGTCCAGGACGTAGGGGCCGTCCGCGGGGTTGCCGATGGCCAGCGACTTGGCGATGGTGTCCGGCTTCTGCGGGCGCACCACGTCGTGGCCGGCCTTGTACGCCGTGGACACCGGCGAGCAGCCCTCGGCCTGGGCGCCGAAGATCTTGTACGGCTTGTCCTCGACCAGACCGAGCTTGATCAGCTCCTGGAGCCCCTTGTCGATCTTCGTGAGCTGGGAGCCGGACGCGATCGGGACGACGATCTGGTCGGGCAGCCGCCAGCCGAGCTGCTCGCAGATCTCGTAGGCGAGGGTCTTGGAACCCTCGGCGTAGTACGGCCGCAGGTTGACGTTGACGAAGCCCCAGCCCTCGCCGGCCGGGTCGCCGATCAGCTCGGAGCAGAAACGGTTCACGTCGTCGTAGTTGCCCTGGATGCCGACCAGCTCACCGCCGTAGACGGCGGCCATGACGACCTTGCCCTGCTCCAGGTCGTGCGGGATGAACACGCAGGAGCGGAAGCCGGCCCGGGCGGCGGCGGCGCCGACGGCGCCGGCCAGGTTGCCGGTGGAGGAGCAGGACAGCGTGGTGAAGCCGAAGGCGCGGGCGGCCTCCAGGGCCTGGGCGACGACGCGGTCCTTGAAGGAGTGCGTCGGGTTGCCGGAGTCGTCCTTGACGTAGAGACCGCCGGTGACGCCCAGCTCGCGGGCCAGGTTGTCGGCCTTGACCAGCTTGGTCCAGCCCGGGTTGATGTTCGGCTTGTCGGCCACGTCGGCGGGGACGGGCAGCAGGGGGGCGTAGCGCCAGATGTTCGCGGGGCCCGCTTCGATCCGCTTGCGCAGCTCCTCGGTGTCGTAGGCCGAGAAGTCGTAGGCGATCTCCAGCGGGCCGAAACACTCCTGGCAGGCGAAGAGCGGACCGAGCGGGACGCGGTGGCCGCACTCGCGGCAGCTCAGCGCTGCGGCGGGGCCGAGGTCGACGGTGCCGTCGGTGGAGTTCGTGGGGGTTTCGGCAGTCTGCACAGCCATGGAGGCGAGGCCCTTTCTCCTCATCTTCCTCACGACGCATCTCGCCGTGAGACGGATTTGGCACCTTCCCTAGTCGGGAGCCTCGCCACGTCCGTGTGACAAGAACCGACTGGAGGGTTGCCGGGGCTTCATCGGGCCGTATCCCTCTGCCCCTCTGGATGAGCGGTATGAAGTTGTTGTCCTTCGCGGTACGCGCGGTGACCCCGGCATGCGGTGGTCCTGCGCGTTGTTCAAGACTGTAACCGAAGGCCAGGACGGTTGAGATAGTCGTCCGTACCGCGAGATGGATCACAACGGATCACGAAGGAGCCCTGGGACCGTGCTGGAAGAAGTCGAGCGCTGGCTGAGCGCGCGTTCCTGGTCCGCCGGGGACCGGCCGATCCGGCAGCTGCTGGCCGCCAAACAGGCCACCGGGCAGACGGTCAGCGTGGTGCTCCCGGCCCTCGACGAGGAGGCGACGGTCGGCGAGATCGTCACGGTGATCCGCCGCGAGCTGATGGCTCGGGCTCCGCTCGTCGACGAGATCGTGGTCGTGGACTCCGGGTCGAGCGACCGCACGTCCGCGGTGGCCGCGGCGGCGGGCGCGCGCGTCGTGCACCGCGACGCGATCCTGCCGCGTGTCCCGGCCGTGCCGGGCAAGGGCGAGGTGCTGTGGCGCTCGCTGCTGGTCACCGGCGGCGACATCGTCTGCTTCGTCGACGCCGACCTGCGCGAGTTCTCCGCCGACTTCGTCTCCGGGATCGTCGGCCCGCTGCTCACGGAACCGGACGTGCAGCTGGTCAAGGCGATGTACGACCGCCCCCTCGGCACCACTCCCGGTCAGGGCGGCCGGGTCACCGAGCTGGTGGCCCGCCCGCTGCTCAACCTGCACTGGCCGCTGCTGGCAGGCTTCGTGCAGCCGCTCGGCGGCGAGTACGCGGCCCGCCGCTCCCTGCTGGAACGGCTCCCCTTCCCCGTCGGCTACGGCGTCGAGCTGGGCATGCTGGTCGACGCCCTGCACCTGGTCGGCCTGGACGCCCTCGCCCAGGTCGACGTCGGCGTCCGCGTCCACCGGCACCAGGACGGCCAGGCCCTGGGCCGCATGTCCGCCGCGATCTACCGCACGGCCCAGCTCCGTTTGGCCCGCGGCCACCTGGTCCGCCCGGCCCTCACCCAGTTCGAACGCGGCCCCTCGGGCTTCGAGCCCCGCACCCACGCCGTGGACACGGAGGAACGGCCGCCGATGAGGGAGATCGCGGAGTACGCGGCGCGGCGGGTGGCGTGATCGGCACCGCTGTGGTGTGCGACCACGTTTGAGCATTTCGGGGCCGGGCTAGGTTGAGGCGTATGGCTTCAAGCTTCGGTGCTGCTCAGGTGCTGGTCGCCTCCAATCGGGGGCCGGTCTCGTACGAGGTGCGTGAGGACGGGTCGCTGCACGCGAAACGCGGGGGCGGCGGCCTGGTCTCCGGGCTGTCGTCGATCGGCCCGGACGCGGGGGCGCTGTGGGTGTGCTCGGCGCTCGGCGACGGCGACCGCGAGGCGGTGCGGCGCGGGGTCGGCGAGGACGGCGTGCGGATGCTGGACGTGCCGGCCGACGTGCACGCGGACGCGTACAACGGGATCGCCAACTCGGTGCTGTGGTTCGTGCACCACATGCTCTACCAGACGCCCGTGGAGCCGGTCTTCGACGCGGAGTTCCGGCGGCAGTGGGCCTCCTACGAGGCGTACAACCGGGCCTTCGCCGAGGCGCTGGCCGAGGAGGCCGCCGAGGGCGCGGTCGCGATCGTGCAGGACTACCACCTGACCCTGGTGCCGGGGATGCTCCGCGAGCTGCGGCCGGACCTCAGGATCGGCCACTTCTCGCACACGCCGTGGGCGCCGGTCGACTACTTCCGGCTGCTGCCGGACGACATCGCCGAGCAGGTGCTGCGCGGCATGCTCGGCGCCGACCGGCTCGGGTTCCTCACCCGGCGCTGGGCCGACGCGTTCACCGCGTGCTGCGACGCCCTGGTGGGCGGGCTCGGCGGAACGGAGACCGGCGTGCACGGGCTCGGGGCGGACGCGGACTTCCTGCGGAAGCGGTCGCACGAGGACGACGTGGACGAGCGGATGGCGGCGCTGCGGGAGGAGATCGGCGAGGGCCGCCGCACGATCGTGCGGGTGGACCGGACCGAGCTGTCCAAGAACATCGTGCGCGGGCTGCTGGCGTACCGGGAGCTGCTGGCGACGCGGCCCCAGTGGCGGGAGCGGGTGGTGCACGTCGCGTTCGCCTACCCCTCGCGGCAGGACCTCGCCGTGTACCGCGACTACACGGCCGAGGTGCAGCGCGTCGCGGACGCGGTCAACGAGGAGTTCGGCACGGCGGACTGGACGCCGGTCGTGCTGCACGTGAAGGACGACTTCGCGCGGTCGCTGGCGGCGTACCGGCTGGCCGACGTGGCCCTCGTCAACCCCGTGCGGGACGGGATGAACCTGGTCGCGAAGGAGGTGCCGGTCGTCTCCGACGAGGGGTGCGTGCTGGTGCTGTCGCGGGAGGCGGGGGCGTACGAGGAGCTGGGCGAGGACGCGGTGGTGGTGAACCCGTACGACGTGTCCGGGACGGCCGAGGCCCTGCACACCGCCCTGTCCGTCCCCCCGGCGGAGCGTGCCGAGCGCTCGAAGCGGCTGGCGGCGGCGGGCACGGCCTTGCCTCCGGCGCGGTGGTTTCTTGAGCAGTTGGATGCGCTGAGGTCTTGATGGGTGGTGCCCGGCGCTGGTGCTGGGGGGGTGGGTGTTCGTGGCCCGGCGTAGCGGGGTGCCGCTGCGCCCACCCGTGCCGCCCCTGGGGGTACCTCCCAGGCCGTTCAGGCACTGGGGGAGGCACGACTGCCCGCAGCTATGCGGATGCCAGGGCTCGCAGCAGGTTCACCACTCCCTCCGGGCCGTCGACCACCAGGTCGGCCCGCTCTCTGAGGTCCGCAACCTCGTCGCTGCCGCTGCACACCAGGAGGCCGGGGGTGCCCTCGGAGCGGAGTACGTCGACCGCCGCGAAGGCGGGGAGGTCGCCGAGGTCGTCGCCGCCGTAGAGGACGGACGCGGCGTCCGTGTCGCGGACGTACGCCCGTAGCGCGGCGCCCTTGTCCATGCCGGGCGGGCGCAGTTCGAGGACCATGCGGCCCGGTTCGACGATGAGGCCGTGCCGGGAGGCCAGGTCGGTGAGGGGGACGCGCAGGACGTCGAAGGCGGCCTGCGGGTCGGGGGCGCGGCGGGTGTGGACGGCGACCGCGTGGCCCTTCTCCTCGGTCCAGGTGCCCTCCCCCGCCCCGGACCGCTCCAGCAGGGCCGGCAGCTCCGCGCGGACGGCGGCGACGCCGGGATGCGGTTCGGGCGCGGTGAGGGTGCCGGTGGCGGCGTCCCAGCGCTCGGCGCCGTAGTGGCCGAGGACGACGAGGTGGTCGAGGCCCGGGACGCCCGCGAAGCCGCCGTGCCGGACGGCGACCTCGGCCGGGCGGCCGGTGATCACCGCGACGCCGGCGACCTTCGGGGCGAGGGCGGCGAGCGCCGGTACGGCGTCCGGGTGGGCCCGCGCCCGGTCGGGGTCGGCGACGATCGGCGCCAGCGTGCCGTCGAAGTCCAGCGCGATCACCGCGCGGCCGGGGTCGGTGAGGAGCGCGTCGAGCCCCGCGCGTCCGGCCGCCGTCGAAGGGGTCGGCAGGTGGTCCGGCGAGTCGGCGCGGGAGTCGGCACGGGTGGAGTCCTGGTGGCTGCCCATACCGCGAACCTATCCCGCCGGCGCGGACGGCAACCTCGTCGCCGTCTCACCGCTCCGTGCGGCGGGACTCCCGGATCCGGCGGAGGCGGTTGACCGTGACCGGGTCCGTGGCCAGGGCGCGGGGGTCGTCCAGGAGGGCGTTGAGGAGCTGGTAGTAGCGGACGGGGGCCAGGCCCAGTTCCTCACGGATCGCGCGTTCCTTGGCGCCGGGGCCGGGGAAGCCGCGGCGCTCCAGTGCGAGGATGCCGCGCTCCCGCTCGGCCAGCTCTCCCAGGTCCATGTACGGCACCGTAGCGCCCGCCACCGACAGCGCGGCCCGCGAGGGCCTGTCGCGAAAGTCCTACTCCGCGCTGCCCACCCGCATCGCGGTCCCCTGGATCTGGGTGAGCACCTCCTGGGGGCTGCCGCCGGGGGCGACCGCCTGGCCGATCCGCTTCTTGACGTCCGCGCTGACCGAGGCCCAGGAGGTCTTGCCGACCGGGTACAGCTCGGAGAGCAGCAGTTCGTCCAGGAACGGCTTGAGGTCCTTGTCCTCGGCCGCGGTGCTCATGACCTGGGACGCGGAGGTGGTCACCGGCAGCAGGTCGTACCGGCGGGAGAAGTCGAGGACGTTCTCGTCGCTGTAGACGAAGTCGAGGAAGTCGCCGATCTCGTCCTGGTGGCCGTTCTTCTTGAAGGCCGTCATCCAGTCGGACACGCCGAGCGTGTTCGGGCTCTCCCCCTCGGCGCCGGGGGTCGTCACCATGCCGTACTTCACGCCCTTGTCGGAGGCCATCTTCATCAGCGAGGGGTGCCCGTTGAGCATGCCGACGTCGCCGTCGGCGAAGGCGGCGAAGGCGGCGGCCCGGTTGAGCTTGCCGGGGGCGACCGGGCCGGTGAGGCCCTTGGCGACCAGTTCGTCCCGCAGCCAGGTGAACGTGGTGACGTTCTGCGGCGAGTCGACGGAGTACGTGCCGACGTCGTCGGTGTAGCCGCCCCCGCCGCTGAGCATCCACTGCATGGTCTCCGCCTGCGCCTCCTCGGCGCCCAGCGGCAGGGCGTACGGGTACTTCACGCCCTTCGCGTCGAGCGCCTCGGCGGCGTCGGCGAGGTCGTCCCAGGACTTGGGCGGGGTGACGCCGGCCTCGGCGAAGAGGGTCTTGTTGTAGAAGAGCACGCGGGTGGAGGCCGCGAAGGGCAGCCCGTACTGGACCCCGTTGACCTGGCCGGCGCCCGCGAGCTGGGAGACGAAGTCGGCCTGGACCGGGATCGAGAGCACGTCGTCGGCCGCGTAGAGCAGGTCCTTGTCCGCGTAGTCGGAGTACGCGCCGATCTGCGCCATGTCGGGCGCCTCCCCGGCGTCGACCATCTCCTTGACCTTCCGGTCGACGTCGTTCCAGGAGTAGACGTCCACCTCCACGTGCACGTCGGGGTTCTTGGCCTCGTAGGACTTGACCAGCTCGTCCCAGTAGTTCTGGGAGCTGTTGTCCTTGCTGTCGCCGTAGTCGGCGGCGACCAGACTCAGGGTCACCTCGCCGGAGTCGCCGGTGAGACCGCAGCCGCCGAGGACCGCCGTCATGCCCAGTGCGGACACCACCGCGATCGTTCCTGTCCTACGCCGCTGCACCTGAATCCCCAACCCTGTGCCTGTTCGTTTAACGGATTAAGGTCTACACCACGGCAGTGGACTAGACCTCTCCCGGGTCAACGGGCCACACTGTCCCCGTGAGACATGTCATCGCCCTCGATGTGGGCGGCACCGGGATGAAGGCCGCCCTCGTCGGGTCCGGGGGCGAGCTGCTGCACCGGGCCCGCCGGGCCACCGGCCGCGAGCGCGGGCCCGAGGCGGTGGTCGCGGGCATCCTCGACTTCGCCGCCGAACTGCGCGCCCACGGCGCCGACCGGTTCGGCGAGCCCGCCCGCGCGGCCGGCGTGGCCGTCCCCGGCATCATCGACGAGGAACACGGCACCGCGGTCTACGCCGCCAACCTCGGCTGGCGCGACGTGCCCCTGCGGGCCCTGCTCGGCGACCGGCTCGGCGCCGTCCCCGTCGCCCTCGGCCACGACGTGCGCGCCGGCGGGCTCGCCGAGGGGCGGATCGGGGCCGGACAGGGCGCCGACCGGTTCCTGTTCGTGCCGCTGGGCACCGGCATCGCCGGCGCCATCGGCATCGACGGCCGGGTGGAGTCGGGCGCCCACGGCTTCGCGGGCGAGATCGGCCACGTCGTCGTGCGGCCCGGCGGCATCCCGTGTCCGTGCGGGCAGCGCGGCTGTCTGGAACGGTTCGCGTCCGCGTCGGCGGTCAGCCAGGCCTGGGCCGGGGCCTGCGGCGACCCGGCCGCGGACGCCGCCGACTGCGCGAAGGCCGTCGAGTCGGGCGACGCCCGCGCGCTCGCGGTCTGGCAGGACGCCGTGGACGCGCTGGCCGACGGGCTGGTCACCGCGCTCACTCTGCTGGACCCGCGCGTCCTGATCATCGGTGGCGGCCTCGCCGAGGCGGGGGAAACCTTGTTCACACCGCTGCGGGACGCCGTGCGGCGGCGCGTCACCTTCCAGAAGCTGCCGGAGATCGTCCCCGCGGCGCTGGGGGACACCGCCGGCTGCCTGGGTGCCGGGCTGCTCGCCTGGGACCTGCTCGGCACCGAACCGACCGGCACCACCCCCACGACCACGACTCCCCCGGAGGTAACCACCTGATGGCCCCAAGCAAGGTTCTCGCCGGTGCCCGGGTGGTACTGCCCACCGGGACCGTGGACGACGGCCGCGTGATCGTCGACGGCACCCGGATCGCGGACACGGCGCCCCCCGGAGCGGAGGTCCTCGACCTGTCGGGCCACTGGGTGGTGCCCGGCTTCGTCGACATCCACAACCACGGCGGCGGCGGCGCCTCCTTCACCGGCGGCACGCCCGAGGACATCCTCAAGGGCGTCGAGACCCACCGCCGCCACGGCACCACCACGGTGGTCGCCTCCGCCGTCACCGGCGACCTGGACTTCCTCGCCCGGCGCGCCGGGGTGCTCGCCGAGCTGGCCCAGCAGGGCGACGTCGCCGGCATCCACTTCGAGGGGCCCTTCATCTCCCCCTGCCGCAAGGGCGCGCACGACGAGCAGCTGCTGCGCGACCCCGACCCGGCCGAGGTCCGCAAGCTGGTCGACGCGGCGCACGGGCACGCGAGGATGGTCACGCTGGCCACCGAACTGCCGGGCGGCCTGGACTCCGTACGGCTGCTCGCGGAGCACGGCGTGATCGCGGCGGTCGGGCACACGGACGCGACGTACGAGCAGACGGTCCAGGCCATCGACGCGGGGGCCACGGTCGCCACGCACCTCTTCAACGCGATGCCGCCGCTCGGCCACCGCTCCCCCGGCCCGATCGCGGCGCTCCTCGAGGACGAGCGGATCACCGTCGAGCTGATCAACGACGGCACGCATCTGCACCCGGCCTCGCTCCAGCTGGCCTTCCACCACGCGGGCGCCGACCGGGTCGCCTTCATCACGGACGCGATGGACGCGGCCGGGTTCGGTGACGGCCGCTATCTGCTCGGCCCGATGGAGGTCGAGGTCGCGGACGGGGTGGCCCGGCTGGTGAAGGGCGGCTCGATCGCGGGCTCCACACTGACCCTGGACCGCGCCTTCAAGCGGGCGGTGACGGTCGACGGGCTGCCCGTCGGGGACGTCGTCGCGGCGATCTCCGCCAACCCGGCGCGGCTGCTCGGCCTCGGCGACCGGATCGGCTCCCTGGAGCCCGGCAAGGACGCCGACCTGGTGGTGCTGGACGACGCCTTCGACGTGCGGGGCGTGATGCGGCACGGCGCCTGGGTGGTCGAGCCCCAACTGGGCTGATCGGACGGGGGGACTGGGCCGGCCGCCGTCCGTTTGGCATGATCGTGTCTTCGGAAAACATCTCCGGGACAGACGGCCGGAGGCGATCGGGGGAGGTCGGTACCGGTGATCCTCACCGTCACGCTCAACACCGCTCTCGACATCACCTACCGGGTCCGGTCCCTGCGGCCGCACGCGTCCCACCGGGTCACCGACGTGACGGAGCGGGCCGGCGGCAAGGGGCTGAACGTGGCCCGGGTGCTGGCAGCGCTCGGGCACGAGGTGACGGTCACCGGATTCGCGGGCGGCACCACCGGCGGCGTCGTACGCGACGGGCTGGCCGGCGTGCCCGGGGTGACCGACGCGCTGGTGCCGGTCGCCGGGGCCACCCGGCGCACCATCGCCGTCGTCGACGAACGCACCGGCG
The DNA here is from genome assembly GCF_003947455.1 of Streptomyces sp. WAC 04229. Classification (GTDB taxonomy): domain Bacteria; phylum Actinomycetota; class Actinomycetes; order Streptomycetales; family Streptomycetaceae; genus Streptomyces. The sequence continues at coordinate 616 of NZ_QHJH01000186.1, read as the reverse complement.
ACACCACCCAGCTCAACGAACCGGGCCCGGCCGTCGCACCCGCCGAGTGGAACGCCTTCCAGGACACGTACGAGGAGCTGCTCGCCGGCGCCTGTGCGGTGGCGCTGTGCGGCAGCCTGCCGCCGGGCGTCCCGGTGGGCGCCTACGCCGGTCTGGTGCGGTCCGCGCGCGCGGCGGGCGTGCCGGTGCTGCTCGACACCAGCGGGGAGCCGTTGCGGCGGGGCGTCGCCGCCCGGCCGGACCTGATCAAGCCGAACGCCGGCGAACTGGCCGAGCTGACCGGCTCGCACGAGCCGCTCCGGGCCACCCAGGCGGCCCGGCGCCGCGGCGCCCGCTCGGTGATCGCCTCGCTGGGCGCCGAGGGGCTGCTCGCGGTGACCCCAGAAGGGCGCTGGCGGGCCGCGCCGCCGGCCCACGTGCACGGCAACCCGACGGGCGCGGGCGACTCGGCGGTCGCGGGCCTGCTCTCCGGCCTGGTCGAGCACCTGCCCTGGCCGGACCGGCTGGCCCGCGCGGTCGCCCTGTCGGCGGCGACGGTCCTCTCGCCGGTGGCGGGCGAGTTCGACCGGGCGGCGTACGAGGAGCTGGTCGGGCGGGGGGTCGCGGTGACGGCGGA
>NZ_QHJH01000185.1 GCF_003947455.1 Streptomyces sp. WAC 04229 | reverse complement strand
CCTCAGCCGCCTCCGCCCCCTCGGCCTCCCCGCTCTCCTCCTTCTTCACGCCGCGCAGCGCGTCCGCGCGGATCCAGCGGCGGTGGAGTTCGAGCAGTTCCTCGGGGGTCGCCCGGCACACGCGGGCGAGGCGTTCGACGGAGGCGAACTCGACCGGCACCACCTCTCCGCTGACGTACCGGTGCAGGGTCGAGCCGCTCATGTGCAGCCGCTTGCCCAGTGCCCCGTAGCTGAGCCCGGACCGCTCCTTCAACTCCCGCAGCAGTCCCGCGAAGTCGTCCCCCGCCACCGTTCCACCCTCTCTCGCATCCCCGTACCGCGTCCCAGAGGGACGTTGTTCCCGCAGGTCAGAGCGTTCCGGGCGTCCCACCGTCCCGTATGCTCCGCGGTCGCTGGCGGCCGGGACGGACCCGACCGCAAGCTGTGGTCATCCAAGCAGCCGCTCCCGGCGAACGGTCGAGCGGCTCACCTCAGTAAACAGATTCACAGGGGGCCTCCATGTCCGCACGCACCACTCGCACCCGCCTGTTCGCCGCTACCACGGTGGCACTGGCCGCGCTCTCCCTGACGGCCTGTGAGGGCGACGGCGTCGACTCGGGCGCCCCGGCCCCGGCCGCCAACACCTCCGTGGCCGGGAACACCAACCAGCCCTCCGCGAAGGGCGGGTCGGGCGACGCGAAGGAGGGGACCGGCCAGGCGCCGAACTCCGGGAACGGCGCCGGCGCCGGTTCTGCCGCGGGCTCGGGCGCCGAAGCCGGCGCGGGCACCGAAGCGGGCTCGGGCACCGGCGAAGACCAGTCCGACCCGGGCCTGCCCGGCAAGTGCTCCGCCTCCGACGTGCGGATCACCGCGGCGAACGCGCCCCGCCCGATCAACCACCTGCTGCTGACCGCGACCAACACCGGCTCGAAGACCTGCGCGCTGCCCGAGTACCCGGCGGCCCGGTTCGGCGAGGCCCAGTCGGTGCCGCCCGTCGCGGAGTCCAGCAAGCCGCAGTCGCTGACGACGCTGGCCCCCGGCGAGTCCGGCTACGCGGGTGTGCGGCTGTCGTCCGGCGACGGCAGCGGCGAGGGCGGCTACGACACGCAGACCCTCACCATCCCCTTCGAGGACGGCTCCATCGCCCGGGTCACGCTGCCCTCGGACGGCGTGTTCGTCGACAGCACCCTGACGGTCACGTACTGGCAGACCAGCGCCGCGAACGCGCTCGAGTACTGAAGGGGTACGCGCGCACGCACGCCGTGCGTGCGGGGCCGGCACCGGTCGGTCAGCGCAGTGTGCGAGCGGCCTCGGTCGCCCAGTAGGTCAGGATGTTGCGGGCGCCCGCCCGCTTGATCCCGGTGAGCGACTCCAGGATGGCCCGGTCGCGGTCGATCCAGCCCTTCTCGGCGGCGGCCTCGATCATCGAGTACTCGCCGGAGATCTGGTAGGCGGCGACGGGCACGTCCGAGACCTCGGCGACCTTGGCGAGGATGTCGAGGTAGGGACCGGCCGGCTTGACCATCACCATGTCGGCGCCCTCCTCGAGGTCCAGCGCCAGCTCGCGCATCGCGTCCCGCGCGCCCGCGGCATCCTGCTGGTAGGTCTTGCGGTCCCCCTGAAGCGAGGACCCGACGGCCTCGCGGAAGGGCCCGTAGAAGGCGGACGCGTACTTCACGGTGTAGGCGAGGATGGCGACGTCCTCCCGCCCGATCTGGTCCAGCGCGTCCCGGACGACGCCGATCTGGCCGTCCATCATCCCGCTGGGCCCGACCACATGGGCGCCCGCGTCGGCCTGGACCTGGGCCATCTCGGCGTACCGCTCCAGGGTGGCGTCGTTGTCGACCCGCCCCTCGGCGTCGAGCACACCGCAGTGCCCGTGGTCGGTGAACTCGTCCAGGCAGAGGTCGGACATGACGAGCAGGTCGTCGCCGACCTCGGCCCGCACGTCACGCAGCGCGACCTGGAGGATCCCGTCCGGGTCCGTCCCCGTCGTGCCGACGGCGTCCTTCTTCTCCTCCTCCGGCACGCCGAACAGCATGATCCCGGAGATCCCGGCCTCGACCGCTTCGGCGGCGGCCTTCTTGAGGGTGTCCCGGGTGTGCTGGACGACCCCGGGCATCGCGGCGATCGGCACCGGCTCCCGCACGCCCTCGCGCACGAAGGCGGGGAGGATGAAGTCTGCGGGGTGGAGCCGGGTCTCGGCGACCATCCGACGCATCACGGGGGTGGTCCGCAGCCGCCGGGGCCGGGTGCCGGGAAAGGATCCGTACGTCGTCATGGCTCCTACGCTACGCCCGCCCCACCCGTGCCTTTGCCGACGGGCAGTCGGACCGGGAGAACCCTCGACTCCTCGACCCCTTGACCTCAACCAGGCTTCAGTTTCTACGGTCGGCGCCATGGACTACTCGCACAGCGACGCCGACCTGATCCACCAGCCCATCGGCTACTGGAGCTGGGCCGCCTACAACGCGGTCGTCACCCGCACCCGCGCCGCCCTCGCCGAGATCGGCACGACCCAGCCCCAGTGGTGGGTCCTCGCCCAGGTCGCCGGCGCCGGCACCCCGAAGACCCGCGACGAGGTCTCCCGCCTCCTGCGGAACTACCTCGACGCGGGCCCGGAGGTGATGGAGTCGGAGATCGACGCGACCGTCACCCGGGGCTGGATCGCCCAGTCCCCCGACGGCCGGCTGACCCTCACCCCCGAGGGCGGCGCCTTCCACGCGAAGGCGGCCGCCCTCCAGCGCGACCTGTGGACGGAGCGCCACGCCGGGATCTCCGACGAGGAGTACCTGACCACCGTGAAGGTGCTCCAGCGCTTCATCCACAACACGGGCGGCAAGGCCTGGCACCACTAGGGTCTGTCCGATTCGTTCAAGAAAGGGCGCGGGGCGGCCCGCTACCGTCGCTGCCATGAACGACACCGGCAGGCAGTCGCGCCACGTCAGCGTCCACATCGACCGCACCGTCGACGAGGTCTACGCCTACGCCTCGGACCCGGCCAACCTGCCCGGCTGGGCGCACGGGCTGGGCGGATCCATGGAGCAGGTCGACGGCCGCTGGTTCGCCGTCTCCTCCCCCATGGGCCGGGTCGAGGTCGCCTTCGTCCCCCGCAACGGGCTGGGGGTGCTCGACCACCACGTCACGCTGCCGTCCGGGGAGACCGTCCACAACCCGGTCCGTGTGATCGCCGACGGCACCGGCAGCGAGGTGGTGTTCACCGTCCGCCGGCAGCCGGGGGCCGGCGACGCCGACTTCGAGCGCGACGCCTCCACGGTCGCCGCCGACCTGGCCCGTCTCAAGGGAGTACTGGAGGCCGTCTAAGGCGCGACCGGCGGCCACGGCACCTCGGCCAACAGCGGGAGCAGCACCTCCTCCTCGTAGTCGAGGTGGGCGTTCAGCTGTGCGGACATCTCCGCCAGCTCGCCCCGGAAGCGCCGTGGATCGGCGCCGGCGATGTCGGCCAGCAGGTCCGCCAGCTCGCCCTGCAAGCGGGCGACCGTGCGGTGCTCGTCGGCGAGGCGGTCGAAGACGTCGGCCAGGTGGGGGTGGTGCTGGGCGATCCCCGGGAAGAGGTGCCCGTCCTCGCTCACGTGGTGGAACTCCAGCGCCTGGCAGAACGCGAGGCACCGCTGCCTGATCTGGAGCCCGAGGCCGGGCGCACCGGCCGGCCCCGGGGACGCGAAGTGCGCCTCGGCCTCGGCCCGCACCTGCCGCAGCTGCCCCCGCAGCCAGGTGTGCACCTCAAGGAGCTTGTCGGCGAGGGTACGGACCTCTTCCGGCGCCTCCCACCCCTCGGGCTCGGCCCGCTCCAGCACGACCACCGGCAGCGGCCTCGCGGTCCGGGCCTGGTGGTCGCCGCAACCGGGCGCCGCCCGTACGACGTGCGCGAACAGTTCCTCGCGCCGGGCCCCCTCGGCGGGGACCGCGAGCGCTTCGAAGGAGCGGGAGCCGATCTCCACGCCGACGACGGGATGGGCGAGCAGGTTGTGGTACCAGCCGGGATGGCGGGGTGCACCGAGGTTGGAGGCGACGACCAGGAGGGCGCCGCCGTGGCGGACGTAGCCGAGCGTGGTGGTGCGCGGGCGCCCCGTCCGGGCGCCGGTGGTGGTGAGCAGGAGCAGGTTCCCGTCCTCGTGCGTGACGGGCTGCTGGAAAGACGTGGGCATACGGTTCTCGGGTCTCCGGGAAAGTGCGAGAGGGACGACGACGTGCTCAGGGGCTGCGTCGTGTCAGGGCGCGGAGTAGGAACGCATCACGGACCCTTTGGGTGAAGGGCGCTCGCCCGATCGCCGGTCGGCCCACTGCTCTTTGACCGGCGCCACGCGGCACCATCCTCATTACACGCACCCGCCCGCCGCCTGTCAACGCACGTCGGGGCGAGGCGGGTTGCGCTACCGCCCTGGGTATACCCCGCTCGTTCCAGGGGAAGTCAGTTCCTCGTTCGACGTGTTCACAGGCACTCCTTGACAGCATCGGCGCGTACCTCGGCAATCCGAGACGAGGTCCGAGACCAAGGGGGAAACGTGAGTCGACTCCCGCACCCGTTCCGCGGCCACGCTCCTCGCCGGCGGCACCGCACAGGCCGCCTCCGCACACACCGGCCAGTCCGACGTCTCCGTCCAGGCGGTCGGGCAGTCGTGGAACAACAACGAGTGCTACTTCGAGCTCCAGCGCAAGCGCGTCGGTTCGGGCGGATACGGCTGGACGGCCGTCTCCTACTCCTACTGGATCCAGAACTCCAAGAACTCCACCGGCTACCACTGGAACGGAACCGACGCGGGCTCCCGCGTCTGCCTGCGGAACTACCCCACCGGCGCGCAGGACTGCGGCGCCACCGCCTGGTAGGAACACCGGCCGCACCACCCCGGCCGAACGGTGAGGCGGGGCGCCTCCAGGAAGGCCCCGCCTCACCTCACTTGCTCGCGCGCCCGGCCGCGCTTCTAGGCAAGTGACGAGGTCGGCGGCCAGTCGACGCCCGCGCCCTGGAGGACGCGACTGTACTTCGCGTACCGACGCCTCGCGATGTACAGGCCGGCCGTCCACAGCCCGGCGAAGAACAGCCAGATCGCCGCACACACGAGAAGCGACGGGCCGCTGAAGCCGGTCTGCGAAAGTGGAATGAGCATGGCCCCCGCCTCGACCTCACCTCGGACACGTGGACGGCCTTCCTGCCGTACGTCGCCGGGGACTGACGGAACGAACACTGCGGGGCGCCCCCAGGGGACGCCCCGCCTCACCTCACGTAGAGGACCGCCGTCTGCGCGCCCCCGGCCGCCGTTCGCTCGGCCGGGTCACCGGGTCGCCGGCCTCCACGGCCGCCGTGCGGCGCCGGGTGCCGAAGTCGGCCAGGGCCTCCGCCAGCTTCAGCACCGACGGCTCCGGAGCCATGACGTCGACCCGCAGGCCGTGCTCCTCGGCCGTCTTGGCCGTCGCCGGGCCGATGCACGCGATCACCGTGACGTTGTGCGGCTTGCCCGCGATGCCGACCAGGTTGCGGACCGTGGACGACGACGTGAAGAGCACCGCGTCGAAGCCGCCGCCCTTGATCGCCTCCCGGGTGGTGGCCGGCGGCGGCGAGGCGCGCACCGTGCGGTAGGCCGTGACGTCGTCGACCTCCCAGCCCAGCTCGATCAGCCCGGCGACGAGGGTCTCGGTCGCGATGTCCGCCCGCGGCAGGAAGACACGGTCGATCGGGTCGAAGACCGGGTCATACGGCGGCCAGTCCTCCAGGAGACCGGCCGCCGACTGCTCGCCGCTCGGCACCAGGTCCGGCTTCACGCCGAAGGCGATCAGGGCGTTGGCCGTCTGCTCGCCCACCGCGGCGACCTTGATCCCGGCGAAGGCGCGGGCGTCGAGCCCGTACTCCTCGAACTTCTCCCGGACCGCCTTCACCGCGTTGACCGAGGTGAACGCGATCCACTCGTAGCGGCCCGTGACCAGGCCCTTGACCGCCCGCTCCATCTGCTGCGGGGTGCGCGGCGGCTCCACCGCGATGGTCGGGACCTCGTGCGGCACGGCGCCGTAGGACGTCAGCTGGTCGGAGAGCGACGCCGCCTGCTCCTTCGTCCGCGGCACGAGGACCTTCCAGCCGAACAGCGGCTTGGACTCGAACCACGACAACTGGTCGCGCCGGGCGGCGGCGGAACGCTCGCCGACCACGGCTATCACCGGGCGGCCACCGTCCGGGGACGGCAGCACCTTCGCCTGCTTCAGGGTCTGGGCCACTGTGCCGAGCGTCGCCGTCCAGGTGCGCTGCCGCGTCGTCGTGCCGGCGATCGTCACCGTCAGCGGCGTGTCCGGCTTGCGGCCCGCCGACACCAGCTCGCCGGCGGCCGCGGCCACCGAGTCCAGCGTCGTCGAGACCACGACCGTGCCGTCCGAGGCACCGACCTCGGTCCAGCAGCGGCCGGAGGCCGTACGGGCGTCCACGAACCGCACGTCGGCGCCCTCGGCGTCACGCAGCGGCACACCGGCGTACGCGGGCACGCCGACGGCGTTCGCGATACCGGGGACCACCTCGAAGGGCACCCCGGCCGCGGCGCACGCCAGCATCTCCTCGGCGGCGTACGCGTCGAGCCCGGGGTCCCCGGTCACCGCACGCACGACCCGCCTGCCGCCCCGCGCGGCCTCCATGACAAGATGTGCGGCATCCCGCACAGCGGGGACGCCCGAGGTCGTTGACGCGCCGTCAACTACCTTCAGTTGGGGCGCTCCTGTGCCCGGATCCGACGGGTCGGCATCCGTGTGCACTTCGGACACGCCCTGCCGCGCGTGCGTACGTACGACGTCGAGCACCTCGTGCTCGGCGACGAGGACGTCCGCGTGCGCCAGCGCCTCCACGGCGCGCAGAGTCAGCAGTCCCGGATCTCCGGGTCCGGCACCGAGGAAGGTGACGTGCCCGTGTTCCGGACCGGCGGGAAAGGCGGTGGGGCTCAATGTGCTCGCTCCCCCATCAGACCGGCCGCGCCCTGGGCGAGCATCTCGGTGGCGAGTTCGCGACCGAATGCCAGCGCCGCCTCGTGCGTCTCGGGCACGGGACCGGTGGTGGACAGCTGCACCAGCGTCGAGCCGTCGGTCGTGCCGACGACGCCGCGCAGGCGCATTTCCTTGACAGTCTGCCCGTCGGCCAGAAGGTCGGCCAAGGCGCCCACAGGGGCGCTGCAGCCGGCCTCCAGGGCGGCGAGCAGTGACCGCTCGGCCGTTACGGCGACCCGCGTGAACGGGTCGTCGAGTTCGCCGAGCGCGGCGATCAGCGAGGCGTTGTCCGCCGCGCACTCGATCGCCAGTGCCCCCTGGCCGGGGGCGGGCAGAACCGTGTCGACCGACAGGAAGTCGGTCACCTCGTCGCTGCGGCCCACCCGGTTCAGTCCGGCGGCGGCCAGCACGACGGCGTCCAGCTCCCCGCTGCGGACGTATCCGATGCGGGTGTCGACGTTGCCCCGGATCGGGACCGTCTCGATCTCCAACCCGTGGGTACGGGCGTACGCGTTGAGCTGTGCCATGCGGCGCGGCGCGCCGGTGCCTATGCGCGCCCCGCGCGGGAGGTCGGTCAGCTTGCGCGCGTCCCGGGCGACGACCACGTCCCGCGGGTCCTCGCGCTCCGGCACGGCGGCCACCACAAGGCCCTCGTGCTGCGCGGTGGGGAGGTCCTTGAGCGAGTGAACCGCGAAGTCCACCTCGCCCCGCAGCAGCGCTTCGCGCAGCGCGGCGACGAACACGCCCGTGCCGCCGATCTGCGCCAGCTGCTCTCGCGAGACGTCCCCGTACGTGGTGATCTCGACCAGCTCAACGGGCCGACCGGTCACCTGGCTCACGGCGTCCGCCACCTGCCCGGACTGGGCCATGGCGAGCTTGCTCCGCCTCGTCCCCAGCCTCAGTGCCTTCTCAGTCATGCCGGCCCTCGGTTCTTCTCAGTGCTGTTCTCGGCGCGGGAGACGGAGGCCACCGTCTCCTGGTCGAGGTCGAACAGGGTGCGCAGCGCGTCCGCGTACCCGGCGCCGCCGGGTTCGGCCGCGAGCTGCTTGACCCGTACCGTCGGCGCGTGCAGCAGCTTGTCGACCACACGCTTGACGGTCTGGGTGATCTCGGCGCGGTGCTTGCCGTCGAGGCCGGGCAGCCGCCCTTCGAGCCGGGCGATCTCACCGGCCACCACCTCGGCGGCCATGCTGCGCAGCGCGACCACGGTGGGCGTGATGTGCGCCGCGCGCTGGGCGGCGCCGAAGGCCGCGACCTCGTCGGCGACGATGCGGCGGACCATGTCGACGTCGGCGGCCATCGGCGCGTCGGCGGAGGCGTCGGCGAGGGACTCGATGTCGACCAGGCGCACCCCGGCCAGCCGGTGCACGGCGGCGTCGATGTCGCGCGGCATGGCGAGGTCGAGGAGGAAGAGCACGGGCTGCGGGCGCGGCACCTCGGCGACCGGCTCGGGCCGGCGGCGCTCGGGGATCCGGCCGACGCTCGCGGCGGTCGCGGCGAGCGCGCCGATCAGCTCGGCGTCCGCCTCGGGACCCGGCCGCCCGGTCTCGCGCGGCCGGTCCACCGCCGCGCCGCCCGCGGCCCAGGCCCCGTGCTGCTCCAGCGTCGCGGCGTCCATCCCGGCCACGGCGGCCTCGCCCATGACGGAGAAGCCGGTCGGCACGGTGGACAGGTCCAGCGGGCAGTTCTCGTCGGCGGCGGCACCCGGGGACGGCAGCGGCGCGGTGGCGGCCTCCGGCTCGTCCCGTACGCCGTCGGCCTCGGCGGCGGGGGCACCGGTACGGCCCTCCACCGTCGCGGCGACGGAGTCGGCGGTGAGGACGAGGCCGGTCGCGCCGGTGCAGGAGACGGCCACGTCGGCACGTGTCAGCTCGAACGGCACCGCGTCCATCGGTACCGCGCGGGCCAGCACGTCCGTGTCGTCGCCCTCGGAGAGGATCTGCGCGAGGCGCTCGGCGCGCTCGAAGGTGCGGTTGGCGACCACGATCTCGGCGACCCCGGCCCGGGCCAGCGTCGCGGCGGCCAGCGACGACATCGAGCCGGCGCCGATGACCAGGGCCTTCTTGCCCTGCGCCCAGGTCTGCGGGTCGGCCCCCGCGGCCAGCTGCTCCAGGCCGAAGGTGACCAGGGACTGCCCGGCGCGGTCGATGCCGGTCTCGGAGTGGGCGCGCTTGCCGACCCTGAGCGCCTGCTGGAACAGGTCGTTCAGGAGCCGGCCGGCGGTGTGCAGGTCCTGGGCGCGGGCCAGGGAGTCCTTTATCTGGCCGAGGATCTGCCCCTCGCCGACCACCATCGAGTCGAGCCCGCAGGCCACCGAGAACAGGTGGTGGACGGCGCGGTCCTCGTAGTGCACGTAGAGATGGGGAGTGAGCTCCTCCAGGCCGACCCCGCTGTGCTGGGCGAGCAGCGTGGACAGCTCGGCGACACCGGCGTGGAACTTGTCCACGTCGGCGTACAGCTCGATGCGGTTGCAGGTGGCCAGCACCGCGGCCTCGGTGGCCGGTTCCGCGGCGACCGTGTCCTGCAACAGCTTGAACTGCGCGTCTTCGCCGAGCGACGCCCGCTCCAGGACGCTGACGGGGGCGCTGCGGTGGCTCAGCCCGACGACGAGGAGGCTCATGCCGGCATCACGGCGGGTACGTCCCCGTCGGGTCCCTGCTCGGTGGGGCGTTGCTTGCGGGCGACGGAGGGCGGTGCGACGCCGTCGGCCGCGGCCTCCTCGCCGGCCTTGCGCTGCTCGTGGAAGGCGAGGATCTGCAGCTCGATGGAGAGGTCGACCTTGCGCACGTCGACGCCCTCGGGGACGTTCAGCACGGTCGGCGCGAAGTTCAGGATGGAGGTGACGCCGGCGGCCACGAGCCGGTCGCAGACCTGCTGGGCGGCGCCGGCGGGGGTCGCGATCACGCCGATCGAGACACCGTCGTCCTCGATGATCTTCTCCAGCTCGTCCGTGTGCTGCACCGGGATGCCGGCCACGGGCTTTCCGGCCATCCCCGGATCGGCGTCGATGAGCGCGGCGACCCGGAATCCGCGGGAGGCGAACCCGCCGTAGTTGGCGAGGGCGGCACCGAGGTTACCGATTCCGACGATCACAACCGGCCAGTCCTGGGTGAGGCCGAGTTCACGGGAGATCTGGTAGACGAGATACTCGACGTCGTACCCGACGCCCCGGGTCCCGTAGGAGCCGAGGTAGGAGAAGTCCTTGCGGAGCTTCGCGGAGTTGACCCCGGCCGCGGCCGCCAGCTCCTCGGAGGAGACCGTGGGCACCGAGCGCTCGGAGAGCGCGGTGAGGGCGCGGAGGTACAGCGGAAGCCTGGCGACGGTGGCCTCGGGAATCCCTCGGCTGCGGGTCGCCGGTCGGTGTGTTCGGCCAGTTGCCACGGTGCTCCTGCGGGTAGAGCGGGGCTGTAGGCGGTCATACGTCCCTACATGACCGCCCCGTCGAATGCAGGCTATGTCTTTGTGAACGCGTGCACAAAGATGGTGTCCGATTTGCCCGGCCAACGTGACCGGGGTCACGCGCCCCCGGCGCACGGGGCGGGAACCGGTGCACACGCACCCTCGTTCCTCACTCATCGGGGGCAAAGCCGTACACGCTCCTCACGATCAACGCCCCCGAGACCTGGTCACCATCGATCCTAAGCGACCATACGGACTACTTGGACTGGTCGGTCAGTGCCTTGCGCAGCCGTTCCTCGTTCACACGCCAGAAGGTGTGCTGCCTGCCGTCGACCAGGACGACCGGAATCTGCTCCCAGTACTGGTCGTGCAGTTGGCGGTCCTGGGTGATGTCCTTCCCCTCCCAGGGGACACCCAGGTCGGCACAGACCTTCTCCACGACGAGCTGTGCGTCATCACACAGGTGACAGCCGGGTTTGCGGATGAGGGTGACGAGATGGTTCTCGGAATGCTCAGGGGACTGGGCGGAGTGCGGGGCCCCCGGGGTCTGCGGGGCCTGCGCGGGCTTTCGGCGGAAGAGGGGGCTCATGCAGGCCATTCTCCCGCGCCCTTCGACGACCCCGTCGTCCAGAGTTCACAGCCTGCGAACCTCTCGGCTCCGAAGCCTCCGAACAAACTGGCTATGCTCACGGACATGGCCGCTCTCGGATGGCTCTCTCCCCGTAGGCGCTCCGCCACGGCGCGGAGCGTGTTGGCAGGCGAGGCCTCGGCGGAGGCAGCCCGCAAGTCCGCCGAGGCCGCACAGGAGACCGCGCCCGGCTCCGGCGGTGAACCGGAGTTCCCGGTCCACGGCGACGACCGCGCGGCGGCCTTCTTCGACCTCGACAACACCGTGATGCAGGGCGCCGCGATCTTCCACTTCGGCCGGGGCCTGTACAAGCGGAAGTTCTTCGAGACCCGCGACCTCGCCCGGTTCGCCTGGCAGCAGGCGTACTTCCGGCTGGCCGGGCTCGAGGACCCGGAGCACATGCAGGACGCCCGCGACTCCGCACTGTCCATCGTCAAGGGCCACCGCGTCTCCGAGCTGAAGTCGATCGGCGAGGAGATCTACGACGAGTACATGGCCGAGCGGATCTGGCCCGGCACCCGCGCCCTCGCCCAGGCCCACCTCGACGCCGGACAGAAGGTATGGCTGGTCACGGCGGCCCCGGTGGAGATCGCCCAGGTGATCGCCCGCCGCCTCGGCCTGACCGGCGCGCTCGGCACGGTGGCCGAGTCCATCGGCGGCGTCTACACCGGCAAGCTCGTCGGCGAGCCCCTGCACGGCCCGGCGAAGGCCGAGGCGGTACGGGCGCTGGCCACGGCGGAGCACCTGGACCTGTCCCGCTGCGCCGCCTACAGCGACTCGCACAACGACATCCCGATGCTGTCGCTGGTCGGACATCCGTACGCGATCAACCCCGACTCCAAGCTGCGCAAGCACGCCCGGGAGCTGGAGTGGCGCCTGCGCGACTACCGCACCGGCCGCAAGGCGGCGAAGGTCGGCATCCCCGCGGCCGCGGGCGTCGGCGCGGTGGCGGGCGGCACCGCGGCGGCCATCGCGCTGCACCGCCGCCGCCGCTGACCCAAGCAATGTGACGTACCCGCGGGACGCCCCCTCCAGTCCCGCTTTCTCACACTTCCTCACATCGACCACAACACGCTCTGTAGCAACAAGGAACCCGAACCGTTTCGGTCATTCGCTGATCACTTTGCGGCATCTGATCGAGCGTCAATCGGGCACAGAAGCGACGTAATCGATGATTTGAGCAACTGGGCGTAGCAGCGCCTGTACGAAGCGTTATTCTCCTCAGACGCATTCCGGTGCCCCACCTTCGCTACGACGGGTGACAGGTTCCGAACTGCACGTGATGGAAGCTCTGCCTCTGGGAGTCCCGTGTACCCACACGTCGGGGTTGACGCCTCGGGCCTGGCTACGCTGCGCGCAACGGTCAAATCAGCCCAAGACCTGTTGCGCGGCTTCGTCCCCACCGCGTATGCCGTCCCCGCCCTCGCCGCCGCCGCCGCGCCCGCCGGTCCGTGCTACGCACTGGCCGAAGGGAGCGCCGCCGTCGGCAGACGCGCGCGGTCGTCGTCGTCCGGGGCCGCCGCCACCCACCGCCGCCCCGCCGCGGACAGCGACAGCGCCCGCATGATGGACCTGGTCGAACGCGCCCAGGCCGGTGAGGCCGACGCCTTCGGCCGGCTCTACGACCAGTACAGCGACACCGTCTACCGCTACATCTACTACCGCGTGGGCGGCAAGGCGACCGCCGAGGACCTCACCAGTGAGACCTTTCTGCGGGCCCTGCGGCGCATCGGCACCTTCACCTGGCAGGGCCGTGACTTCGGCGCCTGGCTGGTGACCATCGCCCGCAACCTCGTCGCCGACCACTTCAAGTCCAGCCGCTTCCGGCTGGAGGTCACCACCGGCGAGATGCTCGACGCCAACGAGGTCGAGCGGTCCCCCGAGGACTCCGTCCTCGAGTCGCTCTCGAACGCCGCCCTGCTGGAGGCGGTACGCCGGCTCAACCCGCAGCAGCAGGAGTGCGTCACGCTGCGCTTCCTCCAGGGGCTCTCGGTCGCCGAGACCGCCCGTGTCATGGGCAAGAACGAGGGCGCCATCAAGACGCTCCAGTACCGCGCCGTGCGCACCCTCGCCCGGCTGCTCCCGGACGACGCCCGCTGACCCTCCGCGTTTTCCAAATCACCATCGGTGAAAGTCGGTTGGGACAGCGGTCCGATCATCCACCGTCCGTAACCCAAGTGCCGCGCCGCTCGTTGTGCGGGATGCAGGCTCCCTGTGGTCACTACCCGGCCGACTCCGATCACCCGATCGGATGGTTCCGATCGGGGCGTGCAACCCTCAGGACCCCCTGGGGAGTCGACCGTCATGACGAGAGCGAGAGGAGGTGCCGCCAGTGATCGCGAACGTATCGGCACACCGGCGGGCGAACGCCTTCGCCCAGGCTCTGGAGGAGCAGTCCGATCCCGGGGCGGCCGAGCAGCCCGAAGGAGCGGCGACCGCCGGGGCCACCGCGGATCCGACCGAGCAGGGTCATCTGGTGACCCTCGCGCAGGGTCTGGAGACACTGCCCCGGCCGCAGCTGGATCCCGAGGTCAAGGTCGTCCAGCGGGCCCAGCTGGTGGCCGCGTTCGAGGCCATGCTGCAGGAGGGCACCGCGGGCGATGGGGCGGGGGACACGTCGGTCCCGGAGCAACGCCGGGCGCGCGGCAGCCACCGTGCGGCCCCCCTGAGCAGGTTCCGGCCCCGGTCACGGCTGGCCAAGGGCCTCACCGCGGGCGGACTGAGCGTGAGCGTGGCCGCGGGAGCCTTCGGCGGAGTCGCCGCCGCCAGTTCGGACGCCCTGCCCGGCGACTCGCTGTACGGCCTCAAGCGCGGCATAGAGGACTTCCGCCTCGGCCTGGCCGACGGGAACGACGAGCGCGGCCGCGCCTACCTGGACCGGGCGTCGACCCGGCTCAGCGAGGCGCGACGACTGATGGAGCGCGGCCGCAGCGGCCCCCTCGACCACGAGTCGCTCAACGAGATCCGCCGCGCCCTCTCCGGCATGCAGCACGACGCCTCCGAGGGCCACCGCCTGCTCAGCGCGGCCTACGCCCACGACCCCGGCTCGCTGGACCCCATGCGGGCCCTCTCCTCCTTCTCCCTTTCCCACCGGGAGACCTGGGGAGCGCTGCGCGAGCGGCTGCCCGTGCAGCTGGGGGACGTCAGTGAGCAGGTGTCGTCGGTGTTCGACGCCATAGACGACGACGTGACCCCGCTGCAGTCCATGCTGCCCCGCCCGTCCTCCCAGGACGAGGACCGCGGCACCGGCGGCCGCCCGGGCGGCTCCGGCCCGGCGACCACGGACAAGCCCGGCACCGACCGCTCGCCGGCCCCCGGCACCGGCGACTCCGGCACGTCCGACCGCGGCCGCACCGACAGCCGCGGTCCCAGCGAGTCGTCCGACTCCGGCCGCGAGGACGACGGACTCCTCGGCGGCGGCACCGGCGGCCTGCTCGACCCGCCCAAGGAGGAC
>NZ_QHJH01000184.1 GCF_003947455.1 Streptomyces sp. WAC 04229 | reverse complement strand
GCCGGGGGTATCGGGGTGGTGGGGGCGACCGGCGTCGCCCGGGCGGCCGCGTCGGTGTTGCCCCAGGTTATGCGCGGCTGCCGGCCGAAGGCCTCGGGGCCCGGGTACTCCCGGCCTATTCGGGAACCGAGTATCTCCGGCCCGCCGTTGCCGGCGCTCCCCTGGCGGCGAGCGCCGTCACCCGGACCGCTGCCGAACCACCCCGGACCGGACCCGCCGGACGCCGGCGCGGTCATCGGAGACCCTCCCGCGGGTGGGAAGGAGTGGGTCGGCGGAAGCACCTCGGTGACGTCAGCATCGGGTCTTGCCTCCGAGAGTTCACGACCCCCGGACTCGACCTCGGGCCACTCCGGTTGGGCGTCTTTTTGCCAATTCTTCACGCGTGCGCACTTCCCCCCACGGGACACTTCCGGGTGCGCATACGACTCCGAGCACTCGTCGGTAGAACCGGCCCCCACCAGGTTCGAGCGCCCCCTGTATCACACCGTGCTCAGGCAGAGAATGTAGCGCACGCGGAGGATCCGTGGTGGCCACGTGTCAATTGTGGGCGGACATCACAGCGCTGTCGGCGGCCGGAATCCATCCCTGGGCGGGGGTCCGGAGCCAGTCGTTTTCGGCCGCGACCTGCGCCGCCGCCCGGCGCAACGCGTCCAGCGCGGGGTGCACGAGTCCTCTTCGCCAGACCAGTGAGACCGGCGACAGCGGCACGGGGTCGACGAGGGGGCGTACGACGGTCGACGCCATGGCCGGAAAGCCCACCACCGCCAGGATCGGATGCCGCGTCCTCTCCATGATCCGCCGGAACTCCTCCTCCCCCATCGCCAGCGGAAGGGGTGGCGCGACGTCGATGCCGCGCCCCTCGAAAAGGCGGTGCGCGAGGTCGGTCCACTCCGGCGTGCGCGGGTTGCCGGCCCCGGCGTACACCCGCTCCCCGGCGAGTGCGGAGAGCGGGACCTCGTCCAGTCCGGCCAGCGGATGATCCTCCGGCAGGACGACCGCCATCGGCTCGTGGCGCACGGGCTGGTGGCCGAGTCCGGCCCGCAGCGTCGGGGGCAGGCCCGCGAACCGGCCGAAGGAGGCGTCGATCCGGCCCGCGATCACTTCGGCGGCCGCGTACGTCAGTCCGCTTTCGTAGCGCGCCATCAGCTCCTGGCCGGGGGCGAGTTCGCGTGCCCGTTCCAGGACGAGGCGGCCGGTGACCAGCCCCGGGGAGTTGAGGTCGACCAGCAGCGGGCGGGCCTGTCCGAAGGCGGCCAGGAGTTCGTCCTGCGCCTGGAGAACGCGCCGGGCGTACGGCAGCAGCCGCTCGCCGTCGGCGGTCAGCGTCACCTGCCGGGTGGTCCGGAGGAACAGCTCGGCGCCCAACTCCCGCTCCAGGCGCCGTACGTCCCGGCTCAGGGCCTGCTGGGCGACGTACAGCCGGGCGGCGGCGCGGGTGAAGTGCAGGTCCTCGGCGACGGTGACGAAGGCGCGCAGCAGGCGGGGGTCGAGGTGGGCGGGTGCGGGCATCCGGCGAACTTACAACAGGAGTGCGTGAATGACGACGGAGTAGGTGTTGGACCCCTTGATCGCCTCCGGGCCACGGTAGGTGCATGCCGCAACCGACCTTCGCCCGCCGTTCCCCGCAGACCTCCTCCGTTGCCTTCCTCGCCGTCACCGCCGACACCCTGGTCGCCGCCGACTTCCGCCCGCGCATCCGGCGCCGGCCGCCCGGCCCGTACCGGCGGCTCCTCGCCACACCCGGCGCCCGCGCGTTCACGATCGGGAACCTCATGGCGCGGCTGCCCATGGGCATGTTCAGTGTGAGCGCCGTCGTGATGATCGCCGGCACCCGTGGTTCGTACGCCCTGGCGGGCGCCGTCACCGCGACGGGACTGGCGGCGACCGCCCTGGTCGCCCCGTGGACGGCGCGGCTCGTGGACCGGTACGGCCAGGCCCGCATCGCCGTGCCCGCCACCCTGATCGCCGCGCTGGGCTCGCTCGCCCTGCTGCTGTGCGTCCGTTACGGCGCGCCCGTCTGGACCCTGTTCGCCGCCTACGCCGCCACCGCGACGACCCCCAACACCGGGGGCATGGCCCGTGCCCGCTGGAACCACCTGCTGAAGGGCGACGCCGACGCGCTGCACACCGCGAACTCCTTCGAGCAGGCGGCCGACGAGCTGTGCTTCATGCTCGGGCCGGTCCTCGCGGCCTTCCTGTGCACGGCGTTGTTCCCGCAGGCGGGCACGCTCGTCGGGGTGGTGCTGCTGGTGAGCGGCATGCTGCTGTTCGCCGCCCAGCGTTCGACCGAGCCCCCCGCGGCCCGGCCGCGCCCGACCGCCAAGGCTCCCCTCCGCGCCCCGGGCATCCCGCCGCTGCTCGTCGTGTGCCTCGCGATGGGCGGGGTGTTCGGGGCCATGGAGGTCGTCACCATCGCGTTCGCGGACGCACAGGGACACCGCGCGGCGGCCGGTGTGGTCCTCGGACTCCAGGCGGCCGGTTCCTGCGCGGCCGGCCTGCTGTACGGCGCGATGAAACCGGCCGGACCCGCCGCACACCGGCTGCCGTGGTGCGTCGCGGCGATGACGGCCCTGCTGACGCTGCCGCTGCTGGCGGCCTCGCTCACCGGCTCCCTGCCGCTGCTGGCGCTCACCCTGCTGATCGCCGGGATGTCGACCGCCCCGACCATGGTCACCACCATGACGATGGTCCAGCAGCGCACCCCGGAGGGCCGCCTGAACGAGGGCATGACCCTCGCGGTGACGGGCCTGCTCGGCGGCATCGCCTGTGGCAGCGCGGTGGGCGGCTGGACGGTCGAGCACACGTCGGCCGCGGCGGCCTACGGCATCCCGGTGACGGCGGCCGCGGTGGCCCTGATGCTCACCCTGCTGCCGCCCCGGCGGGTCCGCGTCGCGGGATGACGGCTTCGCCTGCCCGGGCGACACGCAACGCCGCGGGCTCCCGGTAGGCGGCGGGAAAACGTCGAGGGCGGCCTGGCTCGCGCTGCGCGAGCCAGGCCGCCCTCGACCTCGTGGAGATGGCGGGAATCGAACCCGCGTCCAACGGTGCGGAATCAAGGCTTCTCCGTGTGCAGTCCGCTTCGATTTTCTCAGCCCCGGAGATCACGCGGACAAGTCTCCGACGGGCTCAGTCACTGTTTGATTTCCCTCTTCACCCCGTGACCGGGATCAAGGTTTAGTCCCCTAGCTGATGCCAGGATCCGGGTCGGGAACAGCCCCGGGCTGACACTCCCGTAGTAGGAGGCTCGCTCTGCTACCTGAGATCAGGCAGCGAGGGCGAAGGCCTGCTGGGAGGAATCGCGCTTGGTGTTGGCGATTATTTTTTTCGGCCTGTGGTTTACGAGATCATGGCCGCTTCCTCGACACGCTTCCCCTGCTTCGACAGCCGCTGTCGAAACCGATCATCCCCATGTTGATTTTTCAAGCCCTCCGAAGGGGGCGGTGCACCCGCTGTGAGGTGCGGATGCCATCCTACGGGACCAACGCACCGGGGTGCCAGCCTATTCCCGGCGGTCAGGCCCGCTGCTTGCGCCGGATCGCGGAGATCGTCCGCTCGGCCTCGCGGCGGTCCTGCTTCTCGCGGAGCGTCTGGCGCTTGTCGTACTCCTTCTTGCCGCGCGCCAGCGCGATCTCGACCTTGGCCCGGCCGTCCTTGAAGTAGAGGGCCAGCGGCACGATGGTGTGACCGGTCTCCTGGGACTTCGACTCCAGCTTGTCGATCTCCACGCGGTGCAGCAGCAGCTTCCGCTTGCGGCGGGCGCTGTGGTTGGTCCAGGTCCCCTGGCTGTACTCCGGCACGTGCACGTTGTGCAGCCACGCCTCGTGTCCGTCCAGCTGCACGAAGCCGTCGGCCAGCGAGGCCCGTCCCTGGCGCAGCGACTTCACCTCGGTCCCGGACAGGACGAGTCCCGCCTCGTAGGTGTCGAGGATCTGGTAGTCGTGCCGCGCCTTCTTGTTCTGCGCGATCAGCTTGCGCCCTTTTTCCTTAGCCATAGTGCAACCATTTTGGCACTACCGAGGGGGGTCGCGGAAAGCCGATTACGCGGTCGGCCCCAGGCCGCTCAGTACCGTCCGCGCCCGTTCCAGCGCGGCCGGCTTCGCCGGGTCGACCTCCAGATCCGGTGTGATGCCCGTGCCGTCGACGCCGCGGCCGGAGGGGGTGCGGTAGTGCCCGACGGTCAGCTCGGCCACCGAGCCGCCGGGCAGTCGGCTCGGCATCTGCACCGAGCCCTTGCCGAAGGTGCGGGAGCCCAGGACGACGGCCCGGCCGCGGTCCTGGAGGGCTCCGGTGAGGAGTTCGGCCGCGCTCATCGTGCCGCCGTCGACGAGCGTGACCAGGGGTCTGGTGGTCTCGCCGCCGGGCTCGGCGTGCAGGGCCCGCTGTTCGCCGTCGACGTCGTACGTGGCGACCAGGCCGCCGTCGAGGAAGGCGGAGGCGGCGACGACCGCCTCGGAGACCAGACCGCCCGAGTTGCCGCGCAGGTCCAGGACGACTCCCGCACCGGACGGCAGCCGCCGTACGGCGTCGCGCACCTGTGCGCCGACGCCCTTGGTGAAGGAGCTGACCTTGATCACCGTGTCGCCGGTGGCGAGGGTGCGTACCGTCACGGGCTCCGTGGAGAGCCTGGCCCGGCGCACGGTCTCGCTCCACGCGCGTGTGCCGCGCTCCAGACCGAGCCGGACGGCGGTGCCGGCGGGCTCGGCCTCGGCGTCGCCGCGCAGTATGGCGACGACCTCGGTGACGGGCCGCCCGTCGACCCGTTCGCCGTCGACGCTGCGCAGCCGGTCGCCCTCGCGGATCCCGGCGTCGGCGGCGGGCGAGCCGGAGCGCACCCCGGTCACCTCGATGCGGCCGTCGCGCTCGCGGCGCGCGGAGAGCCCGACGCCGGTGTACCGGCCGTCCAGGGCGTCCTCCAACTCCTCGTACTCGCCGTGGGAGTAGACGGCGCCCCAGCGGTCCCCGCTGCGGCTGACCGCGCGTTCGGCGGCCTCCTCGGGGGACTTGCCGTCGGCCAGCGCCTCGGCGGCCGCCCTGGCCACCGCGTCGTGCCGCTCGGCGGGGGCGGCCGGGTGCGCGGTGTCCGACTCGGGCTTCCGGTCGCCTCCGGAGAACGAGCCGGTGACCCCGCCCGCGACGAGCACACTCGCGAACACCAAGGTCAGGGCGGCCCCGTGGCGTACGCGGCGGGGCTGACAGAACAGGTCACGACCTGACATGCCGGTGAGTCTAGGACAACACGAGAGGGCCGAACGGTCGCTTGACCGTTCGGCCCTCTTGGCATGTGTCACACCTTCAGGTACTTGCGCAACGCGAAGAACGCGGCCAACGCGGGCATCAGCAGGCTGGTGGCCAGGATGAGCGGCAGCTTGGTCAACACGGCGTCCCAGCCGATGAAGTTGATCAGGTTCAGCTTCTCGGACAGGGCGAGACCGTGGTCGATGATGAAGTACCGGGCGACCACCAGGAAGCCGCAGGCGACACCACCGCCGATGAGCCCGGCGACAGCCGCCTCCATGATGAACGGCGCCTGGATGTAGAAGCCGGAGGCACCGACGAGGCGCATGATGCCGGTCTCGCGCCGCCGGCTGAACGCCGAGACGCGCACCGTGTTGACGATCAGCATCAGGGCGACGACCAGCATGAGCGCCATCACCGCGCGGGCGGCCCAGTTCATGCCGTTGAGGAGGCCGAAGAGGTTGTCCAGGATGCCCTTCTGGTCCTGCACGGACTGCACGCCTTCCCGGCCGTCGAAGGCGGTGGCGATGACCTGGTACTTCTCCGGGTCCTTCAGCTTGATCCGGTACGACTCCTGCATCTGGTCCGGCGTGAGGGAGCTGGCCAGCGGCGAGTCGCCGAACTGCTCCTTGTAGTGCTTGTACGCCTCGTCCTGCGACTCGTACGTCACCTTGTCGACGACGGCCATCTCGTCGAGGTCGGACATGATCTGCTTCTTCTGGTCCGCGGTCACCGCGCCCTTGGCGCAGTTGGGGTCGGACTCGGCGTCGCTCTTGTTGCAGAGGAAGACCGAGACGTTGACCTTGTCGTACCAGTAGCCCTTCATGGTGTTGACCTGGTCGCTCATCAGCAGCGACCCGCCGAACAGGGCCAGGGACAGGGCGACGGAGACGATGACCGCGAAAGTCATCGTCAGATTGCGGCGAAGACCGACACCGATCTCCGAGAGCACGAACTGGGCGCGCATGGCGTCTCGTTAAGCCTTTCGTTCCTCGTCGTCAGTGCTGGTAGCCGTAGACGCCGCGTGCCTGGTCGCGGACGAGGCGGCCCTTCTCCAGCTCGATGACGCGCTTGCGCATCTGGTCCACGATGTTCTGGTCGTGGGTGGCCATGATCACGGTGGTGCCCGTCCGGTTGATGCGGTCGAGCAGCTTCATGATGCCCACGGAGGTCTGCGGGTCGAGGTTGCCGGTGGGCTCGTCCGCGATCAGCAGCTTGGGCCGGTTGACGAACGCCCGCGCGATCGCGACGCGCTGCTGCTCACCGCCGGACAGCTCGCCGGGCCTGCGGTCCTCCTTGCCGCCGAGCCCGACCAGGTCGAGCACCTGGGGCACGGACTTGCGGATCTCGCCGCGGGACTTGCCGATGACCTCCTGGGCGAAGGCGACGTTCTCGCCGACCGTCTTGTTCGGCAGCAGGCGGAAGTCCTGGAACACCGTCCCCAGCTGGCGCCGCATCTGCGGCACCTTCCAGTTGGAGAGGCGGGCGAGGTCCTTGCCCAGGACGTGCACCTGGCCGTGGCTGCACCGCTCCTCGCGGAGGATCAGCCGCAGGAAGGTGGACTTTCCGGAGCCGGAGGATCCCACGAGGAAGACGAACTCGCCCTTCTCGACCTCCAGGGAGACGTCCCTGAGGGCTGGGTGGCTCTGTTTGGGGTAGACCTTGGAGACGTTGTCGAATCGGATCACGGATGCACCACGGGTCGCCGGGGGTAGATGTGCGTGACCATACGCGAACCGGAGAGCGGACCGCAGTCACCGGTCTGGGTTGCGTATCAGTTGCACGTTTTGTCCCCGACGGGAGGACGCGCGGGGTCCTCCGGAACCTGGCACAGTGGAAGGGGAACGTTCGTGTCGTTGCGGGCGTTGTCCTGACGGAGCCGGCGGCAAGGAGGGCGAGCGCATGACGTACGACCGGTTGGTGTGCGCGAACTGCGCGGCGCCCGTGAACGAGGGCCGGTGCCCGGTGTGCCGGGCGAACCGCGAGCGGATGCAGCACGAGGGCCCCCTGGCGGGCCTGAACCCGATGACGCTGATCGCGCTGCTGGCGGTGCTGATCGCGGCGGTGGCCCTGCTGGCCCACCAGACCGTCTGACGGGCGCGCAGGGGCCCACAGGGCCTTCGGAGACATGGCAGAGGGGCCCGGAGCGCTGTGCGCTCCGGGCCCCTTCGCGTGCCTGTGCCGTGCGTAGCCCGACGGCTACCGTCAGGCAGCGGCTCCGCCGCGACCGTTCATCATGCGCGGCAGCAGGCGGAAGCCGATACCGCCGGCGATCATCGTGGCGGCGCCGACCAGCAGGAACGTGGTCTCCGCGGCGCCGGTCTCGGCCAGCTCGTCACCGCTGCCCTGGGCGGCGGTGTCGGAGGCCGGGGCCTCTTCGCCGGTGTCGGTCAGGGCCGAGGAGCCCTCGTCCTGGGTGACGTTGTCGTTGCTGCCGCCGTCGGGGGTGGTGTTGTCGCCGCCACCACCGTTGCCGCCGGTGCCACCGGTGTTGCCGTTGCCGCCGTTGTCGCCGGAACCGCCGTTGTCACCGTTGTCGCCGGTGCCACCGTTGTTGCCGTTGCCGCCGTTGTTCCCGTTGCCGCCGTTGTCGCCACCCTCGGTGGCGCCTTCGGACGTGCCCTCGGAGGTGCCGACCGAGGTGCCCTCGGACGTGCCCTCGCTGGTGCCCTCAGAGGTGCCCTCGCTGGTGCCCTCCGAGGTGCCGACCGAGGTGCCCTCGGACGTGCCCTCGCTGGTGCCCTCGGACGTGCCCTCCGAGGTCCCCTCGGAGGTGCCGACCGAAGTGCCCTCGGACGTGCCCTCCGTGGTGCCCTCGGTGATGCCGACCGAAGTGCCCTCGGTGGTGCCCTCCGTGGTGCCCTCGGTCGTGCCTTCGGTGTCGCCGCCGAGGCTCACGCCGACGCCGACGTTGGTGTCGCCGACACCCGCGCTCACACCGATGTCGAGCGCCGAGGCGGCACCCGCGGCGGTCAGCGAGGCACCGGCGGCGATCACGGCGCCGGCCGCTATGCGCGCGACACGGATGCGCGTCTTCTTCGTCATGTGGTTGCTACCCCCAGTAGCCGATTAGTCAGTGAGGCCGCGCTCGGGGCCGTGATCGACGGGGGTGGCTGCGCTTATGCCCCCCGGTTCACATGCGCCCCAGAAATACGCATGCCGCGCCTCACCCTTGCGAATGTTCAAAGCAACGTCAAGGCCATTGCGTACGCGATGTCCGGGTACGGGACGTATGCCGGACACAAAGGGTGTGAGTGTGATGTAAAACCCGGACATCACCGGCGAACGGCGGGCAGAGAAAAGGCAACCGCCGCCCGGTGGACGGCAGTTGCCTTGTCGACAAAGCGGCGTGAGCGCAACCGCGTCGCGCTACTTCTCCTGCTGCTTGCGCCAGCGAATTCCGGCCTCCAGGAAACCGTCGATCTCGCCGTTGAACACGGCCTCGGGGTTGCCCACTTCGTGCTCCGTGCGCAGGTCCTTGACCATCTGGTACGGGTGCAGCACGTACGAACGCATCTGGTTGCCCCAGGAGTTGCCCCCGTCGCCCTTGAGGGCGTCCATCTTGGCCTGCTCCTCCTGACGGCGCCGCTCCAGGAGCTTGGCCTGGAGGACGTTCATCGCGGTGGCCTTGTTCTGGATCTGGGACCGCTCGTTCTGGCAGGAGACCACGATGCCGGTGGGGAGGTGGGTGAGCCGCACCGCGGAGTCGGTGGTGTTCACGCCCTGGCCGCCGGGGCCGGAGGACCGGTACACGTCCACCCGCAGCTCGGACTCGTCGATCTCGATGTGGTCGGTCTGCTCGACCACCGGGAGGATCTCGACGCCGGCGAAGGAGGTCTGGCGGCGCCCCTGGTTGTCGAAGGGCGAGATGCGCACCAGCCGGTGCGTGCCCTGCTCGACGGAGAGGGTGCCGTAGGCGTACGGCGACTGCACGGCGAAGGTGGTCGACTTGATGCCGGCCTCCTCCGCGTACGACGTCTCGTAGACCTCGGTCTTGTAGCCGTGCTGCTCGGCCCAGCGCAGGTACATGCGCTGGAGCTTCTCGGCGAAGTCGGCGGCGTCGACGCCGCCCGCCTCGGCGCGGATGTTGACGAGCGCCTCACGCGCGTCGTACTCGCCCGAGAGCAGGGTGCGGACCTCCATCTCGTCCAGCGCCTTCTTCACGGCCGTGAGCTCGGACTCGGCCTCGGCACGGGTGTCCGGGTCGTCCTCCTCCTCGGCCATCTCGAAGAGCACGCCGAGATCGTCGAGCCGCCCGCGCAGGGCCTCGGCCTTCCGCACCTCCGCCTGGAGGTGGGAGAGCCGGCTCGTGATCTTCTGCGCCTCGTCCGGGTTGTCCCACAGGGAGGGCGCGGCCGCCTGCTCCTCGAGCACGGCGATGTCTGCCCTCATCCTGTCGAGGTCCAGGACGGCCTCGATCGACTCCATGGTCGAGGAGAGGGACTTCAGCTCTTCGGATACATCGACGACTGCCACGCGTCCAGCGTAACGGCTCCACCGACCGGCCCCGGCCGGGCCGGGGGCACCGGGCGCGGGCGGCGGGCGTACGGCCGCCCCGGGTCAGGGGGAGGCCGGGGCCGAGTTCCGTGTGTCCTGGGGGTCCCGGTCGGTGTCGTCGGCGCTGGTCGCCAGCCATGTGCCGACGCCGATCGCCGCCACCAGCGCGACCGCCCCGCCGCCCAGGGCGAGGCGCCGGCGGCGTGCGGCGGCGCGGTTGCGGGCCGAGCCGGGGCGTGGGGCGCCGGAGGCGCGCGGCGCGCGGGCGGTGCCCCGGGCGCCGCCCGCCAGCTCGTCCGGGGCGGGTACGCGCATCGAGGTGTGCGTGTCGCGGTTGGAGTCGGCCGGCTTCGCTCCCGGCACCAGGGGCACGGCTCCCCGGCGGCGTACCGGTCCCCCGGTGGGCGCCGAGGAGGTCGCGGGCTCCTCGGGCGCGTCCTCCTCCTGCTCGGCGTCGGGCTCGTCCACGTCCAGCGGGGCCATCCCGGCCAGCATCGGCAGCAGCTCGCGCAGCCGGACGCTCAGCTCGGAGGCGCGCAGCCGGGAGGCGGGTCCCTTGGCGAGGCACTGCACGAGGAGCTGCCACAGCTCGTCGGGGATGCCGGGGAGCGGGACGACCGTCTCGGTGACGTGGCGGCGCAGCACCGCGCCGGGGTGGCCGCCGCCGAACGGCGTGAAGCCGGCGAGCAGCTCGTAGAGGACCGTGGCCAGCGCGTAGATGTCGACCGCCGCGCGCGGAGGCAGGCCCTCGACGATCTCGGGGGCCAGGTAGTCGGGTGTACCGATGATCTTCGTGGCGCGGGTGCGCCGGGGGGTGTCGATGAGCTTGGCCACCCCGAAGTCCGTCAGCAGCGCCGGGTGGGAGCCGCCGGGGCCGAGCGGGCCCTGCATGTCGAGGAGCACGTTCTCGGGCTTGACGTCGCGGTGCACGACCCCGGCGGCGTGCGCGGCGGCCAGGCCGTCGGCGACGTCCGCCACGACGGCCACGGCGGCCTCGGGCGACAGGCGCCGCTCGCGGTCGAGGCGGGTGCGCAGGTCCGTGCCGCGGACCAGGTCCATGACCAGGGCGAGGTCGTTGCCGTCGACCACCAGGTCACGGACGGAGACGACGTGCGGGTGCTCCAGGCCGAGCAGGGCCGTGCGCTCCTGGACGAAGCGCGAGACCAGCTCCTGGTCCGACGCCAGGTCCTCGCGCAGCAGCTTGATCGCGACGGGCCCCTCGGGACCCTCGCCGAGCCACACCGTGCCGGCGCTGCCCCGCCCGAGGATCTGGTGGGCGGTGTACCGGCTGCCGATCTTCCGTGCCAAGACTGCTCCTACCGACGCGTGTTGCGCCTAAAAGTACGCGTCCGCGGAGCCAACCTTCACAACGGAGGCGGAAATCACCCACCGGATGTCGACAAATCTCCAGACTCAGCTGCCGGAGGAGCTGCCGCCGCCCGAACCGCCCAGGTCCCCGATCCAGTCGGTCGCCGTGGTGAACCAGTCGCTGAGCTGCTCCCAGTAGCCCTTACCCGTGCCGATCCAGTCCTGGAGCGGGCTCAGCTCCCAGATCAGCCAGCCGGCCACGAACATGATGACGAGCGTGAACAGGCACCCCTTGAGGCAGCCCAGTCCGGGGATGCGCATCGGGTTCGCGCCGCGCTGCCGCGGCGGGCGCGGCTCACGCCGGGGCGGTCGGGGCTCCGGCGTGGGCGGCGGCGCGTACCGCTGGGGCTGCTGCGGCTGCGGGGTGGCGTACCGCTGCGGCTGTTGCTGCTGCGGATAGCCGTAGCCGGGCTGCTGGGGCGGCGGGCCCTGCGGGGCCTGCCGGGGCTGCTGCGGCGGGCGGGAGACCTGCCGCTGGGGGCGGCGGCGCAGCGGGTCCTGGTTCGGGTCGAGGTACTGGACCTGCGTCTGCTCGTTGCGGTCGCGGGCGGCGCGCAGCTGGTTCTGCCAGGGGTGCGGGTCGTCGGGCCCGCCGGGCTGCCCGCCCTGGCCCTGCCCGGGCGGCACCGGCGGCATGACGGCGGTCGGGTCGGCGGCCCCGCGGTTGGGGAGTACGGCGGTGGGGGCGGCGGCGCCGGGCGCGTTGCCGGTGTGCGGCAGGACGCTGGTCGCGCCGTTCGGGTCGTAGCCGCCGTTCTGCGGCAGGGCCTGGGTCGGGTCGGCGGCGCCGGGGTCGCCCGGGACCTGTGCGGGCGCCGGGTCGGGAACGAGGAGCGTCCCCACGTTCTCGGCGGCGCCGATCTGCGCGTTGTTCGCGTGCACGCCGATGCCGTCGGCGACGACGCGCAGGCCGCGGGCGAGGTTCTCGGCGCTGGGGCGTTCGTCGGGGTTCTTGCGCAGGCAGCGTTCGATGACCGTCCACAGCGGGTCGGGGACGGTGGAGGGCCGGCGCGGCTCGGCGCTCAGGTGCTGGTGCAGCACTTCGAGGGCGGAGCCGCCGCCGAACGGGGGACGGCCGGTGACCAGCTCGTAGAGCAGGATGCCGGCGCCGTAGACATCGACGGCGGAGGTCTGGGGGCGGCCCTCGGCGGACTCCGGCGCGACGTACGCGGGCGTGCCGACGAACTCGTGGGTGCGGGTGAGACCGGGCGAGTCGGCGAGGCGGGCGATGCCGAAGTCGGTCAGCATCGGGTGCATCTCGCCGCCGGTCTGCTTCAGCAGCACGTTGGCCGGCTTCAGGTCGCGGTGGACCACGCCGTCCGCGTGGCTGGCGGCGAGGGCGTCGGCGATCTGGGCGGTGAGCAGGGCGGCGGCGACCGGGGTGAGCGGCCCGTTCTCCCGCAGGTAGCGGTGCAGGTCGGGACCGGCGACGAGGTCCATGACCAGCGCCAGCAGCTCGCCCTCCACGACCAGGTCGCGGACCCGGACGATGTTGGGGTGGGTGAGCCGGAGCAGGACGGAGCGCTCCCGCAGGAAGCGCATCACGATGTCGGGGTCGCTCGCGAGCTCTTCCTTGAGGACCTTGATCGCGACGGTCTCGCCGGGCTGTCCGGCCACGGCCGCCTCGGCGCCCGCGGTCTCCCGCTGGCGCGCGCGCCAGACGGTGCCCGTCGCGCCGCGACCGAGGGGCTCCTCGAGGAGGTACTTGCTGCCTACCGGCCGCACGTCATGCGCTCCTAGTTGCTTGCTGGCTGTTCCGACCCACTGTAATGCCGCGCTCCCGGCACCGGGCTGTCGTCGTTCCGCGGTTGTTCCGTGGTGCTCACCGGCCCGCCGGTAAGCCTTACGTTCCGCTCCCGGGCCGTGTTCGAAGGAAAGACGCTCGACCCGGTCCCTTGGTTGCCGCTGCCCGGACGTGACCGATCTCAAGCCGACGGGCTTCGATCATCTCCGAGGCACCCGTCAGGCATTTTTGGGGTCAGAGCCGACCAATCAAGATCATTTGACGGCGGGAGACGGGCGCGTTGTCAGTGGCAGGTGCGAGGATGCGGGGAGAACTGGCCGACGTGCTCGTGTGGCGGTGGGGGAAGTCCGCGGTGGGTGACCGTGGTCACGGCTTCTGCACCGGCGCGCGGGCGCCCGCGCGAAGGGACCGCTGACGGCGATGCAGATCCGGCTGACCGTCGTAGACCCGCTGGGCCCGCATGGTTCGGCGGGGGGCCGCGCCGCGAGCAGCGACGTGCTGGTCACCGCGCCGGCCGGCACCGCCCTGGCCGCCGTCGCCTCCGCGCTGGCCGCGGCGCTGCCCGGCGGCGAGGCCCCGGGCACCGGTCAGGTGGTGCTGTACGCGGGCGCGCACCGGCTCGACACCCAGCGCAGCACCCTGGGCGAGCCACCGCTGATCGACGGCGCCGTGCTCTGCCTGGGCGCCCCCGGCGAGCCCGACCCGGACACCGAGCCGGCCGGTGTCCCCGCCCAGCTCCACGTGGTCGCGGGCCCGGACGCGGGCGGCGTCCACCTCCTGCACGGCGGGCAGATCCGCCTCGGCCGCTCCGCCGACGCCGATGTCGCCCTCGACGACCCGGACGTCTCCCGGATGCACTGCGCGGTCACCGTCACCCCCGACGCCCGCGTCTCGGTCGCCGACCTCGGCTCCACCAACGGCACCACGCTGGACGGCACCCGCGTGGGCGACCGCCCGGTCCGCTTCGCGCCGGGCGCGCTGCTGCGGATCGGCGAGTCGGCCCTGCGGCTGGTGCCGGTCCAGCGCGAGGCGGCGGCACGGGTGGCGACCGCGCCGGACGGGGAGGGGTACGTACGGCTGTCCGGGGCGGCAGCCCCCGCGGCGGGCCTCGGTGACGCCGACGAGGTGGCGCACGCGCGCGTGGCCGACGGGGGGTACGCGGGGGACACGGACGGCGCCTCCCGCGCGGAGGGCCCCCGCCCGTCGGGCGCCCCTTCCAGCGACGCGGGTGTGACGGGCGGCACCGCGCGTGGGAGCGGTGCGGCATCCGCAGGCTGGGACACCCCGGCCCACGGGACCGGAACGGACGGCGGCCGGGGTGCGGCACCCGCCGAGCCTCCCCAGGTGCCGGGCCAGGGCGGTGCGCCCCGCATAGAGAGCCACGGCACGGGTCCCACGGCCGGCTTCCCCCGTCAGGCCCCCGCGGGGGGCGAGACCCACGGCGGGGCGGCGTCCTACGGGGTGTTCGACCCGGCGGGCGGGGGGGGGGGGGGGGGGGGCCCGGGGGGGGGGGGGGGGGGGCGCGGGGGCGGGAGGGGGGCGGGGGGGGGGGGGGCCCGCCGCCGAGCCTCCCCAGGTGCCGGGGCAGGGCGGTGCGCCCCGCATAGAGAGCCACGGCACGGGTCCCACGGCCGGCTTCCCCCGTCAGGCCCCCGCGGGGGGCGAGACCCACGGCGGGGCGGCGTCCTACGGGGTGTTCGACCCGGCGGGCG
>NZ_QHJH01000183.1 GCF_003947455.1 Streptomyces sp. WAC 04229 | reverse complement strand
TCCCCCAGGTCCGCCCCACGGACCGCTTCGCCGAGCTTCTGCTCCATGTGCTCAGCGGCCGGCGCCCCGTCCACTCGATGCTCCGCCACACCGTCGGCCGCGCCTACGACGACCTGGCCCACCTCGCCGAGCGCGGCCCCCTGCGTACGCGCGGCGCCCTCCCCGTCGTCCGGGATATCGGCTACTTCGAGCCCCGGCCGGGCGCCCTGGAGGTCTTCGCCCGCATCGGCGCGGGGGACCAGCTGCGCGCGATGGCCTTCCGGCTGGAACGGGGCCAGGACCTGCGCTGGCGCTGCACCGCGGTGGAGCTGGGCGGCCCCCGCAGGCCGCACGCCGACGACGACTGACAACTGGCGACTGACAACTGGCGACCGGCGGCTCCGCAGGCGACCGTCCACCGCGCACCGCCCAGCCCGCGCACCTACGCCGAAGGGCCGGCCACCACGGGTGACCGGCCCTTCCACCGCTGCGGCGCCCTGCGGCACCGCACCGTCACTTCTTGCGGCGTCGCCCGCCCTTGGCCTGCTTGCGGCGCTCCGCGCGCGTGAGCCCGTCCGAGGCGGCCTGCGCGGGCTCGCCGTCGGTGGAGAAGTCGCCCTCGACGACACCACCCTCACCGTCCACGGTCGGCGCGGAGAAGTGCAGGTCGCGGCGCTGCGGGGCGTCGAGGCCCTTGGCCCGGATCTCCGGGCGCGCGCCCGCCTGGGCCGGGACGGCGTCCTGCGCGCCCTTGTCCAGGGACGGCGCCGCGTCCTCGACCGGAACCTCCTCGACCTGCTGCTCGACCTGGACCTCCAGGTTGAACAGGTAGCCGACGGACTCCTCCTTGATGCCGTCCATCATGGCCTGGAACATGTCGAAGCCCTCGCGCTGGTACTCGACCAGCGGGTCCTTCTGCGCCATCGCGCGCAGGCCGATGCCCTCCTGGAGGTAGTCCATCTCGTAGAGGTGCTCGCGCCACTTGCGGTCCAGGACCGACAGCACGACCCGGCGCTCCAGCTCGCGCATGATCTCGGAGCCGAGCTGCGTCTCACGCGCCTCGTACTGCTCCTGGATGTCGTCCTTGATGGACTCCTCGATGTAGTCCGCCGTCAGACCGGCCCGGTCACCGGCCGCCTCCTCCAGCTCCTCCACGGTGACCTTCACCGGGTAGAGCTGCTTGAAGGCGCCCCACAGCCGGTCCAGGTCCCAGTCCTCCGGGAAGCCCTCGGCGGTCTCTGCCTGGACGTAGGCGTCGATCGTGTCGTTCATGAAGTGCTGGATCTGCTCCTGCAGGTCCTCACCCTCCAGGACGCGGCGCCGCTCGCCGTAGATGACCTCGCGCTGCCGGTTGAGGACCTCGTCGTACTTCAGGACGTTCTTGCGCGTCTCGAAGTTCTGCGTCTCGACCTGCGACTGGGCGGACGCGATCGCGCGCGTGACCATCTTGTTCTCGATCGGCACGTCGTCCGGCACGTTCGCCATGGACATCACGCGCTCGACCATCTGGGCCTTGAACAGGCGCATCAGGTCGTCGCCCAGGGAGAGGTAGAAGCGGGACTCGCCGGGGTCGCCCTGGCGGCCGGAACGACCGCGCAGCTGGTTGTCGATACGGCGCGACTCGTGCCGCTCGGTACCGAGCACGTAGAGCCCGCCCAGGTCCTTGACCTCTTCGAACTCCGCCTTGACGGCCTGCTCGGCCCGCTCCAGGGCGGCGGGCAGGGCCGCGGCCCACTCCTCGATGTGCTCCTCGGGGTCGAGGCCGCGCTGGCGCAGTTCGGCCTCGGCGAGGTCCTCGGGGTTGCCGCCGAGCTTGATGTCCGTACCACGGCCGGCCATGTTCGTGGCCACCGTCACGGAGCCCTTGCGGCCCGCCTGGGCGACGATCGTCGCCTCCCGGTCGTGCTGCTTGGCGTTGAGCACCTCGTGCTGGACGCCGCGCTTGCTGAGCTGCTGCGAGAGGTACTCGGACTTCTCGACGGAGGTGGTGCCGACGAGGATCGGCTGCCCCTTGCGGTGCTTCTCCTCGATGTCGTCGACAACCGCCTCGAACTTGGCGACCTCGGTGCGGTAGATCAGGTCCGACTGGTCCTTGCGGATCATCGGCCGGTTGGTCGGGATCGGCACCACGCCGAGCTTGTAGATCTGGTGGAACTCGGCAGCCTCGGTCATCGCCGTACCGGTCATGCCGGACAGACCGGGCTGTTCCTTCTCGTCGTGGTCGTGGCGCTTGTAGAGGCGGAAGAAGTTCTGGAGGGTGATCGTGGCGAGCGTCTGGTTCTCGTCCTTGATGTCCACCCCTTCCTTCGCCTCGATCGCCTGGTGCATGCCCTCGTTGTAGCGGCGGCCGGCGAGGATACGGCCGGTGTGCTCGTCGACGATCATGACTTCGCCGTCGAGGACGACGTAGTCCTTGTCCTTCTTGAAGAGTTCCTTGGCCTTGATGGCGTTGTTCAGGTAGCCGACCAGCGGGGTGTTCACCGACTCGTAGAGATTGTCGATGCCCAGCCAGTCCTCGACCTTGGAGACGCCCGACTCGTGGATGGCGACGGTGCGCTTCTTCTCGTCGACCTCGTAGTCACCGGTTTCCTCGATGCCCTTGAGGGTGTTGCCGGCCTCGCCCTTCTTCAGGCGGGTGACCAGCTTGGCGAAGTCGCCGTACCACTTGGTGGCCTGGTCGGCCGGACCGGAGATGATCAGCGGCGTACGGGCCTCGTCGACCAGGATGGAGTCGACCTCGTCGACGATGGCGAAGTTGTGGCCGCGCTGGACGAGTTCGTCCTTGGACCACGCCATGTTGTCGCGCAGGTAGTCGAAGCCGAACTCGTTGTTCGTGCCGTAGGTGATGTCGCAGCGGTACATCTCGCGGCGCTGGGCCGGCGTCTGGTTGGCGAGGATGCAGCCGACCGACAGACCGAGGAACTTGTGGACGCGGCCCATCATCTCGGAGTCGCGCTCGGCCAGGTAGTCGTTGACCGTGACGATGTGCACGCCCTCGCCGGAGAGGGCGTTGAGGTAGGCGGGCAGGGTGCCGACGAGGGTCTTGCCCTCACCGGTCTTCATCTCGGCCACGTAGCCCATGTGCAGGGCGGCGCCGCCCATGATCTGCACGTCGTAGTGGCGCTGGCCCAGGACGCGCTTGGCGGCCTCGCGGACGGTGGCGAAGGCCTCGGGCAGCAGGTCGTCCAGGGCCTCACCGTCGGCGTAGCGCTGCTTGTACTCGTCGGTGAGGGCCCGCAGCTCGGCGTCGGAGAGGTCAGCGAAGTCCTCTTCGATGGAGTTGACCTGGTCCGCGATGCGGTGCAGCTTGCGCAGGATCTTGCCTTCGCCTGCACGCATGATCTTTGAGAGGACGGACACGGGGGTTGGTCTCCTTGCCGGTCGGGCCTGGGACGGTCGGTTTCCTGTCACGGACTGAGCAACGGCCATCGTATGCGAGGACCCCGCTACCCCGGGAGGCCCGCCGTAACGGGACCGTCCACTCCTTGCATCCAGCCTCGTCGGCTGCCGTCACCGGGTTCAACGTCCGGGCCCCGCCGATGGTGCCGCACCCTCCGGTGAATTGAACGAAAAGTGACCACATGTTCACGCAGGGCAAAAAGATGGCGATCGCCGCCGGAGGTTGCGCAGAATCGGCGGATGGAACCCGTCACCCTCACCACGGAACGCCTCGTCCTGCGCACGGTCGGCCCCCAGGACAACGATGCCGTGTACGCCGCCTGCCAGGATCCCGACGTCCAGCGCTGGACGACGATCCCCTCGCCCTACCTCCCCGAGCACGCGCGGGGCTTCACGGAGCAGATGGTCCCGGACGGCTGGGCCAACGCCTCGATGTTCACCTTCGGCGTCTTCCTCCCCGCCGGTGACCTGGCCGGGATGGTCGGCATCACGATGATCTCCCTGGGTGTCGGCGAGCTCGGGTTCTGGAGTACCAAGGAGTTCCGCGGCCGGGGCTACATCACGGAGGCATCCCTCGCCGTCGCGCGCTGGGCCTTCACTGAGCGGGCGATCGACCGCCTGGAGTGGCGCGCCGAGGTCGGCAACACGGCCTCCCGCGCGGTGGCCGAGCGGGCGGGCTTCACCATGGAGGGCACGTTGCGCTCCGCGGCCAACAACAAGGGCGTGCGCCGGGACTGCTGGATCGCCTCCCTCCTCCCCTCGGACCTGGCCCTCCCGTCGACAGCGCCCTACTTGCCGGCACAGACCGCGTAAAAGCGCAGAGCTGCAGAGCTGCAGAGCTGCGGGCAATCGTGCCGCTGGCGCGGCACGGGTGGGCGCACCGGCACCCTGCAACGCCGGGCTGCGCACCCACCTCCGGCTCCCCCAGCACCGGGCGCCTTGTATGCGACCGGCACTGTCAGACCCACCCTCTATCGTGCGGACGTATGACGACCCTCCCGCCCCCCGCCACGGAACTGTCCGCAGACGAGGCCCGCCGCCTCGCCCTCCGCGCACAGGGCTTCCTCGGCGCCCCCGACCGCCGCGCGGGCGTCCGCGGCGTCCTCCGGCACCTGGGCGCGGTGCAGCTCGACACCATCTCGGTCCTCGCCCGCTCCCACGAACTCATCCCGTACGCCCGTCTGGGCGCGGTCGGCCGCAAGACGGTCGAGGACGCCTACTGGACGGACACCCACGCCTTCGAGTACTGGTCGCACGCCGCCTGTGTCCTCCCCATCGAGGAATGGCCCCACTTCGCCTTCCGCCGCCGCGCCTACCGCAACCGCCCGCACTGGAACCACTCCCTCCCGGACGGCACCTACGACCAGGTCGTCAAGCAGCTCCGCACCGAGGGCCCGCTCACCGCGACGGACCTGGGCGGCGCGAAGCGGACCAGCGAGTGGTGGGACTGGTCGGGCACGAAGGTCGCCGTCGAGCGCGCACTGATGTACGGCGAGGTGGTGTGCGTGGAGCGCCGCGGCTGGAAGCGTGTGTACGACCTCGCGGAGCGCGCCGTCCCGTCCGCGCTGCTCCATGACGACCTGGACGACTCCGAGTGCCTGCGCCGCCTGGTCCGCCTGGCCGGCGAGTCCCTGGGCGTGGGCACGCGCGCGGACATCGCGGACTACCACCGCCTCAAGGCCGAGCAGGTCGACGCCGTGATCGCCGACTCGGGTCTGGTGCCGGTCGCGGTGGCGGGCTGGTCCAAGCCCGCCTGGGCGGACCCGGCCGCCCTGGAGACGGTTCCGCGCGGCCGTCACCGCACCACGCTGCTCTCGCCCTTCGACTCCCTGATCTGGGAACGGGCGCGCACCGAGCGGATCTTCGGGTTCACCCACCGCCTGGAGGCCTACGTGCCCAAGCCCAAGCGGGTGCACGGCTACTTCGCGATGCCGGTGCTGGCCGGCGGACGGCTCGTCGGCCGCGTGGACCCGGCGCGGGAGGGACGCACCCTGGTCGCCAAGCAGGTCCGACTGGACGGCCTCAAGGCCGCTCCGGCCGTGGCCCAGGCCCTGGTCGAGGCGGCGAGCTGGGTCGACTGCACGGACGTACGCGTGGAGCGGGTCGACGCCCCGCACCTGCGCGAGGCCCTGACGGCGGAGCTGGCCCGCCTGCTCGCCTGACCGAAGTCAGCGGATCTCGAGAATCTTCTCCCGCATCGCGTACACCACGGCCTCCATCCTGGAGTGCAGCTGCAGTTTCTCCAGGATGTTGCGGACGTGGTTCTTCACGGTGTTCTCGGAGATGAAGAGTTCCTTGGCGATGTCCCGGTTGTTCATTCCGGTGGCGACGAGCTTGAGGACCTCCAGCTCGCGATCGGTGAGCCGCGGCGCCGGCACCAGTCGGCGTTCGTCGGTCCGCTGGATCATCGACTTGAACTCGGTGAGCAGTTTCGACGCCATGGACGGACTGATCTGCGACTGCCCGTCGGCCACCGCGCGAATGGCGGTGGCCACCTCGTCCGTGGAGATCTCCTTGAGGAGATAGCCGGTCGCGCCCGCCTTGATCGCGTCGTAGAGGTCGGCCTCCTCATCGCTTATCGTCAGCATGATGATCTTGGCGCTGGGGGCCACTTCCTTGATGGAGGTGCAGGCCTCGATCCCGCCCCGCTTGGGCATCCGCACATCCATCAGGATGATGTCCGGCAGCAGGTCGGCGGCCTTCCCCACGGCCTCGGCGCCGTCACCGGCCTCGCCGACGACCTGGATGTCCTCCTCGGCCGCGAGCACGATCTCCAGACCCCGGCGGAAGAGGGCGTGGTCGTCCACGACCAGGACCCTGATGGGTTCCTCGCGTGTGGAGCCCGCGTCCGCGTCCGGCCCCAGGCCGGCGGCCCCGTCGTCGATCCCGTGGTCGACGCCCGCACCCCGCATCGGTCCGAAACTGTCCGCCATCGTTCCTCCCCCTGAAGGCTTTGGCCCGTGGTCCTGCGCCATCGCCAACCCAGAGCAACGGCCCACCGGTTGGGCCGTTGCCGCCATGATTCCATGCCCGACGGACAACGGGGCGACCGCGCGGGTCCCGAAGGGGTCGCACACCCTCGCGCACCGTCGCACACCGGTGCCCCTGGGGGCGCACACGCGCTCCAGGGGCACCGGTCCGCTGTCACCCGGCGGTGGTCAACCGCCGAGCGCGTCGCCCGCGTCGGGGGCGTGCGCCTGGGTGACCATCGTGTCCGTGGTGAGGTGGATCACACCGTAGTCGTAGGCGTGCCGCCGGTAGACGACACTGGGTTCCTTCGTCTCGGAGTCGACGAACAGATAGAAGTCGTGCCCGACCAGTTCCATCTCGTAGAGCGCCTGGTCGAGGGACATCGGCGCGGCCACGTGGGTCTTCTCGCGGACGACGAGCGGACCGTCGCCCTGGACCTCCAGCGAGCCGATCTTCTTGGTGGGGACGCCGTCATGCTTCTCCGTCGGGATGACGTCGCCGTTCCCGTTGAGCGTCGCAGCGCCGGGTACGTGGTCGGCGACCTCGGCCGCCGGGATCCGGCGCGCGCCGCGGCGCGAGAAGCGCTTGTCGTGCTGCTTGCGCAGTCGTGCGCCAAGCTTCTCCGCCGCCAGGTCGAGCGCCGCGTACGGGTCGCTCGCCGCTGCCTCCGCCCGGATCACCGGACCGCGGGAGCGGAGCGTGATCTCCACTCGGTCACATCGGTCGGCCTGTCGGGGGTTCGGCTCCTTGGACACCTCGACGTCGAGGCTGATCACCTTGCCATCGAGCTTCTGGATCTTCTCCAGCTTCAGCTTCTCGGCCACGTGCTTCCGGAACCGCTCGGGCACCTCGGTCTTGCGGCCCTTGACGACGATGTCCACGCAGAACTCCGTTCCCGGATCGCTCCGCTTCCATGGCGGAGCATCTCCCTTTTGCACCAGGTTCCGGTGTACTCCGGAACCTCGGACTCGGTGACGTCCACCTCCTCCCCCGCGGGTGAGATCTCCACTCCCCCAGTGCGGGTGATGACGCTAAAACCCGCAGCACGGCATTCGGATTTGAGAGGTGTGGCCTGCGGCTTTGCCTCACAACCGAACATATCTCGCCCGGGCGGATGTCGTCACCCTCTACCGCGACGTACCTCCGTTCCGGTGAATAGGACCTCTCATTACCTGCAACGACGTAAGTTCTCAGTCAGTTCCGGTTTATTCTCGAAAGAATCAGGTGAAGCCGCGACCACTGCCGCGCAGATCGCTTCACTGATCGCGCCATCTCCTCCGTTGGGACCCGCCATTTGAGGCCCGGTCTTCCGTTCCTCTCTGCCTTCCCCCGCCGCCGACGGATACACAGCCGATCTCGCCTTCCCGTACGTGTCCGGCCCCGTCCGCGACTCAGCCGCGCGCACGGCACGTGCCGCCTCGGTCAGGGACGCCCCCGTCGTCATCAGGTCGTCGACCAGGACGACGGGGCCGCCACCGCACAGGAGCCGGCCGCCACCGGGAGCCACCGCCAGGGCGCCGGCGAGGTTGTCCAGCCGCCGGCGGGCGTCGAGGTCCGCCTGGTCGGCCACGGCATGCCGCTGCCGCAGCAGGGCGGCCACCCGGACCGGCACCCCGGTCCGCCGCAACTCCCCCGCCGCCGCGAGAGCGATCCTCCGCGCCGGGTCGTGACCGCGTCTGCGCACCGCCCGGCGCGCCGACGGCACGGGCACCAGGAGCACCGGGCCCGGCAGGCCGCCCGCTCCCCCGACGCCGCTCCACGCCTCACGGAGCCCCGCCCGCACCGCTCCCGCCAGCGCCTCGCCGAGCGGCGGCGTGAGGGCCAGGACGCCCCGCTCCTTGTGGGCCAGCAGCGCCGCCCGCACCTCGTCCGCGTAGGGCGCGGCCGCGTGCACGGACGGCAGCCCGGGCGGCTCCGGCACCGGCCGCACCCGGCGCGGCGCGGACCCGCTCAGGGCGGTACTGCACCGTGGGCACAGCACCGCCCGGGTCCGGCCGCAGCCGCCGCACTCGGCCGGCAGCACCAGGTCCGTGAGGTCGCGCCACCAGTCCCGCAATCGCCACATGGCCACCACTGTGCCAAGCCCGGCGAAACCCGGCCGGGCCTGTGGAAAACGCCTCCGGGCCCCCTGTGGAAAACCGGTGGGGACGACGCCTCAGCCCGGATAGACGGGGGCCGTCCCCTCCGTGACCTTCTGCCACTGGAGCCCCGACGGCAGCCGCACGATCAGATCCTCGGAGTAGGCCACGAGCGGCAGCCGCTCGTCCTCGGTCGCGGCGATCTCCTTGACGCCGGTCAGGGCGGCGGGCACCGAAGCCTCCGGCGTCGAGCCGTCGACCTGGACGTATCCGATCTGCTGGACGCCGCCGCGCTCGCGCCCGACCACCACGAGCCTGCTGTCACCGGCCCACGACATGGCCGTGACCTCCTCCAGCCCGGGAGTGGCGGAGCGCAGTTCGAGGACGGTGACCGCAGGCCGTTCGCCCGCCCTCTCGTCGCGTTCGATCCGCCCGATGAGCAGCGACCGCTTGCCGTCCTTCTCCACGATGAGCGCGATCCGCACCCCGTCGGCCGCCGCCCGCACGGCCTGCACCCGCCCGTCGAGCCCCGGCGTGCGCACCTCCACCGGCTCACCGGCGCCCTTCTCCAGCAGCAGCAGCCGCGGGTCGGCCGGGTCGCGGTCGGCGATCCACAGGTCGCCCTGCGCGTCCCAGCTGGGCGGGGTCAGCCGGTCGGCCTCCGCCTTGCCCTTGCTGAGCAGCACGGGGTCGCCGAGCGAACCGCCCGACACCAGGGAGCCGACGAACAGCGACTTGTTGTCGAGGCCGATGCCGGCGGCGCTGTGCTCGTCCCGCGACACCGCCACCGCCCGCAGCGCCTTCTCACCCTCGCCGAGCGGGCCGGGCACGGGTTCCGCCCTTGTCCCGTTGCTGCCCGCGGCGATCCGGACCAGGCGGTCCTCGTCGTCGACGAAATAGAGGTAGTCGGGCCGCTGTGCCGAGCCCCGCGCGGCGACCGTCTCCGCTCGGTCCTCGCTGAGCGAACACAGCTGCTCACCACCCGCGCGCAGCTCGACCTCCTCGACGGCCGGAGTGAGGTTCTGCAGCGTGAACAGGAGCTGGGCGGCCATCTCGTCGCACTGGTCCTGATCGGCACCGGCGGCCTTCCCGTTCAACGGGACGGTGAGCTTGCTGCGGTCGTCGGGCGCCAGCGAACCGGCGTTCTTGGCCAGCGCCGTCCCGGTCGGGAAGCTCGACCTGACCACGGGCCCGAGCAGGCTCGACGGCCCGCTGATCAGAGAGTTCACCACCTGGGTCATGGGGTCCACGCGCCGGCGGACGTACACGGGGTCGGCCACGGCGGCGGGCTGCGGGCTCGCGCCCTCGTCGGACGCCGAGCGCACCGCGGTGTTCGAGGCGAAGTAGTACCGGTTGACCGACATGTAGTTGCGCTGGAAGTCCGACTTGCCCATGACGACGCCCTGCGGCAGCTGGTCGATGCGCCACTGCTTGGTCTTGCCGTCCCGGGTCAGGTGCACCGACTGCCGGTACGTGCCGTCGGCCGGCGAGTACGACTGCTGGGCGTCCACCGTGGCGACCTTGGCGCCCGTCAGGGTCACCGAGTAGTCGTTGGCGTCCTCGCGGCTGCCGGAGTGGTCCGACTCGGTGCCCGGTCCGCCCGCGAGTACGGTCGCCGACTCGTCCGGCCGCCAGTTCTCCGCGGCATCGCCGGTCAGGTACTTGCGTGCCGTCTCGTAGTGCGGATCGTCGCTGGTCAGGGCCTCCAGAAAGCCCTGCACGATGTCGGAGGGCGGCGCGTCCTCCCGCGGCGGCATCGCGAACACCCGCACCTGCGGGTCCTGCCGCGGTGTGGACTCCACCCCGCGCAGGTCCCCGCTGTCCGGCATGGACGCGCATCCCGCCAGCAGCACGACGCCGCCGACGGCGTACCCCACCACACGTGCCGGCCTGCGCCGACCGCCTCCCGCGCGGTCAGCGCCCACGAGATGCCTCCCCTTGCCTGCTCGGATCCTCCGACCGGGTGTCCTGACGGCCGTCCGCCTCCGTGGGACCGCCGTCCTGTCTCCGGGCTCCCGGCGGCGCGGGCCTCGGCACCACGCGCGCCCCGTTGCCCGGCAGGGCCGTCGGGTCGGCCGTGGGGGCCGCCATGGCCGACCTCGACGGTATGGGGCCCCGCGCGGGCACCTGGGAGGCCTGTCCGGCGGACGCCTGCGCCGGGACACCGGCCGCCTTCTCCGCACCGTGCGGAGTGGCGGTGTCGTCGAGACCGGCGTCGTGGAGTCCGCGGTTGCGCCGCGAGTCCGCCGGCTCCAGCGGTATCGGCGAACCCCGCAACGGCTCGTCCGCCGTCCTGGGCAGCGTCAGCCGGAACTGCGAGCCGCCGCCCGGTTCGCCCCAGGCCTGGAGCCAGCCGCCGTGCAGCCGCGCGTCCTCCAGGGCGATCGACAGCCCCAGCCCCGTACCGCCGGTGGTACGCGCGCGTGCCGGGTCGGCCCGCCAGAAGCGGCTGAACACCCGCGTGGCCTCGCCCGGCTTGAGCCCGACGCCGTAGTCGCGCACTCCGACGGCGACCGCGCCGCCGGCCGCGGCCAGCTTGACGACGACGTCCCGCCCCTCGCCGTGCTCGACGGCGTTGACGACGAGGTTGCGCAGCACCCGCTCGACACGCCGCGCGTCCGCCTCCGCGACGACGGGCTGCTGGTCGCCGACCACGCGGATCGGCGTGCCCTTGCGCTCGGCGAGCGGCTCCGCACCGCTGACGACCCGTCGGACGACCTCCCTGAGGTCTATCGGCTCGGCCTCCAGGGCGGCGGCGCCCGCGTCGAAGCGGCTGATCTCCAGCAGGTCCGCGAGCAGCGTCTCGAACCGGTCCAGCTGGTCGGCGAGCAGTTCCGCCGACCGCGCGGTGACCGGGTCGAAGTCCACGCGCGCGTCGTGGATGACGTCGGCGGCCATCCGTACGGTCGTCAGCGGCGTACGCAGCTCGTGCGACACGTCGGACACGAACCGCCGCTGCATCCGCGACAGGTCCTCCAGCTGACTGATCTTGAGCTGGAGGTTCTGCGCCATCTTGTTGAAGGCCTCGCCGAGCCGCGCGATGTCGTCCTCGCCGGTGACCTTCATGCGTTCCTGGAGCCGCCCCGCGGACAGCCGCTCGGCGATGCTGGCGGCCATCCGTACGGGTGTGACGACCTGGCGCACGACGAGCCAGGCGATGGCCCCGAGCAGTACGACGACGAAGAGCCCGGCCGTCGCGAGCGTGCCTCTGACCAGGCTGAGGGACTTCTCCTCCTGGGTGAGCGGGAAGAGGTAGTACAGCTGGTACGGCTCGCCGTTGGGGTCGTTGACCTGCTTGCCGATGACCAGTCCGGGCTGGGACTCCTGGTCGGAGTTGTAGACGATCCGGGTGTAGCTCTGGGCCGCCGCGGTGTCACCGTCGATCCGCTCCCGCAGGTCCTCCGGGACGCTGACCGCCCAGTCGACCGATCCGGAGGCACGCGGGCCGCGGCCGCTGCCGCTCTCGCCGCCCATGGGGAGCGTGACCACGTCGAAGGCGCCCTGTCCGCCGCTGGACAGCGACTTCACCAGTTCACTCATCCACTGGATGACGTTCTGCGGGGGCCTGCCGTCCGCGGGGTTGCTGTCGTCGCCGTCGGCGCCCGCCGCCTCCTCGGCCTTCTGCTTGGCCGCCGTGAAACCGCCGGTGGCCTGGCTCTGGGACGCCTTCACCTTGGCGTCCAGCAGTCCGTTGCGGACCTGTCCGATCACCACGAAGCCGAGCAGGAGCACCACACCCAGCGACATCAGCAGCGTGGTGACGACGACCTTGAGCTGGATGTTGCGCCGCCACAGCCGCATGACGGGCAGCAGCGGACGCCGCACCCAGCGCATGAACAGCCGGATCACCGGGCTGCCCTGCACCCCGCCGTGCAGCAGCCCGCCCTCCAGCAGGCGGCCGAAGCGCGAACCGGCGGGCGGGGGGCCGACAGGCCGTCCGGCGCGGGCCTCGGACCCGGGCGCCGAAGCGGCACTGTCCCTGGTCATGTCAGCTCGGCCCGGCCTTGTAGCCGACGCCGCGCACGGTCACCACGATCTCCGGCTTCTCCGGGTCCTTCTCGACCTTGGAGCGCAGCCGCTGCACATGCACGTTGACCAGCCGGGTGTCGGCGGCGTGCCGGTAGCCCCAGACCTGCTCCAGGAGCACCTCGCGCGTGAACACCTGCCACGGCTTGCGGGCCAGCGCCACCAGCAGGTCGAACTCCAGCGGCGTGAGCGCGATCGACTGCCCCTCGCGCTTCACGGAGTGACCGGCCACGTCGATGACCAGGTCGCCTATGGCGAGCTGCTCCGGTGCCGGTTCCTCCGACCTCCTGAGCCGCGCCCGGATACGGGCCACCAGCTCCTTGGGCTTGAACGGCTTCACGATGTAGTCGTCGGCGCCCGACTCGAGACCGACCACGACGTCGACGGTGTCACTCTTCGCCGTCAGCATCACGATCGGCACACCCGACTCCGCCCTGATCAGGCGGCACACCTCGATGCCGTCCCGACCGGGCAGCATCAGGTCGAGCAGCACCAGATCGGGCTTGGTCTCCCGGAAGGCGGCCAGCGCCTTGTCGCCGTCGGCTACGAAAGATGGCTCAAAACCCTCACCACGCAGCACAATGCCGAGCATCTCGGCCAGTGCGGTGTCGTCGTCGACGACAAGGACTCGTCCCTTCATAAACGACATCATCCCATTAGCTAATCGTTACCTGGCGTGACCTGGCACACAGCTCCGCGAGGGCCTCGCCGGTCACGGGCGAAACCACGCCTTCCTCGGTGACGATCGCCGTCACCAGCTCGGGCGGAGTCACGTCGAACGCCGGGTTGTACGCCTGAGTCCCCAGGGGTGCCACCGGAATCCCGCCTCCCGCTCCCGTCACCGGCACCTGAGGTGCTGTGACCTCGGTCACTTCATATCCGGGACGCTGTTCCACCTCGATGGCGGTCCCGTCCGGCGTGTGCGGATCCACCGTCGTGACCGGCGCCACCACGATGAACGGTACGTGGTGGTAGCGCGCGAGCACCGCGAGCGGATAGCTCCCCACCTTGTTCGCCACCGATCCGTCGGCCGCGATGCGGTCCGCGCCGACCAGCACGGCGTCCACCTCGCCCGCCGCGAACAGCGAGCCCGCCGCACTGTCGGTGAGCAGGGTGTACGTCATGTCGTTGCGGGCCGCCTCGTATGCCGTCAGGCGAGCACCTTGCAACAAGGGACGCGTTTCGTCCACCCACAGGCGTCGCAGCCGCCCCTCCCGGTGCGCCGCGAGCGCCACCGCGAAAGCCGTGCCCTCCCCGCCCGACACCAGCGAGCCGGAGTTGCAGTGCGTGAGAACGCGGTGTCCGCCGGCGGGCAGCAACTCGTCCAGCAGGGCCAGTCCGTGCGCGGCCATCCGGGCGCTGGCCCGGGCGTCCTCCTGGTGCAGGGCCCGCGCCGCCGTCAGCGCCGCCGCTGCCGCCTCCCGTGTGTCGCCGGTCCTGGCGAGCGCCTCCCGGTGGGCGTCCTGCGCCCGGCGCACCCCGACGGCGAGGTTCACCGCGGTGGGCCGGGCCCCGGCCAGCGCGGCCGCGGCCTCCTCCACCTCGAAGCCCCGAACGGCGGCGAGCGCGACCCCGTAGGCGCCCGCGACACCCAGCAGTGGCGCCCCGCGCACGGCGAGCGAACGGATCGCCTCGACGAGTCCGGCCGGGTCCGTGCAGACCAGCTCGACCTCCTCGGTCGGCAGCCTGGTCTGGTCCAGCAGGACCAGCACCGGACCTTCGGGCGGCTCCTCCCAGCGGAGCACAGGGATCTCGGTCGGCCGCTTGTCCTCGCCGTTTCGCGCGTCCTGATCAGCCATGCGGTCAGTCTGCCCCCTATCCGGCGGACAATTGAAGGTGTGCAGCCCATACCGCGCCCGGTCCGCACCCGGGCACCCCATGGCACGATGGCTGCCAACCTGCCGCCGCGCCCGCGGACGGGCACCGTGAAGGAGCGACGATGAACGACACTCCGGGCTGTGCCTCGCCCGGATCCGCCCCGTCCGACGGGCGGGAGCCCGGCGCGTCCGGCCCCGCCGAGCCCGCCAGCCGTCCCGGCGGCCCCGATCAGCCCGCTCAGCCCGCGGACCAGCCGGGCGCGGAACCGACGAGCCCCGGCACGAAGTGGTCCAAGGAGCAGCCGCCCCCCGGCCAGTGGTCCGCCCCC
>NZ_QHJH01000182.1 GCF_003947455.1 Streptomyces sp. WAC 04229 | reverse complement strand
CCGCACACCCAGCGGGGCCCGGACGCCCAGCGGGGACCGGACGCCCAGCCGGGTGCCCCGCCCCCCGGCTGGGCGTACGGTCCCCGCTGGGCGTCCGGGCCCCGCTGGGTGTGCGGGCCTCGTTGGGTGTACGGGCCTCGCTGGGCGTCCGGCCCCCGCTGGGCGTCCGGCCCCCGCTGGGCGTCCGG
The DNA here is from genome assembly GCF_003947455.1 of Streptomyces sp. WAC 04229. Lineage (GTDB taxonomy): Bacteria > Actinomycetota > Actinomycetes > Streptomycetales > Streptomycetaceae > Streptomyces. Next base: position 14,450 of record NZ_QHJH01000182.1, on the reverse strand, counting down.
GCCCCGCTGGGCGTCCGGCCCCCGCTGGGTGTGCGGGCCTCGTTGGGCGTCCGGCTTCCTGCTGGGCGTCCCGGCCTCCCGTCAGGTCCCTGCCCCTCGCCGGGTGTCGGCCAACTCGCCTGCGGCGTGGTTCTGCCGTCGGGCGGGGCGCCGTGTCTTCGTGGGGCCGCTGCGTCTTGGCTCGGGCGTGGGCCGTGCGGGCGTGCCGGTGCCCCCTGCCGGGCCGGCGTCGGCCCTTCGACCGGCGGGGCGTGGAGGCCCGGGGCGAGCGGGTGCTGCGCGTTGCGGGGCCAGAGTTCCTCTCGGGTCGGGCCCCGCTCGGGCTAGGTGCCACTCATGCCGGTCCGCTGCTGCCTGCCGGGCCCGGGATGCGCCGGGCCTAGGTTGCGTCCCGCCTGCACGGCGTCGGGCCTGCACGGCGTCGGGCCTGCACGGCGTCGGGCCTGCACGGCGTCGGGCCTGCACGGCGTCGGGCCTGCACGGCGTCGGGCCTGCACGGAGCCGGGCTGGTATCACCCCCGGCCAGGGATCGCGCCCGGCCAGGGATCGCGCTGGCCGGGAATCACCCGGCCCGGGATCGCCCCGGCCCGGGATCACCCCGGCCCGGATTACGCCGGGTCCGCCCCCTGCAGTGCGTGTGCCGCGCGTAGGACCAGGTCGTCGCGGTGGCGGGCGGCGATCAGTTGGAGGCCGATGGGGAGGCCGTCCCCGTCGGTGCCCACCGGGACCGATGCCGCCGGCTGCTGGGTGAGGTTGAAGGGGTAGGTGAAGGGGGTCCACCCCGTCCAGCGCCGGTGGCCGGAGCCCTTCGGCACCTCCGCGCCCGCCTCGAACGCCGTGATCGGCAGCGTCGGCGTGACCAGCAGGTCGTACTCCTCGTGGAAGCGGCCCATCCGGCGGCCCAGCTCCATCCGGACGTCCACCGCGGCCAGGTACTCCAGCGCCGAGTACCGGGCGCCCGCCCCGACGATCTCCCGCAGCCCCGGGTCGAGCAGCTCCCGCCGGCCCGCCCGCAGATGCTGCACCACACGGGCCGCCCCGCTGAACCACAGCGTGTGGAAGGCCTCCACCGGGTCCGAGAAGTCGGGATCCGCCTCCGCGACGAACGCGCCCAGTTCCGCCAGCCGCTGCACCGCACGCCGGACCGCCGTCGCCACCGCCGGGCGCACCGCCACCTGCCCGCCGAGCGAGGGCGAGTACGCCACCCGCAGCCCTCGCACCCCGCCGGCCAGGGCCTCGGTGTACGACCCGGGCGCCGGCCCCAGCGCCGACCAGTCCCGGGCGTCGGGGGTGCCGATGACGTCGAGGAGCAGCGCCGCGTCCGCCGCGTCCCGGGTGATCGGGCCGACGTGCGCGAGCGTGCCGAACGCGCTCGCCGGGTAGAGCGGCACCCGCCCGTACGTCGGTTTCAGGCCGAAGACGCCGCAGAAGGAGGCCGGGATGCGCACGCTCCCGCCGCCGTCCGTGCCGAGCGCCAGCGGCCCCGCCCCGAGCGCCACGGCCGCCGCCGCGCCCCCGCTGGAGCCGCCGGCGGTACGGGCGGGGTCGTGCGGGTTGCGGGTGACGCCGGACAGCGGCGAGTCCGTCACGCCCTTCCAGCCGTACTCGGGCGTGGTCGTCTTGCCGAGGAAGACCGCGCCGTGCTCGCGCAGCCGGGCGACGGAGGGCGCGTCCTCGTCCCAGGGGCCGTCCGGCGAGACGGCCAGCGAGCCGCGCAGGGTGGGCTGACCGCGCGTCAGCAGGATGTCCTTCACCGTGACCGGCACCCCGTCCAGGCGCCCGCACGGCTCCCCGCGCCGCCACCGCTCCTGAGCCCGCCGGGCCCGGTCGAGCGCCTCCTCGCCGGTGAGCCGGACGAAGGCGTTCACCTCCGGCTGGATCTGTTCGGCCCGGTCCAGCGCCGCCCGGGTCACCTCGACGGGGCTGAAGTCGCCCTTGCGATAACCGTCGACGAGCTGTACTGCGGTCAGCTCGGTGAGGTCGAGGTCCGTCATGCACCCTCCCGCTTCCTGGGACGTTCAGTGTCCGGGCACGTATCCGCGCTTCTTGTCGACCACGTTCGCGAGCGGCCGGCCCGCCGCCCAGCTCTCGAACAAATCCACGAACTGCGCCCCCAGTTCGTCCCGCCAGCCGATCGTGTCCCCGCTCATGTGCGGGGAGATGATCAGATCGGGCACCCGCCACAGCGGACTCTCCGGCGCGAGGGGCTCCCGGCTCAGCACGTCCAGCGCGGCACCCGCGATCCAGCGCCTGGTCAGCGCCTCGGCCAGGTCGTCCTCCACGACCAGCTGACCCCGCCCCACGTTCACGAACCGGGCGGAGGGCTGCATCACCCCGAACCGCCGGGCGTCGAACATGCCGCGCGTGTCGTCGGTGAGCGGCGCCGCCGCGACCACCCAGTCGGCGCGGGCCAGCAGCCGGTCCAGCTCGTCCGGCCCGTGCACACCGGTGCGGGCGGTGCGGCCGACCAGCGCGGTGGTGATGCCGAGCGCCTTGAGCGTCTGCGCGATCGCCCGCCCGATCGGCCCGGAGCCGACCACACAGGCGCGCGTTCCGGCCACCCGCATCGACTCGCGGTGCCGCCAGGTCCGCTCATCCTGCAACCGCAGTGTCGTCGGCAGGTCCTTCGCCATCGCCAGGACGAGCGCGGCGACGTACTCGGCGATCGGCTGGTCGAAGACGCCGCGCGCGTTGGTCACCACCGTCTCGGAATCGGCCAGCTCGGGACACATCAGATGGTCCACCCCGGCGCTCGCCGTGTGCACCCAGCGCGGCCGCGGGCCGTCGCCGGGCCACGCCTCGCGCACCGCGTGCGAGCTGAAGTCCCACACGAGCAGCACGTCGGCGTGCGGCAACCGCTCGGCGAGGGACTTCGCGTCGGTGTGCTCGATGCGGGCCCGGCCGGTCAGCCGGCCCAGCCGGGGGAGTGGTTCGGCGTCCAGGACGAGAAGCGTGGGCGTGCTCATCGGCAGGCGTGTCTCCGGTACGGGGGAGGTACGGGGAAAACTGGGGCGGTTCGGGTGTTGACGCGGAACTTAACCGGCTGTTGACCTGGGAGTGACGCGGGCGGATTGACCACGCTCGCACCGCAACCTACCTTCGTCAACACGGCCGTGCGTAACGGTGCGTTGCCCTCTCCTTCCTCAGTGTGAGGCCGGTGCGTGCCATGGACATCTCCTTTCTCGGCGGACCAGCTCCGCAACGCGGGGTCGGCGTGGTCGCCCCGTTCGACTTCGCACTCGATCGCGAACTGTGGCGATGGGTGCCCGACGAGGTCTCGCTGCACATGACGCGAACCCCTTTCGTACCCGTCGAGGTCAGTCTGGACCTCGCGCGGATGGTCAGCGAGCACGAAACCCTCGGCGAGGCGGTGCGCACCCTCAACGCCATCGCCCCCGAGGTCGTCGCCTACGCCTGCACCTCGGGCAGTTTCGTCGGCGGCGTCGCCGGCGAGCGGGCGATGTGCGAGGCGATGACCTGGGCGGGCGCGGTCCCGTCCGTGACCACCTCCGGCGCGTTGCTGGACGCGCTGGCCGAGTTGGGCGTGCGCCGGCTCGCGCTGGTGACGCCGTACACCGTGTCGGTCACCCGGTCGCTGGAGGCGTACATCGCCGAGGCCGGGGTGACGGTCACGGGCTGCGCCTTCATGGGGCTGACCCGGCACATCTGGAAGGTGCCGTACCGCGACGTGGCCGACATGGCGCGCCGGGCGGTACCGGGCGAGGGCGCGGCGGACGCCCTCTTCATCTCCTGCACGAACCTCCCCACCTACGACGTCATCCCGCAACTGGAGGCCGAGCTGCGGATCCCGGTGATCTCGGCCAACCAAGTGACGATGTGGGCGGCGCTGCGCCGACTGGGTACCCGTGCCGTGGGGCCGTACCAGACGCTGACCGATCCGTCGGCGCGCACCGGCCCCGCGGTGCCGGGACCGGCCGGCCCCGCAGTGGCGGACATCCCGGGCGTCACGGACGGCCCGGACACCGAACAGCAGCAGGAAGGGTGGACATGACAGCACTGGGATTCCTGTACCCGGGCCACTCCGGCGAGGACGACTATCCACGCATCGAGCAGCTGCTGGGCAGCGACATCCGGGTGGACCTGGTGCACACGGACATCGGCGAGGACGCGCACCGGGTGGACGCCCTGCTGGAGATGGGCTCGCCGCGGCGGCTCGCGGCCGGCGTCGAGGAGCTGCGGCTGGCCGGCGCCGACGCCGTGGTGTGGGCCTGCACCAGTGGCAGTTTCGTGCACGGCTGGGAGGGCGCGCAGGAACAGGTGCGCGGCCTGGCCCAGGCGGCCGGACTGCCGGCCTCGTCGACCTCGTTCGCCTTCGTGCACGCGGTGCGCGAGGTCGGGGCGCGGCGGGTCGCGATCGGCGCGACCTATCCGCAGGACGTGGCACAGCTCTTCGCGGAGTTCCTCGGGGCCGCCGGCATCGAGGTGGTCGACGTGGTCGGCTCGGGCATCATCACGGCCGCGGAGGTCGGCACCTGGACCGAGGCGGAGGTGCTGGCGCTGGCGCGCGCCGCCGACCGCCCGGACGCGGAGGCGGTGCTCCTGCCGGACACCGCCCTGCACACGGCGGCCCACATCCCGGCCTTGGAGAAGGAGCTGGGCAAGCCGGTCCTGACGGCCAACCAGGTCACCATCTGGGAGGGCCTGCGCCTGGCGGACCGCCGGGTCAACGCGCCGGAACTGGGCGCGCTCTTCACCCGGGAGCCGGTGGTGCAGGTCTGAGGGCCCTGTCAGGGGTCGCGACACGCGAGAACCCCGGTCCCGCTGCTGCGGGACCGGGGTTCTCGATGGAGCGCTGGGCAGGCCTTGCACCTGCATTTCCCCACGGGAAGTGGGGCGTCTTTCCTTGGACCACCAACGCACTGCCGGCTCTTGGGGGTTGAACCCCGTGATCAGGCAGCTTGAGCGTACCGCAGCTCCGCCCGGGGTGCACATCGACGTCAGTGCGATTCATGTATCTGTCTATCGTTCCACTACCTGAAAATACCTGAACCCTTGTCAGGTCCCGGACCGAACCCTATTCTCACGGCGAGAAAGCGCTTTCCCGGCTGTCGTATTGACATGATCACGACAGTCAGTTCGTTCCGGCATGTGAAGACGAAGGGGAGACCGAGGATGAGACGACCCGTCGCGCTGCGACTCCAGGCGGCGCTGGGGACACTGGCCCTCGCCGCCGCGACCGGGGTGGTGCTGGCCATGCCCGAGGCGGCGGCAGCGGCCGGTGGCGCCACCGGCTACGCGACCCAGAACGGCGGCACGACCGGCGGCGCGGGCGGGCAGACGGTCCGGGCCACCACCGGCACCGCGATCCACCAGGCCCTGTGCGGCCGGGCGGACAGCGCCACCCCGATCACCATCGAGGTCGAGGGCACCATCAACCACGGCAACACCAGCAAGGTGTCGGGCGACAGTTGCAGCACGGCGGCCGACAAGATCGAGCTGAAGCAGATCAGCAACGTCACGATCGTCGGCGTCGGCAGCGGTGCCGTCTTCGACCAGCTGGGCATCCACATCCGGGAGTCCAGCAACATCATCATCCAGAACGTGACGGTCCGGAACGTCAAGAAGTCGGGCTCGCCCACGTCCAACGGCGGCGACGCCATCGGCATGGAGAGCGACGTCCGCAACGTCTGGGTCGACCACACCACCCTGGAGGCGTCGGGCGGCGAGTCGGCGGGCTACGACGGCCTCTTCGACATGAAGGACAACACCCAGTACGTGACCCTGTCCTACAGCGTCCTGCGCAACTCCGGCCGCGGCGGACTGATCGGCTCCAGCGAGAGCGACGTGTCCAACGGGTACGTCACCTTCCACCACAACAAGTACGAGAACATCGACTCCCGCACCCCCCTGCTGCGCGGCGGCACCTCGCACATCTACAACAACCACTACGTGAGCCTCAACGAGTCCGGCATCAACTCCCGGGCCGGCGCCAAGGCCAAGGTGGACAACAACTACTTCGAGGACTCCAAGGACGTCCTCGGCACCTTCTACACCGACCAGGCCGGCTACTGGCAGGTCAGCGGCAACATCTTCGACAACGTGACCTGGTCCGAGCCCGGCGAGGACACCAACCCGGCCGGACCCGACCCGCGGTCCAACACCACGGTCTCCATCCCGTACTCCTACGGCCTGGACGCCGCCTCCTGCGTACCGGCGGTGGTGAGCGCCACGGCGGGCGCGAACAAGGGCCTCAAGGTGTCCGACGGCAGCTGCACACCGCAGAACCCCGACCCGTCCCCGGACCCCACCGACCCGGACCCGACCGACCCGACCGAGCCCTCCCCGGACCCGACCGACCCGCCGAGCGGCACCAACCTCAGCGTCGGGGCCGGCGCCGACGGCTCGTCCAAGGCGAGCGGCACCAGCTACGGCAACGTGCGCGACGGTGACATGGGCACGTACTGGTCGCCGGCCGGGACGACCGGCTCGGTCTCCGTGAAGTGGTCCTCCCCCACCACGGTCTCCAAGGTCGCCATCCGGGAGGCGGCCGGCTCCGCGGGCGCCATCCGCTCCTACCGGCTCGTCGACCACGGCACCGGAGCCGTGCTGGCCACCGGCAGCGGGGCGGGCGTGATCAGCTTCCCGGCGGTCTCCCTGACGAAGATCACCTTCGAGATCACCGGCGCCTCGGGCACCCCGAAGGTCGCCGAGTTCGAGACGTACGCGGGCTAGCGAGCCGCGTGGTCCCGCCCCGGAGGGCGGGGTGTGTCCGGCCGCCGCGCCGGGCGCGCCCCGCCCTCTTGCGCGGGCGCGGGACAATGGACGGTGGCCCACTCCGACGGAGTGCCCCCGCGTGCGGGGGAGGGTCGTCGTGACGTACGAGGAGGAGAAGACATGGCGGAGCCCACGCCGCGTCGGAACGAACCGCGGCTACGCCCCGCGCCCCTGCTCTTCGAGCCGGCGGAGGCGGCCGCCGATCCCGAGCACTTCTTCGACCTCGAGTCGATCGACGACCCCCGGGCGCTGCTGGAGCGCGCCACCGAGCTGACGCAGGCCTTCCGTGCGGCGGCGGACCGCGCGATGGAGTACCAGGCGATCGCGGCCGCGCAGCTGGCCGACCCGCGACGGTTCGACCGGCTCACCGCCGCGGACATCGCCGAGCGCGCCGAGTGGACCGAGGACTACGCCAAGAAGATGGTGGAGTTCGGACGCGATCTGATGCGCGGCGAGCCGGCGGAGTAACCCGTTCGCATATGCCAGGAGGGTGGGCAAGATACTCCCTTCCCTGCCGTCCTGTCCCCATTTCCCGCAACCCAGCGGAGCGACTCCCTCACGCCCGGTAGATGTATGCGGCATGAGCAGCACACGCAACGCCACGCCCCACGTCTCGGACGTCACCTCGGACGGCGCCGCCTGGCTGGCCTCGGCGAGCGCGTATCCGCGCAGCACGCTGGCGCTGTGGGAGGAGCGGCCCGAGGCCCCGGTCGTCCTGCCCTGCGGTTCCGCCTTCGACGTGGTGAGCGCCCCCGCGATCTTCGGGCGCAGGATGCTGGACCGGCTGTGGGACGACGGCCCGGGGTCCGGTCCGGTGGCGGAGTTCCGGGGCCGGATGCTGCTGTTCGCCGCGCCGGGCGCCGCCCAGCGGCTGCCGTCGCTCCTCGAGTGGGAGGAGTGGAGCGCCCGCGGCAGGGGTGACGGGCGTACGGGCGCGGTACCGCCGCTGCTGTGCCACGGCGCAGGGGACGCGGTGACCGTACCGGCCCCCGCGGGCGGGCCCGCCCGTTCCGGGGCGCGGTGGCTGGTGGCGCCGGACACCCGGATGCCGTGGCTGCCGGGGCCGGAAATCCTGCTCTGGGCGGCCGTGCGGGCGGCCCGATCCGCGGTGCGGATTTCGATTTTTCCCTCCGCCGACCAGGATGCTAAGGTCTACGACGTCAGCAGGCGCCGCTAGCTCAGTTGGTTAGAGCAGCTGACTCTTAATCAGCGGGTCCGGGGTTCGAGTCCCTGGCGGCGCACGTTGGCGATGGCGAGGCATGTTCGCGGAAAACGCGAACCGCCTCGCCATCGTTGTTTCTGCGCGGCTTCGCCGCACGGTGCGGGGGCTTCGCCACCCGCACCCCCTCTCCGACGCGCCCCGCGGTTCCCCTCACCCGGGTGTGATCCGTACGGTCCACGCCCCGGACTCCGAGCGTCCCTCCACCGCCACCTGGACGCCCTCGCCCGGGACCGTGAAGCTCTCGCCCAGGCCCACCGGGGCGTCGGCGAGGGGTGGGTAGACCGAGTCGGCCCAGCAGGACTCGGTCTCCGGGTGGGCGTCGATCACCTCGATCGGCCCGCCCCCGGACTCCGACCCGCTGTGCACCCGGTACACCAGCACGCCCGCCCGGCAGGCCGAGGCGTCGTTGCCGACGGGGGTCCGCACCTCGAAGGCGAGCACGGTGTCGGCGCCCGTACGCACCACGGCCAGCTTCGTCCCCCGCCCCAGACCGAAGGCCGGTGCGCCGGCCGCGCCGGTCACCCTGACCCCCGGCCCCGCCGCCAGGGGCTCCAGCGTCAGCCGGGTCGGCCCGCTGCCCCGCACGCAGGTCACCTGCCGGGGCTCCAGCCAGCCCAGCTTCCACTTGTGCCAGCCGAACAGGTCGGGGGCGAGACCGAACTGGCTGCCCATCAGGTCCCAGTCGCCGACGTGGGTGTCCCAGTCGCCCTCGCCGTCGACGGGCCGGTGGTAGAGGTCGGGCAGGTCGAAGACGTGCCCGGTCTCGTGGGCCAGGACGAGCCGGTCGGGCGGGTGGTTCTCGAAGACCGTGACGACCCGCCGCAGGGCGGTGCCGTCGGCCCGCATCGGCCGCTCCAGGTTGACGACCTTGGTGGCGTCGGAGTCCACGCCGGGCGCGTCCGGGTCCGCGACGAAGTAGACGACGTCGTAGCGGGAGAAGTCGACGTGCCGGTCGGCGGCCCGCAGCGCGTCGCGCAGGTAGGCGGCCCGGTGCTCGGGGCTCCAGTCGCGCCGTATGGCGTACGACGTCGACGGGCTCGGCATCGGGATCCAGTTACGCATCGGGTGCGGGCGCAGGCTGAAGGCGCCGTACGAGGCCTGCTGGAAGAAGCGGCTGGTGGCCGGGAAGTGGTCGGCCGTGAGTTCGGCCGGCGACGTCAGCGGCTGGGAGTCGGGGAAGGACAGGAAGATCATCACCGCGTCCAGGGCGCGGGCGGGCCGCGGATAGGCGGCGTTCCAGGTGTCCAGGCCCTCGGAGTGGTGCACCTCGGTGCGCTTGAGGGCGCAGGGCTCCGGCGAGAACGGCTCGGCGACCGAGGGGGCGGTGATCAGGGAGGTCGCCGCGAGGGCCGACATGGTGGTGCACACCGCCGCCGTGGTGCGCAGGCGTGGCACATGAACCTCCGGGGCGGTCGACGGGACACCGCACCCAGCTTGTGCATGATTGTCGTATTACGCCCTGTTCGCCTGCACCGGATGGGTGAGCCGTCCGCGGCTTCGCCGTCGGCCTTCCGGCCGACACCCCGGCAGCACTCACGGAACGTCACAACTGGTCGGAGGCGCGAAGGACCCGTCCAGGTGTGAGCAGAAACGATCTCTCAGAGCGGCCGCTCGGTCCGGAACGCGGAAAGGCGGCTGGAAGGGCCCGGTGTCAGCCTCTATGATCGGCACACTTTCCTGCACGAACAGAGCACGAACAGAGATCGAGGCACTGCGGGAGCGAGCGGTGAACGGAACCTCCGAAGGGCCGACGTCCGCGGCAGACCTCGACCGGTCGGCCGTCACAGAGAGTGACCAGGTGGCTCCTCGTACGGCGCGCGAGAGACCCGCGGCCTATCGCTCGGTGTTCACCGCCGCCCCCCTCGCCATGGCCGTCGTCGACGCCGAGGGCCTGGTCGTCAGCGCCAACGACACCCTCGGCGCCCTGCTCGGCAACGACCCCGACGCGCTGGTGGGCTGCGCCGCGGCCGACCTCGTCGACCTCGCCTCCGACGCCGGTATTTGGCACGCGTACCGCGAGGTGCTGCGCGGCCGGCAGCCCCGGCTGCGCTGCACCCGGCGGCTGAAGCGGGCCGACGGGCACTCCCTGTGGGCGCAGGTGACGGTCGAGCCGCTGGCGGACGCCGGGGACACCCCGGGCCTCCTGCTGTCCGTCGCCGACGTCAGCGCGCGGCGCGAACTCCAGGCGCGGCTGCGCCACCTCCAGATGCACGACCCGGTGACCCGGCTGCCCAACCGCGCCCTGTTCTTCGAACGGCTGACCGCCGCCCTGGAGGCGGAGACGTACGAGCACGGCGGCACTGGACGGATCGGCGTCTGCTACCTGGACCTGGACGGCTTCAAGGCCGTCAACGACACGCACGGCCACCGTGTCGGCGACCGCTTGCTGGCCGCCGTGGCCGAGCGGCTGACGCGGTGCGCGGAGGAGGCCGCCGACGCCCGTTCGGGCAGCGCCCCGCTGGTGGCCCGGCTCGGCGGCGACGAGTTCGCCCTGCTCGTGGAGGACTCCACCGGGACCGAACAGGTCGCCGGCCTGGCCGAAGCCGTCCTGGCGGCCCTCCAGCCGCCGTTCGAGCTGTCCGAGCGCCGCCTCTCGGTCACCGCCTCGGTCGGCGTCGTCGAACGCCACACCGCCGGCACCACCCCCACCGCCCTGATGCAGGCGGCCGACACGACCCTGTACTGGGCCAAGGCGGACGGCCGGGCCCGCTGGACGCTCTTCGACCCGGAGCGCAATGCCACCCGCATGACCCGTCAGGCGCTCGCGGCCACGCTCCGTCCGGCCATCGAGCGCGGCGAGTTCGCGCTGGAGTACCAGCCGCTGGTCGGCATGGAGGACGGCCGGGTGCGGGGCGTCGAGGCGCTCATCCGCTGGAATCATCCTCAGTTCGGCGTACTGGCGCCGAATCGGTTCATCGCACTGGCGGAGGAGGACGGCTCGATCGTTCCGCTCGGCCGCTGGATCCTGCGCACGGCCTGCCACCAGGCGCGCCGCTGGCAGCTGGCCCACCCGGACGATCCGCCGATCTTCGTCAGCGTCAACGTGGCCGTCCGCCAGGTCTGGGACTCCGACCTGGTGGCGGACGTGGCCCGCACCCTGGAGGAGACGGGCCTCGCCCCGCACCTGCTCCAGCTGGAGCTGACCGAGTCGGCGGTCATGGGCTCGGCGGGCCGCCCGCTCCAGGTCCTCAAGGCGCTCAGCGACATGGGCGTCCACATCGCCATCGACGACTTCGGCACCGGTTACTCGAACCTGGCCTACCTCAGCCGGCTCCCGGTCTCCGTCCTGAAGCTGGACGGCGCCTTCGTGCGGGGCTTCCAGTACGAGGGCGTCGCCGGTGCCGGGGCGGCCGCGACCACCGAGGGGAACCCGGCCGACGAGGTCATCGTCGAGGCGATGGTCCAGCTCGCCCACCGGCTCGGCCTGAGCGTCACCGCCGAGTGCGTGGAGACCTCCGACCAGGCGACCCGCCTGCGCCGCATCGGCTGCGACACCGGTCAGGGCTGGCTGTACTCCCGACCGGTGGCACCGGACCGCATCTCCGCGCTGCTGGGCTCCGCCGGGCCCGGCGCGGCCGGCGTTCAGGCGGCCGGCAAGCCGTAGGCGTCGGCGATCAGCTCGTAGGAACGCAGACGCACGTCGCCGCCGTGGGCGTTGGCGGTGATCATCAGCTCGTCGGCGCCGGTGCGCTTCTGCAGGTCGTCCAGGCCGGCCCGCACCTCGTCGGCGGTGCCGTGGACGACGTTGGCGTTCCAGGACCGCACGAACTCCTCCTCCATCGGGCTGAAGTCGTACGCCTCGGCCTCCTCGGGCGTCGGCACGAGTCCCGGCCGGCCGGTGCGCAGCCGCACCATGTTCAGCGCCGCCGCGAGCACCTGCCTGCGGGCCTCCCTCTCGTCGTCGGTCGCGAGCGCGGAGACGCCGATGAGGGCGTAGGGGGCGTCCAGGACGGCGGACGGCCGGAAGGAGTCCCGGTACAGGTCGAGGGCCGGGACGGTGTTCTGCGCGGAGAAGTGGTGCGCGAAGGCGAACGGCAGCCCGAGGGTGCCGGCCAGCCGCGCGCTGAACCCGGAGGAGCCGAGCAGCCACACCGGCGGCCGGTGGGCCGACTGCACGCCCCCGGGCGAGGTGGCCTGCACGGGCCCCGGCACAGCGTGGATACGCCCGTACGGGTGCCCGTCGGGGAAGTCGTCGTCCAGGAACCGGATCAGCTCGGCGAGCTGCTGCGGGAAGTCGTCGGCGCCCTCGTTGAGGCGGTCGGTGCGGCGCAGGGCGGCGGCGGTGGCCCCGTCCGTGCCGGGGGCGCGGCCGAGGCCGAGATCGACGCGGCCGGGGGCCATGGCCTCCAGCGTGCCGAACTGCTCCGCGATGACGAGGGGGGCGTGGTTCGGCAGCATGACGCCGCCCGAGCCGAGCCGGATGCGGTCGGTGTGGGCGGCGAGGTGGGCCAGGATGACCGCGGGGGAGGAGGAGGCGACGCCGGGCATGGAGTGGTGCTCGGCGACCCAGTACCGGTGGAAGCCGCGCTTCTCGGCCAGGCGCGCGATGTCCACGCCGGTCCGCAGGGCGTCGGTGGCGGTCCGGCCGGCGCCGACGGTCACCAGGTCCAGCACGGAGAGGGGGACGGGGGCGGTGCCCTGGGCGGTGCCCCGGATCTCCTCGGTGGCGTCTGCGGCGTCTGCGGACATGGCGGGGTGCCTCCTGTTGCGTGTGGCGTGGCGGGGTCGCTGGGCGACGTAACAGGAGGGGGCCTCCGGTTATTCCCGGGCGGGCTTGCGGAGGGTGTCGAGGAAGGCGGCGAAGGAGGCGGCCGGGAAGGTGAGGACGGCGCGGGTGGGGGCCTTGGAGTCGCGGACGGCTATTCGAGGGGGACGGGGAGCCACCTCCACGCAGGCATTGCCTTCACCCCCGCCGGAGTGGGACGACTTCTTCCATGCGCCGGGGGTCATCTGGTCTCACAGCTCCTTCGCCAGCTCATGGATGAAGTCACGGGAACGCTCCGGCTCGAACGCTACTTCCCCCACCCTATGGAAAAGTGTTCGAAAGTGGTTCAGTTGGGCTTCCGCGTCGACGAATAGGGTGCCGTGGGGCGCGTCGCGAACGACGGTGTCCAGCTTGGGGACGGGTCCACCCGCGTACACCATGGCGCTGCCGGCTCCGGCGAAGCCGTCCACGGCGAAGGGGATGACGCGCACGGTGACGTGGTCGGACGCGGAGAGATCCAGGACGTGGGCGAGCTGTGCTCTCGCCTTGATGTCGTTGCCGACCTTGATCCGCAGGGCCGCTTCATGGATGACCGCCTCGTACGGGATCGGTCGTGACCGCTCGATGATGACCCTGCGCTTCCTGCGGTGTTCCACCCAACGCCCGATCTCGTCCTCCGAGAACTGCGGGTTCACGTAGGAGAAGAGGGCGCGGGCGTAGTCATCGGTCTGGAGCAGCCCCGGGATGTGCAGGAAATCCACGTCCCACCGGAGGGAGGAGTGATGCTCCAACTCCGACAGGTCCAGGAACGAGTTCGGTAGCGAACCCCGGTACTCCTCCCACCAGCCGCGTGTGCGGTCCGTCGCCATCGCGGCCAGAGCCGAGACCAACTCGTTGTCCGTGCAGGCGTAATGCGCGGCGAGCCGCCTCAGGCGTTCCTCGCTCACGCCCGCGATCCCGGACTCGATCTGGCTGATCTGGACGGAGTTCACGCCCAGAAGGCTCGCCGCCTGGGTCGCCTTGAGGCCCGCGGCTTCCCGCATCTTTCGTAGTTCAGACCCCAGGCGCTCCTGGCGCGCGGTGGGCGTACGTCTGGGCGGCACAGCTTCCTCCTTGCTCAACGAACGCCCGTGGGCGGCTCGTTCGCGGCAAGATTACGCGATCGGCTTGCTGAGTAATAAATATATGCCCTACCGTCAGTGACGCGAAGTGAGCAACGTGCAACGCATGGTGCTGGAAGCGCACCGCTCCGTCATGCCGTGACGGACGCGGCATGACACCGCACCGCCTCCACCCCCCCCCGTCACAGGAGCCCACATGCCCGAAAACGATCCGTGGGAGTACTCCTCTACATCCCGAACGACCCCCGCGCAGTCACCGTCTGCCGCCGCACCCTCCGGCTGATCCTGACGATGCACGGCCTGATCCGCCTGGTCGACCTCGCCGAACTGCTGGCGACGGAGCTGGTCTCCAACGCCGTACGACACACCAAGGGGCCGGCCGCACTCCGGGTGCGCTGGTCCGGGACCGGAGTCCTCCGCCTCGGCGCCTGGGACGCGGACCCCTCGCCGCCGGAACCGCCGCAGCCCTTCGACCGGGCCCTGGACCGCGAGGGCGGGCGGGGCCTGGCGATGGTGCGGGCCTGCGCGGACGTGTGGGGTTGGCAGCCGCTGGCCCGCGAGGGCAACCGGGGCAAGTACGTCTGGTGCGAGCTCGGTACGGCCACTGCTCGCGAGGCGCGGACGGCGTGAAGGGCACGGCGGCATCCCGGCTACCCACGCCCTGACC
>NZ_QHJH01000181.1 GCF_003947455.1 Streptomyces sp. WAC 04229 | reverse complement strand
GCCTAGGGGGGTGGGGGCGGAGGTTCATTGGCGGCTGACGGAGCGTCGTGGTCGGTCGCGCAGTTCCCCGCGCCCCTGATGGGGCGCCGTGCCACCCGGCGTTCTAGCGTTGCCGTGTGGCCTACTTCGATGCTGCTTCCGCTGCTCCCCTTCATTCCGTCGCCCGGCAGGCGTTGCTGGCCTCTCTCGACGAGGGGTGGGCCGATCCGGCTCGGCTCTATCGGGAGGGGCGGCGGGCTCGGTTGTTGCTGGACGCGGCTCGGGAGGCCGCCGCCGAGGCGGTGGGGTGCCGGGCCGACGAGCTGGTGTTCACTCCTTCGGGGACGCGGGCGGTGCATTCAGGGGTGGCGGGTGCGCTCGCCGGGCGGCGGCGCGTCGGACGCCACCTGATCGTGTCTGCCGTCGAACACTCCTCCGTACTCCATGCGGCGGAGGAAGCGGAGCGGAGCGGCGGGACCGTCACCCAGGTGCCCGTGGACCGGGCGGGCGCGGTGGATCCGGCGGCGTACGCGGCGGCCCTGACCGACGACACCGCGCTGGCCTGCCTCCAGTCGGCCAACCACGAGGTGGGCAGCGAGCAGCCGGTGGCGGAGGTGGCGGAGGTCTGCCGGGCGGCGGGCGTGCCGCTGCTGGTGGACGCGGCCCAGTCGCTGGGCTGGGGGAAGGTGCGCGGCGACTGGTCGCTGCTCACGGCCAGCGCGCACAAGTGGGGCGGGCCCTCGGGGGTCGGGCTGCTGGTCGTGCGCAAGGGGGTGCGGTTCGCGCCGCAAGGGGCGGCGGACGAGCGGGAGTCGGGGCGGGCGCCCGGGTTCGAGAACCTCCCGGCGATCGTGGCCGCCGCGGCCTCGCTGCGGGCCGTGCGGGCCGAGGCAGCGCAGGAGGCGGCCCGGCTGCGGGAGCTGACGGAGCGGATCCGGGCGCGGGTGCCCGGCCTGGTGCCGGACGTCGAGGTGGTCGGCGACCCGGTGCGCCGACTGCCCGGGATCGTCACCTTCTCTTGTCTCTATGTCGACGGGGAGACTCTGCTGCACGAGCTGGACCGGGCCGGCTTCTCCGTCTCGTCCGGGTCGTCCTGCACCAGCAGCACGCTGACGCCGAGCCACGTCCTCAAGGCGATGGGCGTACTCACCGAGGGCAACGTCCGGGTGTCGCTGCCGCCGGGCACGCCCGCCGAGGACGTCGAGCGGTTCCTGGAGGTACTGCCGGGCACGGTGGCCGCGGTGCGGGAGAGGCTGGGCGCGCCTGCGGCCGCGGAGTCCGCCCCTCGGACAGGGGCGGACCTCGTCGTGGACGCCATCGGCCGCCGCTGCCCGATCCCGGTCATCGAACTGGCCAAGGTCATCGGCGACGTCCCCGTCGGCGGAACGGTCCGTGTCCTCTCCGACGACGAGGCGGCGCGCCTGGACATCCCGGCGTGGTGCGAGATGCGGGGCCAGGAGTACGTGGGTGAGGAGCGGGAGGAGAGGGGAACGGCCTACTTGGTCCGCCGGATCAGATAGACCGCACCCGACGACTCAGCCCAGCCGCCCCCGGACCTCCTCCGCAGCCTCGTCCCCGTACGCCTTGGTGAACCGCTCCATGAAGTGCCCGCGTCGCAGCTGGTACTCCTGCGTACCGACCGTCTCGATGACGAGGGTCGCCAGCATGCAGCCCACCTGCGCCGCCCGCTCCAGCGAGACGCCCCACGCCAGTCCCGCCATGAACCCGGCCCGGAAGGCGTCGCCGACCCCCGTCGGGTCGGCCTTGCGCTCCTCGTCGGGCACGCCGACCTCGATGGTCTCCTCGCCGGCCCGCTCGATCCGCACGCCCCGCGCGCCGAGGGTGGTGACGCGGTGCCCCACGCGGCCGAGGATCTCCTCGTCCGTCCAGCCGGTCTTGGTCTCGATGAGCCCCTTCTCGTACTCGTTGGAGAAGAGGTAGGTCGCCCCGTCCAGCAGTATCCGGATCTCGTCGCCGTTCATCCGGGCGATCTGCTGGGAGAAGTCCGCGGCGAAGGGGATGGACCGCGCGCGGCACTCCTCGGTGTGCCGGAGCATCGCCTCCGGGTCGTCGGCTCCGATGGAGACCAGGTCGAGGCCGCCCACGCGGTCGGCGACGGTCTTCAGCTCGATGAGGCGGGCCTCGCTCATCGCGCCCGTGTAGAAGGAGCCGATCTGGTTGTGGTCGGCGTCGGTGGTGCAGACGAAGCGGGCGGTGTGCAGGGTCTCGGAGATGCGCACCGAGCCGGTGTCGACGCCGTGCCGGTCCAGCCAGGCGCGGTACTCGGCGAAGTCCGAGCCGGCCGCGCCGACCAGGATCGGCCGGATGCCGAGCTGGCCCATGCCGAAGGCGATGTTCGCGGCGACGCCGCCCCGGCGTACGTCCAGCTGGTCGACCAGGAAGGAGAGCGAGACCGTGTGCAGCTGGTCCGCGACGAGCTGGTCGGAGAATCGGCCGGGAAAGGTCATGAGGTGGTCGGTGGCGATGGAGCCGGTGACTGCGATGCGCACGGCGTGGACTCTCTCCTGAGGGGAGGCGGGTTGACAGTTCACGCTACCCGGGACCGCCTCCCGATCGAAGCAGGCAAAACTACCCGGTAGTACAACTTTCTTCGCGGTCCGGGACGTGCCTACGGTTCTGTTATGACGAACCTGAGGACCGCCGACCCCGCCCCGGCCGACCTGGACGGCGACCTGGCGTCGCTGCGGGGTGACTGCGCCCGGATGACCCCGCGCTGGTCTGCCCCGGCTCACGTCGCCACCCGTCCGGTGCCCGTCTCGCTGCTCCACGGTGTACGGGTGCCGCAGACGTCGGCCCGGTTGCTGGAGGCGATGTCGGACTACGGCGACTGAGCCGTTCGGGCGACGCACGCCGTCGCCGGGAACCGGATGCCCGCCCACCGCGTCCCATCGCTGTCCCCCGGTAACAGCTGAAGGAGCGATGCGGTGAACAGCGAGCGACCCGACAACGACGCCACCGCCGCCGACGAGGCCGGCACCGGGCGTCCCGCGCGACGGCGTCCCTCCGCGGTCGTCGTCGCGTCGGTCGCCGCCGCCGTGCTGCTGGTCGGCACGGGCGGTGCCTACCTGGCCACGTCCGCCTCCGGCGGCGCCCCGGACGGCGGTACGGCGTCCGGGGCGTCGGGCGACGACACTCCCCCGCCGCTGGCCCTGGACGACCACGGGACGTCCCCCGAGGGTGGTACGGACGGAACGAACGGCATCGCGCCCGGTGAGCCCGATCCGTACGGCGTCACCTACCGCGCCGACGGCTCCCTCCCCGAGGGGCCCGGCTCGGCGCCCGTGTACGGGACGAAGGGCGAGGTCACCGAGGCGGAGGTGGCCCGGCTGGCCGAGGCGCTCGGAGTGGCGGGCGCACCGCGCGTCCAGGGCGGCGCCTGGAAGGTCGGCAACGCCAAGGACGGCGCGGGGCCCCTGCTGACGGTGACGACGCAGGCGCCGGGCACCTGGACGTTCCACCGCTACACGCCCGGCACCGACGACTGCAGGAAGGGCGCCGCGTGCCAGGCCCCGTCCGCCGACGGGAGCCCGGTGAGCGAGGCGGCCGCGAAGAAGGCGGCGGCGCCGGTGCTGAAGGCGCTGGGCCAGGACGACGCCAAGCTGGACGCGGGCCAGGTCATGGGCGCCCGGCGGGCCGTGAACGCCGAACCCGAGGTCGGCGGGCTGCCCACGCACGGCTGGACGACCGGCGTGGTCGTCGGCGCCCAGGGCGACGTGGTCGGCGGCAGCGGGCAGGTCAAGGCGCCGGTCAAGGGGGACACGTACCCCGTCCTGGACGCGAAGGAGGCGCTGGCGCTGCTGAACTCGCCGGGCGGCGGTTCCGGGCCCGGCGTCGGAGGCATCGGGGGCTGCGCGAGCCCGGTGCCGCACGAGGACGGCGCGGACACGCCGTGCGCGCCGCCGACCGGCTCACCGGAGAAGCCCGGGAAGCAGACGGTCACGGTCGAGGACGCGGTGTTCGGTCTGGCCGCGCATCCGGTGCGGGGGCGGCAGACGCTGGTGCCCTCCTGGCTGTTCGAGGTGCGTGCGCCGGGCGCGGCGGACAGCTCCACGGTCACGTATCCGGCGGTCGAGCCGAAGTACCTGACCACCGCGGCCCCGGCCTCGCCGTCCCCGTCCGACAAGCCGACCTCCAAGCCGGGCGAGCCGCGGGACGTGCGGGTGAACGGGTACACGGCCGCCGGCGGTGAGCTGACCGTGCACTTCACGGGCGGGGTGTGCGCGGACTACGAGGCGAAGGCCGAGGAGGAGGACGGGGAGGTGACCGTGACGGTGACCGAGACCCCGCATCCGGACAAGGTGTGCATCCTGATCGCCAAGGAGTACGAGCGCACGGTACGGCTCGACGAACCGCTCGGTGACCGGAAGGTCGTGGGCACGGACGGCGAGAAGGTCCCGCTGCACAAGCCCGGCGCACGGCTGCCGGCGCCGTCCGGGAACCGGTGACACCGGGCGCGTGAGCGGAAGAGGGCGGCGGCCCGGGGTCGGACCCCGGGCCGCCGCCCTCTTCGTGTCGCGTGCGCGTGTGCCGCGCGGCTCAGCTGAAGGAGTCGCCGCAGGCGCAGGAACCCGTCGCGTTCGGGTTGTCGATCGTGAAGCCCTGCTTCTCGATCGTGTCCACGAAGTCGATGGTGGCGCCGCCCAGGTACGGGGCGCTCATGCGGTCGGTGGTGACCTTGACGCCGTCGAAGTCCTTCACCACGTCGCCGTCGAGCGAGCGCTCGTCGAAGAAGAGCTGGTAGCGCAGGCCGGAGCAGCCGCCGGGCTGGACGGCCACGCGCAGCGCGAGGTCGTCACGGCCTTCCTGGTCGAGCAGGGCCTTGACCTTGGCCGCGGCGGCGTCGGTCACGATGATGCCGTCGGTGACGGTGGTGGACTCGTCCGATACGGACATCTACATCTCTCCCGGGTTGTACGGAGACTGCTTGCCGACGGTTTCAACCGGCGGAGCCGCGGATTCATTCCGGGCGGGCCCGAGTCTTTGTCCTCGGTGTTCCCTTCATGCTCGCACACGCCCCCGCCCACGGTAAGCGGCACCGGGATTCACGTCACACCGACACAATGGGCATCGTCAAACTGACGTGAAGCGGTTATGATATATAGCGTCAGTTAGACGAAAAGTAGAAAGGGTGCGTGTCGTGACCACCGCCCAAACCCAGGAGCTCGACGTACAGCCGACGCCCCTCGCCCTGCTGCTGCTCGGCCGTGAGGCCGACCCGAGGAGCGAGCGCGGCGTGGAGTGCCCGGGCGACCTGCCCTCGCCCTCCGACCCGGACCTGGTCGCACGCGCCCGCGCGGCCAAGGAGAGGCTCGGGGACAAGGTCTTCGTCCTCGGCCACCACTACCAGCGCGACGAGGTCATCCAGTTCGCCGACGTCACGGGTGACTCCTTCAAGCTGGCCCGGGACGCGGCCGCGCGCCCGGAGGCCGAGTACATCGTCTTCTGCGGTGTGCACTTCATGGCGGAGTCGGCCGACATCCTGACCTCCGACGACCAGAAGGTGGTCCTGCCCGACCTGGCCGCCGGGTGCTCCATGGCGGACATGGCCACCGCCGAGCAGGTCGCCGAGTGCTGGGACGCGCTGACCGAGGCCGGGATCGCCGAGCAGGTCGTGCCCGTCTCGTACATGAACTCGTCGGCGGACATCAAGGCGTTCACCGGCAAGCACGGCGGCACCATCTGCACCTCGTCCAACGCCAAGCGCGCCCTGGACTGGGCCTTCGAGCAGGGCGAGAAGGTGCTCTTCCTGCCCGACCAGCACCTGGGCCGCAACACCGCGGTGCGGGACATGGGCATGACGCTCGGGGACTGCGTCGTCTACAACCCGCACAAGCCGAACGGCGGGCTGACCGCCGAGGAGCTGCGCGCCGCGAAGATGATCCTGTGGCGGGGGCACTGCTCGGTGCACGGCCGCTTCAGCCTCGACTCGGTGAACGACGTGCGCGAGCGCATCCCCGGGGTGAACGTCCTCGTGCACCCCGAGTGCAAGCACGAGGTCGTCGCGGCGGCGGACTACGTCGGCTCGACCGAGTACATCATCAAGGCCCTGGAGGCGGCCCCGGCCGGTTCCAAGTGGGCCATCGGGACCGAGCTGAACCTGGTCCGGCGGCTGGCGAACCGTTTCGCTGCGGAGGACAAGGAGATCGTCTTCCTCGACAAGACGGTCTGCTTCTGCTCGACGATGAACCGCATCGACCTGCCGCACCTGGTCTGGACGCTGGAGTCACTGGCCGAGGGCACGCTGGTCAACCGCATCGAGGTGGACACGGAGACGGAGGCGTTCGCGAAGCTGGCGCTCGAGCGGATGCTGGCGCTGCCGTAGCGGGTTCCGTCCCGACCACCCGCCCCGTGCGGGGTGCCGGAAACGGCGGAGGTCCCGCCCGACCACCTTCGGTGTCGGGCGGGACCTCCGCCGTTTCGCGGTCTCAGACCTTCGCCGGCTCCGGCTCGTCCGAAGCCGCCGCCTGCGGGGGCACGTCGCCGCCGCCCTTCTTCGCCGCCCGCTTCCTCGCGCGCCGCTCCTTGCGGAGTTCGAGCATCGCGTACAGCGTCGGGACCAGCAGGAGGGTCAGCAGGGTCGAGGTGACCAGGCCGCCGATCACGACCACCGCGAGCGGCTGGGCGATGAAACCGCCCTCGCCGGTGACGCCCAGCGCCATCGGGAGCAGGGCGAAGATCGTCGCCAGGGCCGTCATCAGGATGGGCCGCAGACGGTGCCGGCCGCCCTCGATCACGGCCTCGACGACACCGTAACCCTGCTTGCGGTACTGGTTGATCAGGTCGATCAGCACGATCGCGTTGGTGACCACGATGCCGATCAGCATCAGCATGCCGATCATCGCCGGGACGCCCATCGGGGTGCCCGTGGCGATCAGCAGGCCGATCGCGCCGGTCGCCGCGAACGGGACGGACACCAGCAGGATCAGCGGCTGGGCCAGCGACCGGAAGGTGCCGACCAGCAGCATGAACACGATCGCGATCGCCGCCAGCATGGCGAGGCCCAGGTTGACGAAGGCCTCGTCCTGGTCCGCCGTGACGCCGCCGATCTCGGCGGTGGCGCCGGCCGGCAGGTCCAGCGCGTTGATCTTCGACTGGAGGTCGGTGCTGACCGCGCCGGTGTTGTCGCCGGTCGGCTTGGCGGTGATGGTCGCCGCGCGCTGACCGTCGATCCGGGTCATCGAGACCGGACCGTCCACCACCTGCACGGTGGCGATGTCACCGAGCTTGGCCGGACCGAGGTTCAGGGCCTTCAGCTCGGCGATCGTCTCGGCCGGCCGCGCCGACCGGATCACGACATCCCGCTCGGTGTCCTCCAGGGTGGCCTTGGCCGCGGGCGTGCCGCGCACGGCCTGGCCGACGGCGGCGCCGAGCGTCTGGT
This sequence comes from Streptomyces sp. WAC 04229, assembly GCF_003947455.1. Classification (GTDB taxonomy): domain Bacteria; phylum Actinomycetota; class Actinomycetes; order Streptomycetales; family Streptomycetaceae; genus Streptomyces. Next base: position 7,292 of record NZ_QHJH01000181.1, on the reverse strand, counting down.
CGGTGAAACCGGCCTCGGCGGCACGGGCGTTGGCCTTGACCGAGATGCGCGGCACGCTCTGCGCCAGGTCGCTGGTGACGTCGGTGACGTCGTCGAGCCCGGCGACCGTCTTGCGGACCTGCTCGGAGGCGTCCCGGAGCACCTTCGCGTCGGCCGCCTTGACGACGACGCTCAGGTCCTGGCTGCCGAAGCCGTCACCGGCGGCGACCGTGGTGGTGCCGATGCCGTCGAGCTTCGCGAGACCGTCCTCGATGTGGTCCTGGACGTCCTCGGAGGACGCGGAGTCCTCCAGCATGATCTGGTACGACGCCTGGTTGGTGTCCGTGCCGCCGCCGAAGGCGGCCATGAAGCCGGACGAGCCGATGGTGACCTGGTAGTCCTTGACGCCCTCGGTGCCGCCGAGGAGCTTCTCGACCTTCTTCGCCTGGGCGTCGGTCGCGCCGAGGCTGGTGCCCGGCTTCAGCTCCTGCTTGATGCTCAGGACTTCCTGCTCGCCCTGGTCGAAGAAGTTGGTCTTCAGCAGCGGCGCCATGCCGAACGTGCCGATCAGCACGACGACCGCGATGGCCACGCTGGTCAGCCGGCGGCGGGTGGCGAAGCGCAGGACGGGGACGTAGAAGCGCTGGAGGCGGCTCTTGGCCTCCTTCTCCTCGGCCAGCCTGCGGGCTTCGGCGGCGTCCTCGGGGGTGCCCTTCGGGGGCCGCAGGAACCAGTACGACAGCACCGGGACGACCGTCAGCGACACCAGCAGGGACGCCAGCAGCGCGGCGGTGACGGTGAGGCTGAAGGAGCCGAACAGCTCGCCGACCATGCCGCCGACCAGACCGATCGGCAGGAACACGGCGACCGTGGTGAGGGTCGAGGAGGTGACCGCTCCGGCGACCTCGCGGACGGCCTGGAGGATGGCCTCCCGGCGCTCCTCGCCGTAGCCGAGGTGGCGCTTGATGTTCTCCAGGACCACGATCGAGTCGTCGACGACCCGGCCGATGGCGATGGTCAGCGCGCCCAGCGTCAGCATGTTCAGCGACAGGTCGCGCGTCCACAGGACGATCAGCGCCAGCACCACCGACAGCGGGATGGAGACCGCGGTGACCAGGGTGGAGCGGACCGACGCCAGGAAGACCAGGATGATCAGGACGGCGAAGAGCAGACCGAGTCCGCCCTCCGTGGTCAGACCCGAGATGGCCTTGGACACCGCCGGGCCCTGGTCGCTGACGACGGTCAGTTCCGCGCCGGAGCCGAGCTGCTCGCGAAGGTCGGGCAGCTTGTCCTCGACGGCGTTCGAGATGGCGACCGCGCTGCCGTCGTGGTCCATCGTGACGGCGACCGCGAGGGACGGCTTGCCGTCGGTGCGGGTGAGGGAGTCGGCCTTGGCCTCCTCCTCCTTGACGGTGGCGACGTCGCCGAGGCGGACGGGCTTGTCGACGCCCTCGCCGGTGACCATGAGGTCCTGGATCTGCTTGAGCGAGGTGAAGCCGCCGCCGACCTGCACGGTGCGGTTGGCGCCGCCCTCGTCGAAGGAGCCCGCGGGCACGGTGGCGCCGCCGGCCTGGAGGGACTGGGCGAGCACCTGCGGGCTCACCCCGGCCGCGGCCAGCTTCGCCGGGTCCGGCGTGACGGTGACCTCGACGTCGCGCACGCCGTCGACGGTGACCTGGGCGACGCCGTCGATGTCCTTCAGCTCGGAGACGACCGTCTTGTCGAGCCGGTCGGCCAGCGCCTGCTGGTCCTCGTCCGAGGTGACGGCGAGGACGACGGTCGGGATGTCGTCCGTCGAGCCGGAGATGACCTGCGGGTCGACGTCGTCGGGGAGCTGCGCGCGGGCCCGGTTGACGGCCTGCTGGACGTCGGCGACCAGCTGCTGGGTGTTCGGGCCGTAGTCGAAGGACGCCATGATGACGGCGTTGCCCTCGCTGGCGGTGGCCGTGACACCCGATATCCCGTCGACGGCTTCGAGGCTGTCCTCGATGGGCTCGACGACCTGCTTCTCGACCACGTCCGGCGAGGCGCCCTGGTAGGGGGCGAGGACGGACACCATGGGCAGTTCGATGGTGGGCAGCAGCTGCTGCTTGAGCTGGGGGATCGCGATCGCCCCGAAGACGAGCGCGACGATCGACATCAGCCCGATCAGGGCCCGTTGCGCGAGGCTGAATCTCGACAGCCAGGACATGGGTCAGGGTCTCTCTTCTGTGGCCGAGCGGAGGGGACGGGGCACGTCTGTACGCCCACTCCAACACCCTGGGCCATGGGCGGCCCCGGTTCCCTAGCCCGCAGGTCCATTTCCTTATCCGGCGCCTACTGCCGCCGCAGTACACGCGGGTGGAGGTCACTCCACCCTTGGACGTACCAGTCCGGATTCGTACGCGATCACGACCAGCTGGGCGCGGTCGCGGGCGCCCAGCTTGGCCATGGCGCGGTTCACGTGGGTCTTCACGGTGAGCGGGCTGACCTCGAGGCGTTCGGCGATCTCGTCGTTGGAGTGCCCGCCGGCGACCTGGACCAGGACCTCGCGCTCCCGTCCGGTCAGCGTCTCCAGCCGCTCGGCGCGGGCGGGGTCGCCGTCCTCCCCGGCCGTGCCGTCCTGGGCGAGGAAGCGGGCGATCAGGCCCTTGGTGGCGGCCGGTGACAGCAGGGCCTCCCCGCCGGCGGCGACGCGGATGGCGCTGAGCAGCTCGTCCGGTTCGGAGCCCTTGCCGAGGAAGCCCGAGGCGCCCGCGCGCAGCGACTGCACCACGTAGTCGTCGACCTCGAAGGTGGTCAGTATGACGACCCGGACGTGGGCGAGGGCGGGGTCGGCGCTGATCAGGCGGGTGGCCGCGAGGCCGTCCGTGCCGGGCATCCGGATGTCCATCAGCACCACGTCGGCCCGCCGTTCGGCGGCCAGCCGGGCCGCCTCCGCGCCGTCGGACGCCTCCCCCACCACCTCCATGTCGGGCTCGGAGTCGACCAGCACCCGGAAGGCGCTGCGCAGCAGCGCCTGGTCGTCGGCGAGCAGGACACGGATCGTCATACGGGGTCCTCCGCGGCTTCGGTGCGGCTTCTGACCGGAAGGATCGCATGGACCCGGAAGCCGCCCCCGTAGCGGGGACCGGTGGTGAGGGTGCCGCGCACGGCGGTGACGCGCTCGCGCATCCCGAGGAGGCCGTGGCCGCCGCCGTCCGGGGCCGTGCCGTCCCCGGCGCCGTCGCCGGTCCCGTCGTCGAGGACGGTCACCTCGATGTTCGGCCCCACCCGTACGACGCTGACCTCGGCCTTCGCCTGCCGGCCCGCGTGCTTGCGGACGTTGGTCAGGGCCTCCTGGATGATCCGGTAGGCGGCCAGGTCGACGGCGGCGGGCAGTTCGGTGCCCTGGTCGGCGCGGGCCACCTCGACGGGCAGCCCGGCGTGGTGGAAGGTGCCGACGAGTTCGTCCAGCCGGTCGAGGCCGGGAGCGGGCTCGGTCGGCGCCTCCGGGTCGCCGGTCTGACGGAGCAGCCCGACGGTGGCCCGCAGTTCGTCCAGCGCGCTGCGGCTGGCGTCCCGTACGTGGGCGAGGGCCTCCTTGGCCTGGTCGGGCCGCTTGTCCATGACGTGCGAGGCGACCCCGGCCTGGACGTTGACCAGGGCGATGTGGTGGGCGACCACGTCGTGCAGGTCGCGGGCGATGCGCAGCCGCTCCTCCGCGACCCGGCGGCGGGCCTCCTCCTCACGGGTGCGCTCGGCCTTCTCGGCCCGGTCCCGGATGGCCTGCACGAAGGCACGGCGGCTGCGGACGGCGTCCCCGGCGCTGGCCCCGATGCCCGTCCAGGCGAAGACGGCGAGGTTCTCCTGCGCGTACCAGGGCAGCGGCCCGAACAGCATGGCGGCACCGGTCAGCACCGTCATGGTGAGCAGGCCGACCCGCCAGGTGGTGGGGCGGTCGGTGGAGGCGGCGACGGTGTACAGGGCGATGACGGCGGACATCACCACGGGTGCGCGGGGGTCGCCGGTGATGCTCTCGACGACGGAGACGCAGCCGGTGACCCCCAGGACCACCAGCGGGGCGCGGCGGCGGAAAGCGAGGGCGGCGGCGCCGACGGCCATCAAGGCCAGGCTGAGCACGGCGGGCGTGCGCAGGCTCCAGGTGACGCCCTCCGGGCCGTGCGGGTCCGCGAAGGAGCCCGCGACCATGCACACCAGGACCGCCGCGGCGAGGGCGGTGTCCAGTGCGGAGGGGTGGGCGCCGAGGGTGCAGCGGGCGCGGGCGAGGGTGCTCACGGCTGTTTACGGTAGCTGGAGTGGGCGTGGGTTCTCACTGGGCCGGGGTGCAGTGGGCGTCGACCCGGGGGCTGCGCCCCCAGACCCCCGCTTCGGCCTGACGGCCTCGTCCTCAAACGCCGGAGGGGCTGAAGAACAGAAGTTCACGCCCCGCCCGGGATGAGGCCGTCGTCGCTCAGCAGTTCCTGGACCTCCTCCAGGGTGGCGTCCGGGGAGGGGAGGATGAGGTCCGACGGCTCCAGGGAGTCCTCGGGGAGGGGCTCGCCGAGGTCGCGGACCTTGGCGAGGAGCGCCTGGAGGGTGGCTCGGAAGCCGGGGCCGTCGCCGTTCTCCATTTCGGCCAGGAGTTCGTCGTCCAGCTTGTCCAGCTCCGCGAGCCGGTCGTCGGCCAGCGTCAGCTGACCCTCCCCCATGATCCGTACGATCATGTCGGCCCTCCTAGGCGCGTGGGCTACTGCTTGTCGAAGCGCGGGGTGTCCTGCGGCTGCTGCTGGGACTGCGTGCTGCCCTGGCCCTCGCCGCCCTCGATGGCCTGCCGGTCGGCGGTGCTGCCACCGGCCAGCTCGGCCTTCATGCGCTGGAGCTCCAGCTCTACATCCGTACCACCGGAGAGCCGGTCCAGCTCGGCCTGGATGTCGTCCTTGTGCATGCCGGACTGGTCGTCGAGGGCACCGGAGGCGAGCAGCTCGTCGATGGCGCCGGCCCGGGCCTGGAGCTGGGCGGTCTTGTCCTCCGCCCGCTGGATGGCCAGGCCGACGTCGCCCATCTCCTCGGAGATGCCGGAGAACGCCTCGCCGATGCGGGTCTGCGCCTGGGCCGCCGTGTAGGTGGCCTTGATGGTCTCCTTCTTCGTGCGGAAGGCGTCCACCTTGGCCTGGAGCCGCTGGGCCGCCAGGGTGAGCTTCTCCTCCTCGCCCTGGAGGGTGGCGTGCTGCGTCTCCAGGTCGGTGACCTGCTGCTGGAGGGCGGCCCGGCGGGAGAGCGCCTCGCGGGCGAGGTCCTCACGGCCCAGCGCCAGCGCCTTGCGGCCCTGGTCCTCCAGCTTGCCCGACTGGGACTGGAGCTGGTTGAGCTGCAGCTCCAGGCGCTTGCGGCTGGTCGCCACGTCGGCGACCCCGCGGCGCACCTTCTGCAGCAGCTCCAGCTGCTTCTGGTACGAGTAATCGAGGGTCTCGCGCGGGTCCTCGGCCCGGTCCAGGGCCTTGTTGGCCTTCGCGCGGAAGATCATCCCCATACGCTTCATGACACCGCTCATGGGCTTCGCGCGCCCCCTTCTGGCCGACTCCGGCTCCAGCGACTGCAACAGAACCCACAGTACGGGCCCTGCATCCATTACCGCACTGTTCGGGGACGGATGCGCTCATCCCCAAGGACGACTGCGTACGCTCCCGATCCGGCGCAAGGAGTAGGTGCTCCCCGGGGTTGTCCGGAATGACCGGTGTCCGAGGGTGTACGCAACGTCCCCTCTGTCCCCTTACTGACGACCGGCGTTGCCGGATCGTTCCCCACCGGACTGGGGTCCACACCCCCACACCCCGTACCCTTGGGTTTTGTGTTCCGTAGCCGTGCCAAGGATGAGAAGGCCCAGAGCGCCAGCGCGCCGGTGACCGACTCCACTCAGCCCCGTGACCCGCAGGCCCCCAAGGGCAGGCCCACGCCCAAGCGCAGCGTGGCCCAGTCCCAGCGCCGCAGCGTCGCCAATACGCCGTTGACGCGCAAGGACGCCGCCAAGCGGCAGCGCGAGGAGCGGCGGACCGCGATGGCGCGCCAGCGCGAGGCGCTGGCGAAGGGCGACGAGCGGTATCTGCCGGCCCGCGACAAGGGCCCGGTCCGCAGGTTCGCGCGCGACTTCGTCGACTCGCGGTTCAACATCGCGGAGTACTTCCTGCCGATGGCCGTGATCATTCTCGTGCTGAGCATGGTCCGCGTCGCCTCGCTGCAGAACGTCGCACTGCTGCTGTGGCTGGTGGTGATCGTGCTGATCGTGCTGGACTCGATCGTCACCGGCTTCCGGCTGAAGAAGCGCCTCGCCGAGCGGTTCCCCGACGAGCGCCGCCGCGGCGCCGTCGCCTACGCCCTGATGCGGTCGCTCCAGATGCGTCGCCTGCGGCTGCCCAAGCCCCAGGTCAAGCGCGGAGAGCGGCCCTGAGCACGACGCCTTTCGCCGGTGACGCGGCCCAGAGCTGGACAGCGAAACTGCCGGGTCTGCGCAACGTCGTACGGCAGGAGATGGTGGCGCGACAGCTGGACGAGCAGATAGCCGGCCGCTTCGCCGTGGGCAGGCGCCTGCGGGTGCTCGACGTCGGCATGGGCCAGGGCACCCAGGCGCTGCGGCTGGCCCGGGCCGGGCACCAGGTGACCGGCGTGGAGCGGGACGCCACGATGATCGCCGCGGCGCGGGACGCCCTGGCCGGGCAGCCGGAGGGCATCCGGGAGCGGATGCGGATCGTCGAGGGGGACGGCCGGGACACCGGCGTGCACTTCCTGCCCGGCAGCTTCGACGTGGTGCTCTGCCACGGCGTGCTGATGTACGTCGAGGAACCCGATCCGCTGCTCGCGGGGCTGGCCCGGATGCTCGCGCCGGGCGGCCTGCTGTCACTCCTGGTGCGCAACGGCGACGCGCTCGCCATGCGCCCTGGACTGCACGGCGACTGGGCCGGCGCGCTGACCGCCTTCGACACCACGCAGTACCGGAACCGCCTCGGCCTCGACGTGCGCGCGGACCGGCTGGCGACGCTGACGGCGAAGCTCGCGAGCATCGGCGCCCCGCTGCACGTCTGGTACGGCGTCCGGGTCTTCACGGACACGGCGAGCGACGAGACCGCTCCCCCGGCCGATCTCGAACCGCTGCTGGCCGCCGAGGAGCGGGCCGGCCGGACGGACCCGTACCGCGGGACGGCGGCGCTGCTGCATCTGTGCGGAGTGCGCGGCTAGGTGTATTGATCACGAGCGTTGTTAACGCTGGCGGGGCTTGATCATGGCGAAGACCTCCGGTGTGGTGGAGCTGTCTAGGACTGCACCGCACGGAGGTCTTCGTGTCCCACCGTAATGCCCGG
>NZ_QHJH01000180.1 GCF_003947455.1 Streptomyces sp. WAC 04229 | reverse complement strand
GCCCCCGCCTGGGACCCCGCCCAGTATCTCCGCCACGCCGATCACCGGGCCCGGCCCTTCACCGACCTCCTCGCCCGTGTCCCGGACCTGCCGGGCGAGCCGCCCCGCATCGCCGACCTCGGCTGCGGCCCGGGCAACGCCACCGCCCTGCTCGCCGACCGCTGGCCCACCGCCCGCATCACCGGCTACGACAACTCGCCCCGGATGCTCGACCGGGCCCGGCAGTACGCCGGCCCCACCCCCGGCGGCGGCCACCTCGACTTCGCCCCCGCCGACGCCCGCACCTGGACCCCCGACGAGCCCCTCGGCCTCCTCGTCAGCAACGCCACCCTCCAGTGGGTCCCCGGCCACGTCGACCGCATCCCCGACTGGATCGGCCGGCTCGCCCCCGGCGGCACTCTCGCCTTCCAGGTGCCCGGCAACTTCGACGCCCCCAGCCACCGCCTGATGCGCGAACTCGCCCACTCCCGGCGCTGGCGGGACCGTCTCGCGGGCGTCCTGCGCCACGACGACGCCGTCCTCACCCCCGAGGCCTACCTCGCCCACCTCACCGCCACCGGCTGCACCGCCGACGTCTGGGAGACGACGTACGTCCACCTGCTGGACGGCGAGGACGCCGTGCTGGACTGGGTGAAGGGAACGGGACTGCGCCCCGTACTGGCCGCCCTCGACGACGACCCGGCCGCCCGCGACACCTTCGTCGAGGAGTACCGAACGGTCCTCCGCGCCGCCTACCCGGCCGGACCGCACGGCACCCCCTTCCCGTTCCGCCGCGTCTTCGCCGTCGCCCGCAAGCCGCTGCAGTCGTGATCACCGCGGTCGACCACGTGCAGCTCGCCGCGCCGCCCGGCTCCGAGGAGTCGCTGCGCGCGTTCTACACGGGCGTCCTCGGCATGGCAGAGACCCCCAAGCCGCCCGCCCTCGCGGCCCGCGGCGGCTGCTGGTTCCAGGCGGGCACCGTCCGGCTGCACCTGGGGATCGAGCCCGGGTTCCGCCCGGCCCGCAAAGCCCATCCCGGGCTGCGGGTCACCGGGATCGAGGCGTACGCCGCCCGGCTGGAGGCCCGGGGCGCGTCCGTCACCTGGGACGACGAGCTGCCCGGCCACCGGCGCTTCTACTGCGCCGACCCGGTCGGCAACCGCCTGGAGTTCCTGGAGCCCGGCGAGCGCCCCCGCCCATGACGCCGGACGCACCGGAGGCGCTCCCCGGGCGCCCCGGCCCAGTCACGCCACGCCCTCCTCGACCAGCGCGTCGACGGCGTCGCCGGACAGGCCGAGCTCGCCCAGGATGGCGCGGGTGTGCTCGCCCAGCGCCGGCACGGCGTCCATGCGGGGCGCGTCCCCGGTCGGCCCCGGCGGAGCCAGCGCCGGGACCGGACCGGCCGGCGTCGCGACCTCGTACCGGCGCCCGCGCGCGGCGAGCTGCGGGTGCTCCCAGACGTCGGCGAGCGTGTTGACCCGCGCGTTGGCCACCGGCACCGCGCCGAGCAGCTCGATCGCCTCCGCGCCGGTCAGCTCCGCGAAACGGGCCGCGACGATCGCGCCGAGCGCCTCGCGGTGCGTGTTGCGGTCCGCGTTGGTGGCGTAGTGCGGGTGGTCGGCCAGCTCCGGGCGGTTCAGGAAGATGGTGCAGAAGCCGCGCCACTCCCGCTCGTTCTGCACGGCCATCATGACGGTCTTCCCGTCGCCGGCCGTGTACGGGCCGTACGGGTGGATGGTCGCGTGCGCGGCGCCCGCCCGGGGCGGCGGCTCCCCGCCGTCGTACGCGTAGTACAGGGGGAAGCCCATCCACTCCACGGTGGCCTCCAGCATCGACACGTCCAGGTGCGTGCCCCGGCCGGTCCGGCCGCGTTCCAGCAGCGCCGCCAGGATCGAGCTGTAGGCGTGCGTGCCCGCCGCGATGTCCGACACCGGGATGCCCACCTTGGCCATCTCGTCCGGCGTGCCCGTGACGGACAGCAGCCCCGCCTCGGACTGCACCAGCAGGTCGTACGCCTTGCGCCCCTCGTAGGGCCCTGGACTGCCGTAGCCGGAGATGTCGCACACGATCAGCTCCGGGTGGAGCGCCCGCAGCTCCTCGGCGCCCAGACCCGCGCGTGCCGCCGCCCCCGGCGCCAGGTTCTGGAGGAACACGTCGGCGCCCGCGATCAGCCGGAGCAGCACGTCCTTGCCGCGGGGGTCCTTGATGTCCAGGGTGAGGGACTCCTTGCCGCGGTTGGCCCAGACGAAGTGCGAGCTGAGTCCCTTCACCCGGGAGTCGTAGGCGCGGGCGAAGTCCCCCGTGCCGGGGCGCTCCACCTTGATCACCCGGGCGCCGAGGTCGGCGAGCTGACGGCTCGCGTAGGGTGCGGCGATCGCCTGCTCCAGCGAGACGACCGTGACTCCGCGCAGCGGCTGCATCTGTGTTCTCCCGGTACCGGTGGCCGCGGTCAGCTCTTGCGGTGCCCTATGAGCCGGGGCTTGGGCTCCAGGCCGTCCAGGCCGTGCCAGGCCAGGTTCACCAGGTGGGCGGCCACCTCCGCCTTCTTCGGCCTGCGCACGTCCAGCCACCACTGGCCGGTCAGCGCGACCATGCCGACCAGCGCCTGCGCGTAGAGCGGGGCCAGCTTGGCGTCGAAGCCGCGGTTCTTGAACTCGCGGCCCAGGATGTCCTCCACCTGGGTGGCGATGTCGGAGATGAGCGAGGCGAAGGAGCCCGTCGACTGCGGGATGGGGGAGTCGCGGACCAGGATGCGGAAGCCGTCCGTGTACTCCTCGATGTAGTCCAGGAGCGCGAACGCGGCCTGCTCGCACAGCTCGCGCGGGTGGCCGGCGGTCAGCGAGCCGGTCACCATGTCGAGCAGCCGCCGCATCTCGCGGTCCACCACCACCGCGTACAGCCCCTCCTTGCCGCCGAAGTGCTCGTAGACCACCGGCTTGGAGACCCCGGCCTTCGCCGCGATCTCCTCCACGGAGGTGCCCTCGAAGCCCTTCGCGGCGAAGAGGGTGCGGCCGATCTCCAGCAACTGCTGGCGGCGCTCGGCACCGGTCATCCGGGTGCGGCGCGCGCGCCGGGGCTTCTCGTTGCCTGGGGTGCTGCTGGAGTCGGTCGCCACGCCGTCAATCATGCAGCCTTCGCCGTCTCCTTACGGCGGCGGGCGCCGTCCTGCTCGGTGTTGCGGCGCGAATCGATACGCGAGCGTGACGGCCAGCGCACGTCGTACGCCCATCCGAACGCCTCGAACCAGCGGATCAGCCGGGCCGACGAGTCGAGCTGACCGCGCATGACGCCGTGCCGCGCCGAGGTCGGGTCGGCGTGGTGCAGGTTGTGCCAGGACTCGCCGCAGGACAGGATCGCCAGCCACCACACGTTGCCCGAGCGGTCACGCGACTTGAAGGGGCGCTTCCCCACCGCGTGGCAGATCGAGTTGATCGACCAGGTCACGTGATGCAGCAGCGCCACCCGGACGAGTGAACCCCAGAAGAACCCGGTGAACGCTCCCCACCACGACATCGTGACCAGCCCGCCGATCAGCGCGGGCAGGGCCAGCGACAGCAGCGTCCACAGGACGAACTGGCGGGAGATCGCGCGCAGTGCGGGGTCCTTGATCAGGTCCGGCGCGTACTTCTCCTGCGACGTCTGCTCCTCGTCGAACATCCATGCGATGTGCGCCCACCACAGGCCCTTCATCAGGGCCGGCACCGTCTCCCCGTACCGCCACGGCGAGTGCGGGTCGCCCTCGTCGTCGGAGAACTTGTGGTGCTTGCGGTGATCGGCCACCCAGCGGACCAGCGGCCCCTCGACCGCCATCGAGCCCGCGATCGCCAACGCGATCTTCAGCGGCCGCTTCGCCTTGAAGGAGCCGTGGGTGAAGTGACGGTGGAAGCCGATCGTGATGCCGTGGCAGCCGAGGAAGTAGAAGAAGACCAGCAGCCCCAGGTCCAGCCAGCTCACGCCCCACCCCCACGCCAGCGGCACCGCCGCCACCAGCGCGAGGAACGGGACGGCGATGAACAGCAGCAGGGTGATCTGCTCGATCGACCGCTTCTGCTCACCGCCCAGGGTGGCGGACGACGCGGCGGCGTCGCCGGAGGGCTGCGAAGCGTCTGGGATCACATCGGAACTCGTGGTCATGTGCGTCCCCTGGGGGGTCGAGGGTGGTGTCCGGTGCCGGGCCTCGGGAACCATGCACACTTTTCCTACGGTTCCGTAACCTACGGCGACGTAAGTATGGCAGCGCGTTGCCGCGCGGCAAGAGCCCGAGAACCTGCGCGTCCGGGCCGACACCTATCCTGGGAGTCGGTCGGACAGCGCGGTCCGCTCTGAATAATTCCCGGACGTCCGGCCCGTAAGCGGCGCCCGCCGCGCGAGACGCCGTCCGGGTTCCCTCCCAGACGAGCTTCAACACTGCAAGGAGCCGCACCTGTGAGCAGTGCCGACGACCAGACCACCACGACGACCAGCAGCGAACTGCGAGCCGACATCCGCCGGCTGGGCGACCTCCTCGGAGAGACCCTCGTGAGGCAGGAAGGCCCCGAGCTGCTGGAACTCGTCGAGAAGGTGCGCCGACTCACCCGAGAGGACGGGGAGGCCGCCGCGGAACTGCTGCGCGGCACCGAACTGGAGACCGCGGCCAAGCTGGTCCGCGCCTTCTCCACCTACTTCCACCTCGCCAACGTCACCGAGCAGGTGCACCGAGGCCGTGAGCTGGGCGCCAAGCGCGCCGCCGAGGGCGGACTGCTCGCCCGCACGGCCGACCGCCTCAAGGACGCCGACCCGGAGCACCTCCAGGAGACCGTCCGCAACCTCAACGTGCGCCCCGTCTTCACCGCGCACCCCACCGAGGCAGCGCGCCGCTCCGTCCTCAACAAGCTGCGCCGCATCGCCGCCCTCCTGGACACCCCGGTCATCGAGTCCGACCGGCGCCGCCTGGACACCCGCCTCGCCGAGAACATCGACCTCGTGTGGCAGACCGACGAACTCCGCGTCGTCCGCCCCGAGCCCGCCGACGAGGCCCGCAACGCCATCTACTACCTCGACGAGCTGCACGCGGGCGCCGTCGGCGACGTCCTGGAGGACCTGACCGCGGAGCTGGAGCGGGCCGGCGTCAAGCTCCCCGACGGCACCCGCCCGCTCACCTTCGGCAGCTGGATCGGCGGCGACCGCGACGGCAACCCCAACGTCACCCCCCAGGTCACCTGGGACGTCCTCATCCTCCAGCACGAGCACGGCATCAACGACGCCCTGGAGATGATCGACGAGCTGCGCGGCTTCCTCTCCAACTCGATCCGCTACGCCGGCGCCACCGAGGAGCTCCTCGCCTCCCTCCAGGCCGACCTCGACCGGCTCCCCGAGATCAGCCCCCGCTACAAGCGGCTCAACGCCGAGGAGCCCTACCGGCTCAAGGCCACCTGCATCCGGCAGAAGCTGGAGAACACCAAGCAGCGCCTCGCCAAGGGCACCGCCCACGAGGACGGCCGCGACTACCTCGGCACCGCCGAACTCCTCGACGACCTGCGCGTGATCCAGGCCTCCCTGCGCGAGCACCGCGGCGGCCTCTTCGCCGACGGCCGCCTGGCCCGCACCATCCGCACCCTGGCCGCCTTCGGCCTCCAGCTCGCCACCCTGGACGTCCGCGAGCACGCCGACGCCCACCACCACGCGCTCGGCCAGCTCTTCGACCGGCTCGGCGAGGAGTCCTGGCGCTACGCCGACATGCCGCGCGAGTACCGCGCCAAGCTCCTCGCCAAGGAGCTGCGCTCCCGGCGTCCGCTGGCGCCCACCCCGGCGCCCGTCGACGCGCCGGGCGAGAAGACCCTCGGCGTCTTCCAGACGGTCCGGCGCGCCCTGGAGGTCTTCGGTCCCGAGGTCATCGAGTCCTACATCATCTCGATGTGCCAGGGCGCCGACGACGTCTTCGCCGCCGCCGTGCTGGCCCGCGAGGCCGGCCTGATCGACCTGCACGCCGGCTGGGCGAAGATCGGCATCGTGCCGCTCCTGGAGACCACCGACGAGCTGAAGGCCGCCGACACCATCCTGGAGGACCTCCTCGCCGACCCCTCCTACCGGCGTCTTGTCGCGCTGCGCGGGGACGTCCAGGAGGTCATGCTCGGCTACTCCGACTCCTCCAAGTTCGGCGGCATCACCACCTCGCAGTGGGAGATCCACCGCGCCCAGCGCCGGCTGCGCGACGTCGCCCACCGCCACGGCGTACGGCTGCGCCTCTTCCACGGCCGCGGCGGCACCGTCGGCCGCGGCGGCGGCCCCACCCACGACGCGATCCTCGCCCAGCCCTGGGGCACCCTGGAAGGCGAGATCAAGGTCACCGAGCAGGGCGAGGTCATCTCCGACAAGTACCTCATCCCGTCGCTGGCCAGGGAGAACCTGGAACTGACCGTCGCGGCCACCCTCCAGGCGTCCGCGCTGCACACCGCGCCCCGCCAGTCCGACGAGGCCCTCGCCCGCTGGGACGCCGCCATGGACGTCGTCTCCGACGCCGCCCACACCGCGTACCGGTCACTCGTCGAGGACCCCGACCTGCCCGCGTACTTCCTGGCCTCCACGCCGGTCGACCAGCTCGCCGACCTGCACCTGGGTTCGCGGCCCTCGCGCCGTCCCGGCTCGGGCGTCTCCCTCGACGGACTGCGGGCCATCCCGTGGGTGTTCGGCTGGACCCAGTCGCGGCAGATCGTCCCCGGCTGGTTCGGCGTCGGCTCCGGCCTCAAGGCGCTGCGCGAGGCGGGCGTGCGCCAGGAGGGCGACGCCGTCCTCGAAGAGATGCACCAGCACTGGCACTTCTTCCGCAACTTCATCTCCAACGTCGAGATGACCCTCGCCAAGACCGACCTGCGGATCGCGCAGCACTACGTCGACACCCTCGTCCCCGACGAGCTGAAGCACGTCTTCGACGCCATCAAGGCCGAGCACGAGCTGACCGTCCAGGAGGTCCTGCGGGTCACCGGCGAGAGCGAACTGCTCGACGCCGACCCCGTCCTCAAGCAGACGTTCAGCATCCGCGACGCCTACCTGGACCCCATCTCCTACCTCCAGGTCGCCCTCCTCGGCCGCCAGCGCGAGGCGGCCGCCGCCGGCACGGACCCCGACCCGCTCCTCGCCCGCGCCCTGCTCCTCACCGTCAACGGCGTGGCGGCGGGCCTGCGCAACACCGGCTGACCGCGGCCCCGTAACAGGACGGTGCCCCCGCGCTCACCAAGAGCCCGGGGGCACCGCCGTGCCGTACGCGGTCAACCATGCCGTACGCGGGAACTCACACCGCGAAGAACGCCGCCGTCAGCAGCGCCACACCCGCCCCGGCCATCGCCCACGCCGTCCGCGTCCGCCGCAGCCCCCCGGCCACCACCACCGACGCCAGCAGCAGCGCCCCGCCCAGCGGCACCCACGCGTACAGCACCCCCGCCGGACCGGAACGCACCACCTGGTCGCTCCCCGGCTTCACCACCACCGAGTACGCCCGCCCCTCGGCCACGGCGACCGAGTCCTCCACGACGACCCGCGCCCGCTCCCGGGACCCCGCCGACACCGGCGCGTACGGCCCGCTGCACGAACCGTCGGCGCACTCCGTCACCTCGACCGTGCCCTGCTCCCGGCCCTTGGTCAGCAGCACATGCTGGGCCGTACCCCAGGACGCCCACACACCCGCGATCAGGATCAGCGCCGCGACCGTGCCCATCGCCGCGATCCGGCCGAACCTGAGCAGCGCGTACGAGGCCTGACGGGGACGAGGGGCGGCGGCGGAGGCAGGCATGGCCGGGATCATTGGCCATACCTGAGCGGTGGGTCAACTCGCCCGCGCGCCATCAACGGACAAGTCAGGAGTTGTACGTGCTCTGCGCCCGCTCCAGCCCCTCGAGGATCAGAGCCTCCACCGCGTCCGCCGCCCGGTCCACGAAGTAGTCCAGCTCCTTGCGCTCGGCCGACGCGAAGTCGCGCAGCACGAAGTCCGCCACCTGCATCCGCCCCGGCGGCCGCCCGATCCCGAACCGCACCCGGTGGTACTCCCGGCCCAACGCCCTCGTGATCGACTTCAGCCCGTTGTGCCCGTTGTCCCCGCCGCCCAGCTTCAGCCGCAGCACGCCGTAGTCGATGTCCAACTCGTCGTGCACCGCCACGATGTTGGCGAGCGGGACCTTGTAGAAGTCCGCGAGTGCCGTCACCGGACCGCCCGACACGTTCATGAACGACATCGGCTTCGCCAGGATCACCCGCCGGCCCGCCGGCCCGGGCGGACCGATCCGCCCCTCGACCACCTGCGCCTGCG
Organism: Streptomyces sp. WAC 04229; assembly: GCF_003947455.1. GTDB lineage: Bacteria > Actinomycetota > Actinomycetes > Streptomycetales > Streptomycetaceae > Streptomyces. The sequence goes on along the minus strand of NZ_QHJH01000180.1, from coordinate 6,460 downwards.
CCTTGCCGTGCCGTTTGAACCGCGCCCCCATCCGGTCCGCCAGCAGATCCGCCACCATGAAGCCGACGTTGTGCCGGTTCGCGGCGTACTCGGGGCCCGGATTGCCCAGGCCGGCGATCAGCCAGGGCGCACTCGCGTCCGTCGTCACGTCCATGTCTCCTCGCTACCCGTCCGCACATACGCGTCGGCCGCTGCTCCGCACGGGAACAGCGGCCGACCACATGATGACCCAGGCCCGACAGGGCCCGGGGGACGATCAGGCCTCGGCGGCCTCTTCGCCCTCGGTCTCACCCTCGCCCTCGGCGGCGGGCTCCTCGGCCTGCGCGGCCAGGACCTGCAGCACGACGGCGTCGTCGTCGACGGTCAGCTTCACACCGGACGGCAGCTTGACGTCCTTGGCGTGAATCGAGGCACCGGCCTCCAGACCCTCCACCGACACGGTGACCTGCTCCGGGATGTGCGTGGCCTCGGCCTCGACCGGCAGCGCGTCCAGGACGTACTCCAGCAGGAAGTTGCCCGGGGCCAGCTCGCCCTCGGCCTGCACCGGAACCGTGACCTCGACCTTCTCGCCGCGCTTCACGAGCAGCAGGTCGACGTGCTCCAGGAAGCCCTTGATCGGGTCACGCTGCACGGACTTCGGGATCGCCAGCTCGTTGGTCTTGCCGTCGATGTCCAGCGCGATCAGGACGTTCGGCGTACGCAGCGCCATGAGCAGCTCGTGGCCCGGCAGCGTCAGGTGCAGCGGGTCGGAACCGTGGCCGTACAGAACGCCGGGAACCTTGTCTTCACGGCGGATACGGCGGGCGGCACCCTTGCCGAACTCGGTGCGCGTGCCGGCGGAGATCTTCACCTCGGACATGATCACTCCTCGTAGAGGTAGAAACGGACGTGGTCACCCGGCCACGAACGGCCTGCTACGAAGAGCGCGTCGATAACGGACAACCGAACCCGCGACACGGGTACGGCCTCCCTCGCCGAGCAACTTCAGCAGTCTACTCGGAGGGGGAGGCCGCACCCAAAACGATCTCTGTGCGCTCTGCAGAACGGTTACTGCACGACGCTCACTGCTCGTCGAACAGGCTCGTCACCGAACCGTCCTCGAACACCTCGCGCACCGCGCGCGCGATGGTCGGCGCGATCGACAGCACCGTGATCTTGTCCAGCTCCAGCTCGTTCGGCGTGGGCAGCGTGTCCGTGAACACGAACTCGCTCACCTTCGAGTTCTTGAGCCGGTCCGCCGCCGGACCCGACAGCACACCGTGCGTCGCGGTCACGATGACATCCTCCGCACCGTGCGCGAACAGGGCGTCCGCCGCGGCACAGATCGTGCCACCGGTGTCGATCATGTCGTCGACCAGGACGCAGATGCGCCCCTTCACGTCACCCACGACCTCGTGCACCGTGACCTGGTTCGCCACGTCCTTGTCGCGCCGCTTGTGCACGATCGCCAGCGGCGCGCCCAGACGGTCGCACCAGCGGTCCGCCACCCGCACCCGGCCCGCGTCCGGAGAGACCACCGTCAGCTTCGAACGGTCCACCTTCGCGCCCACGTAGTCCGCGAGCAGCGGCAGCGCGAACAGGTGGTCCACCGGGCCGTCGAAGAACCCCTGGATCTGGTCCGTGTGCAGATCCACGGCGAGAATCCGGTCCGCACCCGCGGTCTTCATCAGATCCGCGATCAGACGCGCCGAGATCGGTTCACGTCCGCGGTGCTTCTTGTCCTGCCGCGCGTAACCGTAGAACGGCACGATGACCGTGATGGAGCGGGCGGACGCGCGCTTCAGCGCGTCGATCATGATCAGCTGCTCCATGACCCACTTGTTGATCGGGGCCGTGTGGCTCTGGATCAGGAAGCAGTCCGCACCACGCGCCGACTCCTGATAACGCACATAGATCTCACCGTTGGCGAAGTCGAACGCCTTCGTCGGGACGACCCCGATACCCAGCTGGTGGGCGATCTCCTCGGCAAGCTCGGGGTGGGCGCGGCCGGAGAAGAACATCAGTTTCTTCTCGCCGGTCGTCTTGATCCCGGTCACAGCACTGTCTCCTCAGAGGTTCGCAGCTGAGCGTCACGAGCGCTCTCCCGACTGGCCGCGGGGGCGTCTCAGCTGGTGGGGTGCGGATGTGCACTTATCACGGTACGCCGTGTTCGACGCGCCGGTTTCCGGTCAGTCTTCGCTTCCCGCCTCCCGGGAGACCGCCTCGGCCGCCTTCGCCGCCGCGCTCCCCGGACGCTTCCGAGCCACCCAGCCCTCGATATTCCGCTGCTGGCCGCGGGCCACGGCCAGCGAACCGGGCGGCACGTCCTTCGTGATCACCGAGCCGGCGGCGGTGTAGGAACCGTCCCCGACCGTGACAGGAGCCACAAACATGTTGTCCGAACCCGTACGGCAATGAGAGCCGACGGTCGTGTGGTGCTTGTCCTGCCCGTCGTAGTTCACGAACACACTCGCGGCACCGATGTTGGTGTACTCACCGATCGTCGCGTCACCCACGTACGACAGGTGCGGGATCTTCGTCCCCTCGCCGACCGACGCGTTCTTCGTCTCCACGTACGTACCCACCTTGGACCTCAGACCGAGACGGGTCCCCGGCCGCAGATACGCGAACGGACCGACCGACGCCTGCGGGCCCACGTCCGCGCTGTAGGACACGGTGTTGTCCACCCGCGCCCCCGCCCCGACCCGGGTGTCCGTGAGCCGCGAGTTCGGCCCCACCTCGGCGCCCTCGGCCAGATGCGTCGCACCGTGCAGCTGCGTACCAGGGTGGACCACGACGTCCTGCTCGAACGTCACCGTCACGTCGACCCACGTGCTCGCCGGGTCGACGACCGTCACACCGGCCAGCATCGCCCGCGTCAGCAGCCGGTCGTTGAGGATCCGACGGGCCTCGGCGAGCTGCACGCGGTTGTTGATCCCCGCGATCTCCCGGTGGTCACCGGCCACCGAGGCGCCCACCCGGTGCCCGGCCTCGCGCAGGATCCCGAGGACGTCCGTCAGGTACTCCTCGCCCTGGCTGTTGTCCGTCCGCACCTTCCCCAGCGCGTCGGCGAGCAGCCGCCCGTCGAACGCGAAGACACCCGAGTTGATCTCCCGGATCGCCCGCTGCGCCTCGGAAGCGTCCTTGTGCTCCACGATCGCGGTGACGGCGCCGGTGCCCTCCTCCCGCACGATCCGGCCGTACCCCGTCGCGTCCGGCACCTCGGCCGTCAGCACCGTCACGGCGTTCCCGTCGGCGGAGTGCGTGGTGGCGAGGGCCTTGAGGGTCTCGCCGGTCAGCAGCGGGGTGTCGCCGCAGACCACGACCACGGTCCCGTCCACGGCGCCGCCCAGCGCCTCCAGGCCCATCCGCACCGCGTGCCCGGTGCCGTTCTGCTGCTCCTGCACGGCGGTGCGCACGTCGGGGGCGACCTCGGCGAGGTGCGCGGTGACCTTCTCGCGGGCGTGCCCGACCACGACGACCAGGTTCTGCGGGTCCAGCTCACCGGAGGCGGCGAGCACGTGCCCCACGAGGGACCGGCCGCACAGCTCGTGCAGGACCTTGGGTGTGGCCGACTTCATACGGGTGCCCTCACCCGCTGCGAGAACGACGACGGCTGCCGGGCGAATGGCGCTCACGGGATGCCCTTCGGCTGTTGGGGGTGGGGACATCCGCAGGATACCGGGGCGGTTTGAGGGGGGCATGAGTGCGGGCCCTGACGGTGGAGTCAGGGCCCGAACCGAGCAGCTCCGCCAGCTGGATTCGAACCAGCACTACAGGGCTTCAAAGGCCCGCGGGCTACCAGTTACCCCATGGCGGATGGCTGCGTCAGACCATACCTGAGGTGGATGGCGTCGTGATCCCGGCGACCATGCCTGTCCACCAGCCTTCGATACGCCGGTACAGGTCGGCACCCTGTGAGACGCGAATGACGAAGCAGCCGCGGTAGTTGTCGCCCACATTCTTCCGGACAGTCTTCGGGTTGTGCTTCTTGATCGTCGTCTTTTGGAGCCTGGAGATGTCCACGCCGACGAGGTCGGCCCAGTACCGCTTTGCTCCCTCGACGTCTGCCGTCATGTGGATCATTAGCCGATACGCCAGTCGCTCCGGTTCCACTCCTAGCAGGTGGAGCCAAGCGAGGTAGACCTTGATCACGCCGGGGTCGCTGTTGACGAAGGTGACATTTTCTCGCCTGTCGTACGCCTTGTCCTTTGTGCCTTCTGCCCAGTAGAGGGCGACTCCGGCCACGAACAGCTCACGGTCGGTCATGCTGCCGATCTCCCGAGCGGCGGCCTCCTTGGTCTGCCTTCGATCCTCGTCGCGCACCGCCAGCTCATGCTCCCACCGTTTCCGTGCCGCGAGCTTCGCCTGCTCAGACGGATCCCGTCGCTCCGGCTTCGGCAGATCCCGTACCCAGAGCGAGATCGAGCCCTTGCTGCACCCCAGCTCCATCTGGATCTGGTCGTACGTCCACCCCTGGAGCCGTAGCTCCCGTGCCCGCTCCCGCACGTCGTCCTTCGCGTTCGGGCGCTTCGTCCACTCGGGCGGCGGCTCGCCCTCCAGCAGTCGGTTGAGGAGGTCGTTGTTGTCGACGTGCAGCCGGTCGCGGATCTGGCGGCGGCTGAGGCCCTCGCGCCGCAGCGCCACCGCCCGCTCCCGCAAGCCCTCGAAGTCCGCGTACTTGTTCTGTGAACGTGCCATGGGCATACCGTCCAGCCGGAATCCTCGCGTCCGGCCCCGAATGGCGAAGGGTTCACCAGTTCGAGGGATATCGCGTCCTATCGTTTGTCGAAAGTCACCGGAAATGGGGCGGGTCGCGCCCGTAGGCTGGAGGCATGACCACGACGGGGGAAGACCACGTGCCGGCCCGGGGTGGGCCTTGGTGGTGGGACAGGCGGCGCGGCGCGGTGCTCGATGTGAGCCTCGGTGCCGTGTCCGCGTTGGAGTGCGCGGCGGAGGGGGTTCCGTTCGCGCGGGACGCCGGGATCCCGTTGGCGGTGGGGGTCGTCTTCGGGCTGCTGGCCGGCTCGGTGCTGGTGGTGCGGCGCAGGTGGCCGATCGCGGTGGTGCTGGTGGCGATCGCCGTCACGCCGGCCGAGATGGGCTTCCTGATGGGCGTCGTCGGCCTGTACACGCTGGCGGCGTCGGAGTTGCCGCGGCGGATCATCGGGTCGCTGGCCGGGATGTCGTTGCTGGGGACGTTGATCGTGACGTTCGTGCGGCTGCGGCAGGACATGGCGCGGGACGGGGTGGATCTGGGGGACTGGTTCCTGCCGTTCGCGTCGATCGCGACGTCGCTGGGACTGACGGCGCCGCCGTTGCTGCTGGGGCTGTACGTGGGGCAGCGGCGTCGGTTGATGGAGAGCCTGCGGGAGCGGGCGGACTCGCTGGAGCGGGAGCTCCAGTTGCTCGCGGAGCGGGCGGAGGAGCGCGCGGAGTGGGCGCGGGGTGAGGAGCGGACGCGGATCGCGCGGGAGATGCACGACGTGGTGGCGCACCGGGTGAGCCTGATGGTGGTGCACGCGGCGGCGTTGCAGGCGGTGGCGCGGAAGGATCCGGAGAAGGCGGTGAAGAACGCCGCGCTCGTGGGGGACATGGGGCGGCAGGCGTTGACGGAGCTGCGGGAGATGCTCGGTGTGCTGCGCAGTGGTGGGGAGGGTGCCCGTGCGGAGCGGGCCTCGGTGCCGTTGGCGGCGGTGGGTGTGGCGGCGGCCGCGGCGGCGTCGCGGGCGGTGGATGACGCGGAGTCGGACGGTCCGTGCCTGTCCGAGCTGGACGAGTTGGTCGGGCAGTCGGAGGCGGCCGGGATGGTCGTCGATCTGTCCGTGGAGGGGGAGGCGCGGGTTTACGCGGCGGAGGTGGAGGCGACGGCGTTCCGGGTGGTGCAGGAGGCGCTGACGAACGTGCACAAGCACGCGGCGGGGGCGAAGACGTATGTGCGGTTGGCGCACCGGGTGTCGGAGATCGCGATGCAGGTGGAGAACGAGCCGCCGTCCGAGGCCGCGACGTCGGCGCGGTTGCCGTCGGGTGGCAATGGGCTGGTGGGGATGAAGGAGCGGGTGGCGGCGCTCGGGGGTGTGTTCGTGTCGGGGCCGACGGATGCGGGGGGTTTCCGGGTGTCGGCGGTGATTCCGGCGTCGTAGCCGCGCGGGTGGCCGTGTGGGGTCAGCCGGTGGTGAGGCGGGTCGGCTGGGTGCCGGCGACGAGTGCCGCGAGGGCGGTGTCGATGTCGGGGCCGAGGTACCAGTCGCCGGTGTGGTCGAGAGCGTAGACGCGGCCCTCGGTGTCGATGGCGATGAGGGCCTGGCTGTCGGTCTCGGTGCCGAGGGGGCAGGTCTGGGTGCCGAGGGCGCGGCCGAGGTCGCCGAGGGTGCGGGCCATGTGGAGGCCGTGCAGGGGGTCGAGGTGCAGGGTGGCGGGGGCGATCTGGCCGCCGGGGCCCGGGGGGGGGAGGGGGAGTCCGTCGACCTCGGCCCCTGCC
>NZ_QHJH01000017.1 GCF_003947455.1 Streptomyces sp. WAC 04229 | reverse complement strand
CCCTCCACCTGCCGGCCCCCACCGACCCCCTGCTCCGCGCACTGCACGACATCCTGCGCACCGACCCGGCCGACAACCGCTCCCTCGACGACCACGGACGCCGGATCGGCGCCAGCGCCCGCACCCTCTCCCGCCGCCTCCGCGACGACCTCGGCCTCACCTACCCCCAATGGCGCACCCAGATCAGGCTCCACCACGCCCTGATCCTCCTGGCCGACGGCACCCCCGTCACCACCGTCGCCCACCACTGCGGCTGGTCGTCCGCCAGTACCTTCATCGACGTCTTCCGCCGCACCTTCGGCCACACCCCCGGCACGCGCCCCACCACCTGACCACGCGACCCGATGGGCGCACGAGTCGGCCAACCCCGTCAAGACCTTCAGGCGACGGCCACGGTGCCGTCGGGCGTGTAGCGCCACGGCAGCCCGCCGCTGGCGCGGTCCCCGAGATCAGCGCCCCCTTGCCTTCCAGCCGCTTCACGGTGCCCCCTCCCGCAGGGCGTCGGAGACGGACTTGACGCCGCCGTGCGCGGTCAGGCCGCCGTCCACCGGGATCTCCGCACCGCTGATGAACGACGCGTCGTCGGACAGCAGGAACACGACCAGCGGCGCCACCTCGCCGGCGGAGCCGGTGCGGCCGAGCGGCGTCTCCTTGATGTTGGCCTCGCGGAAGGCGGGCGCGGCGGAGGCCGTCATCTCCGTCTCGATGTAGCCGGGGTGGACGGTGTTGACGCGGACGCCGCGCGGGCCCAGTTCCAGGGCGGCGGTCTTCGACAGGCCGCGCAGCGCCCACTTGCTGGTCGTGTAGGCGACCGGATAGTGCGCGGTGAGGGCCGCCGAGGAACCGACGTTGACGACCGAGGAGCCCGGCGGCATGAGCGGCGCGAGGTGCTGGATGCCGAGGAGCGGACCGGCGACGTTGACCGCGTGGACGCGGGCCATGTCCTCGGGGCGTACGTCGCCGAGGCGGGCCCGCCAGGTGATGCCGGCGTTGTTGACCAGGCCGTGCACGTGCCCGTACGACTCCCGCAGCTCGGCGGCGAGTTCGGCCCAGTCCTGCTCGCGGGTGACGTCCAGGCGCCGGCAGCCCGGCGCTTCCGTGGCGTCGGTGGCGATGACGCGGGCGCCCTCGCGGGTGAGCAACTCGGCCTCGGCGGCGCCCTGTCCGCCCGCGGCACCGGTGACGACGACGACCTTGCCGAGCAGCCTCTTGGGGTGCAGGTCGCTCACGGCCGCTCCCGGGACCGGCGCCGGCCTGTGGGGAGGGGGACGGGCTCGACGCCGGGGACGACGGTGTTGGTGAGGGTGCCGATGCCCTCGACGGTGAGGGTCACGGAGTCGCCGGGCTTCAGGGGCGGCGGGGTCTGTTCGCCGCGCCGGCCCCAGAGTTCGGCGAGGCAGCCGCCGTTGCCGCAGGTGCCGGAGCCGAGGACGTCGCCGGGTACGACGCGGGTGCCGCGGGAGGCGTAGGCGGTCATCTCCTCGAACGTCCAGCTCATGTTGGACAGCAGGTCCTCGCCGACCTTCTCGCCGTTGACCTCGGCGGTCAGCGCCAGGCGCAGGAAGCCTTCGGCGTCCCGGTACGGCTCCAGCTCGTCCGCGGTGACCAGGTACGGGCCGAGGGCGGTGGCGGTGTCCTTGCCCTTGCACGGGCCGAGGCCCACCTTCATCTCCGCGCCCTGGAGATCGCGCGCGGACCAGTCGTTGAAGACGGTGTAGCCGACGATGTGGTCGCGGGCCTGGTCGGCGGTGAGGTCGCGGCCTTCCCGGCCGACCACGGCGCCCACTTCGAGTTCGAAGTCGAGCACGGCCGAACCGGGGGGTACGGGGATGCCGTCCCCCGGGCCGTGGACCGCGTGCGGGTTGGCGAAGTAGAAGGTCGGGGCCGCGTACCACTGCTCGGGGACGCCGCCGGTGCCCTCCACGGACCGGCGCACCCCCTCCACGTGCTCCTCGAAGGTCACGAAGTCCCGCACGGACGCGGGCTGCAGTGGAGGCAGCAACCGGACCTGGGAGACGTGCGGGCCCGGGGGGACGTCCAGGGCCGCGGCGCCGGCGGCGAGCAGTCCGGGGAGCCCGTCGGTCTGCTGGATCATTGCGGTGAGCGAGGTGACGCCCGGCAGGGGGAAGAGGGTGCCGTCCTCTTCCACGACCGCCACCCGGTGGCGGTGTCGGTGTTCGTACGCGGCGAAACGCATGGTGCGGCTCCAGCGGGGTGTGATCAGGAGAGTGGGACGCGCATGCGGCGCGAGTCAGGGCGTGGACACCGCGGCCGCGTCCCACGCGTACGGGGGGGATCAGACCGGCGGGGCGACGAACACGCCGCGGTCGGGGTCGTTGAAGGACTCCTTGGCGACGAGTTCGTTCATGGGGTTGGCGGTGCCCCACTGGTCGGTGACCTCGGGCTGGGAGAAGTCGTAGACGTGGGGGTGCCAGGTGTCCTCGTCCAGGCACTCCAGTTCGGTGGTGTACTCGACGGTGTTGCCGTGCGGGTCGAGGAAGTACGTGAAGGTGTTGTCGCCCGCCATGTGCCGGCCCGGGCCCCAGACCTTCTTGAAGCCCGCGCGGATGACGCGCCCGGAGCCGCGCATGTACTCGTCGATGCCGCGCATCTCGAAGGAGATGTGGTGCAGCGCGGTGTGCGGGCCCTTCGCGAGGGCCATGGAGTGGTGCTGGCTGCTGATCCGCATGAAGTGCATGACCTCACCCATGTGCGGCGAGCTGAGCGTGTCGGAGAGGGCGAAGCCGAGGTGGCGCTCGTACCACTCGCGGGTGCGGTTCAGATCAGGGGAGTTGAGCACGACGTGGGAGAGCTTGACCGGGATGGACTCCTTCTCCTCGATCCTGCGGTGCCGGCGGACCTCGACGTCTGCGGAGACCTCGATGGTGCGGCCGTCGACGTCGAAGAAACGGAAGCCGTAGCCGCCGCCGGGGGTGTCGACCTTGCCCGGCCGGGAGATCAGCTGCACGCCGCCCGCGAGCAGCCGCTCGGCGAGGGTGTCGACGTCCGCGGGGGACGCGGCGCCGTAGGAGACGAGGTCGAGGCGCTTCTCCTCGGCCTTGCGGAGCCGGACGACGTACTGCTCGGGGGAGCCCTCGGCGGCCAGGAAGGAGATGCCGGAGTCCTCGGCGACCTTGGTCAGTCCCCAGACGCCGGCGTAGAAGTCGAGCTGCTTGTCGTAGTCGGGTACGGCGAGGTCGACGTGTCGCAGGTGGGTGAGCAGGCGTGCACTCATGGTGTCAGTCCTTCCGGAGGAGGGCGGCGGCGTTGCCGCCCCGGACGGCGTGGAAATCGGCCTCGGAGAGCCCGGCGGAGCGCAGGGCGCCGACCGGGTCCTCGGTGCCCATGTCGAAGGGGAAGTCGGACCCGAGGAGCACCCGGTCGGCACCGGCGACCCGGATCAGCTCGCGCAGCACGTGCGGGTCGTGGACGAGGGAGTCGAAGTACAGCCGCTCGAGGTAGCTGCTGGGCAGGTGGGCGCAGCCGGCGCCCGCGTCGGAGCGGGCCGACCAGGCGTGGTCGGAGCGGCCGATGTGGGTGGGCAGGTAGCCGCCGCCGTGCGCGGCGATCAGCCTCAGGTCCGGGTGGCGGTCGAATACCCCCGAGAAGATCAGGTGCGACAGCGCGACGGCGTTCTCCACCGGCTGGCCGACCGTGTTGGACAGATACCACCGGTCCAGCCGCTCGTCGAGGGTGCAGCCGAAGGGGTGCAGGAAGACGAGCGCGCCGGTCTCCCCGGCCCGGGTCCAGAAGGGCTCGTAGGCCGGGTCGGACAGCTCCCGGCCGGGGGCGTGGCTGGAGATCTCCACTCCGGCAAGGCCCTGCTGCAGGGCATGGTCCAGGGCCCGGACCGCCTGCTCCGGGTGCTGGAGCGGGGCCAGGCCGAGGCCGCGCAGACGGTCGGGGGCGGCGGAACAGTGCGCGGCCGTGGCCTCGTTGGTGAGCCGGTACAGCTTCTCGGCGGTGTCCTCGTCGGCCCAGTAGTGGTAGTGGGAGGGGGAGGGGCTGACCAGTTGCACGTCGACGCCCTGGGCGTCCATCGCGGCCAGGCGCACGGCGGCGTCGGTCAGCCGCGGGATGCGCTCGCGGACCATGAGGCCGCTGACGGCGAGGGCGGCGGGGCCGTTGCGGCGGGCGTCCAGCTCCTTGGCCTCATCGTGGCCGGGCAGGCCGGCGACGAGCGCCTCGACCTCGGGCAGCAGGACGTGGGCGTGCACGTCCACGGTGGGGGCCTGCGCGGCACGAGCGCCCGCGAGGGGAGCGTTCTCGGCGGTCACGGCAGCTCCCTCAGCATGGTCATCGTGCGGCCCATCAGGCCGGGGACGTCGGCGTCGCGGACGCCGTCTAGTTGCCACTGCCCGATCTGCACCGACGCCTCCACGACCGGGCGGACTCGGGCGATCCGCCGCTCGTAGTACGTCTGGAACAGGTCGTCGTCCCACGCGTCGGACCCGGTCAGCGTCTGCGAGAGCACCCAGGCGTCCTCCAGGGACAGCGCGGCGCCCTGGGCGAGAGTGGGCGGGCAGCAGTGCGCGGCGTCGCCGACGAGCACCACCCGGCCGCGGTGCCAGGAGCCCTCGACCAGCAGCCGGTCGAACCAGGTGTAGTTGACCTCCGTCGGGTCGGTGATGTGCTCGGTGATCTCCGGCCAGTGGCCGCCGTAGGAGGAGGCCAGGCTCCGCATCTCGTCGGCGTACGACTCCGGCGGGATCGACGCGCGGTCACGGTTGGCCTCGACGACGTACGCGTACAGGGTGGACTCGCTGGTCGGGCAGTAGCCGGCGATGTACGCCGGTCCGCCGTAGGCGAGGTCGGTGCGGGTCACGCCCGCCGGACGCGGGGCCGCGACGCGCCAGATGGCCATGCCGGTCGGTTCGGGCTTGGCGGCGATGCCGATCGCGGCGCGGGTGCGGGAGCCGAGGCCGTCGGCGGCGACCACGAGATCGTAGCGGTGCTCGGTGCCGTCGGAGAGGCGGACGGAGACGCCGTCGGCGTCCTGGCCCAGGATCTCGGCGGTCGTGCCGAGGCGGACGGTGGCGCCGCCGGCGCGCACGGCGTCGATGAGGATCTGCTGGAGCCGGGGGCGTTGCATGCCGACGGTGGCGGGCAGGTCGTCGCCGCCGGTGCGCAGGTCGTCCTGGGCGTGCAGGACGGTGCCGTCGGGGGCGGTGATGGCGACGGAGCCGAAGCCGAAGCCGGATGCCTCCACCTGCTCCCAGACGCCGAGTTCGCGCAGGACGCGCAGGGCGTTGCCCTGGAGGGTGATGCCGGAGCCGGCGGTGGCGTTCCAGTCGTCCTTGGCCTCGACCAGGTCCACCGCGAGGCCGGCGCGGCGAAGCAGGATCGTGACGGCATTGCCGGCCGCACCCCCGCCGATCACCAGGACCTTACGGGCTCTGCTCATGGGGAACTCCTCTGTTCCGGTGCCTACTTGACGGCGATCGGGTTGACGGGTGAGCCGACGGCCCCGGTGATGGGCAGGGGCGCGGCGGTGAGCCAGAACGCGTACTCCCCGTCGGCCGCGCAGTCCTCGGCCAGGGCGTCCAGGTCCCACATCTCGCCGATCAGCAGGCCGATGTGGGGGATGGCGACCTGGTGCAGCGGCTGGAAGGCGTGCTCGAACTCGTTCGGGCGGACCTCGAAGCCCCAGGTGTCGGTGGCGATGGCGGCGATCTCGCTGCCGTGCAGCCAGCCCGCCGTGGTGAACGACAGCCCCGGCGCGGGCCCGCCGGCGTAGTCGCCCCAGCCGTCGCGGCGCACCCGGGCGAGCTGCCCGGTGCGGACGAGCACGATGTCGCCGCGACCCACCCGCACACCGTGGGCCTCGGCGGTCGCGGCCAGGTGCTCCTCGGTGATCGCGAAGCCGTCCGGCAGTTGCCCGTCCTCGCCGACGACCCGGCCGACGTCCAGGAGCACTCCGCGTCCGGCGACGTGCGGGGCCATGTGCTCGACGCCGGTGACCTGGTCGCCGTCGGAGGTGACGACCTTCTCGGCCGGGCGGCCGTTCCACGCCTTGCCGTGGTCGAAGATGTGGCCGAGCCCGTCCCACTGGGTGGAGCACTGCAACGGCATCGCGATGACGTCGTCGGCGCCGCCGATCCCGTGCGGCAGGCCCTGGTTGCCGAGGGCCGCGTCCGTGCCGGTGTCCAGCATGGTGTGCACCGGGTTGGTGCGCCGCCGCCAGCCCTTCTGCGGGCCGTCGATGTCGAAGCGCTGCGAGAGGGAGAAACTGACGCCCCGCCGGATCAGTGCGGCACCCTCGCGGCGCTTGGCCCCGTCGAGGAAGTTGAGGGTGCCGAGCACGTCGTCCTCGCCCCAGCGGTTCCAGTTGGAGCACGCCTTCGCGGTCCGGGCGATCGAGCCCTCGGGGTCGGTGCGGTCCGGCGTCATCGGGCCACCTCCGCCACGCAGCGGGTGCGCTGGGCGCCGAGCCCGGTGATGGAGGCGTCCATGACGTCGCCGTCACGCAGCAGCCGGCCCCAGTGCATGCCGTTGCCGGCCGGGGAGCCGGTGAGCACCAGGTCGCCGGGGAGCAGCCGGGCGGTCCGCGAGGCGTAGGACACCATGCGGGCGACGTCGAAGATCATGTCCTTGGCCGACTCGTCCTGCATGGTCTCGCCGTTGAGCTTCAGCGTCAGACGCAGGTTGCCCGTGTCCCCGACCGAGGCGGCGGGCACGATCCAGGGGCCGAGCGGCGTGAAGCCCGGGGCGTTCTTGCTGCGCAGCCAGTCGGTGCCGATCTGCGGCATGTCCCGGCGGAAGACGGTGGCCCGGTCGGTCAGGTCGTTGGCGATCGTGTAGCCCGCGACGTGGCCGAGGGCTTCCTCGACGGACACCTGGTAGGCCGGGCGGCCGATCACCGCGGCGAGCTCCAGCTCCCAGTCGGGCTTCTCGGCCCACGCGGGCAGCACGACATCGTCGTACGGGCCGGTGATGGCGCTCGGCAGGCCGATGAACACGTACGGCAGGTCCTCGGCCGCCCTCCGGTCCATGATCTCCGCGGCCTCCGCACGCCGCTCCTCCTCCGGCCGTTCGTCCCCGGGCGCGCGGTGCGCGACGTGCAGGTCGATGACGTGCTGCCGGTAGTTGGCGCCGGACTGGAACACCTGGCGCGGCTCGACCGGTGCGTGCACCCGGAACTCCGCCAGGGGCGCGCGTCGTGGCGCGCCGTCGCCGGCCAGGGCCGTCAACCGGGGCAGCACCGCCTCCCAGTCGTTCAGGAGGTCCCGCACGCTCAAGTCGGCGTCGTCCAGGGCGTCCCGCAGGTCGATCACCTGGGCGTCGGAGCTGACGAGAGCGGGGAAAGCGGCCCCCTCGGGGGCCGAAAGGGTGGCGAGGGCGAAGGGTCCGGCGAAGAGGGCGGACGCGGCTTCAGGTTTCACGGACATGTCCTCCTGATTGCGATGGCACTAATCTGGACTCGCCACCCGCGATCAGGGAAATAGATTCCGTGGATGGCAGTCATCCACGAGCCAAATTTCCGCAGGTAATCGCCGAACAACGAGAAAAGTCGCCGTGAATCTCAGTCGCCTGGACCTCAACCTCGTCGTCGCCCTGCGCGCTCTCCTCGAAGAGCGCAACGTCACCCGCGCCGGACAGCGCGTCGGCCTCAGCCAGCCGGCCATGAGCGCGGCGCTCTCCCGCCTGCGCCGGCACTTCGACGACGACCTGCTGGCCCGGGTCGGCGGCCACTACGAGCTCACCGCCCTCGGACAGGTCCTCCTCGACCGCGCGTCCACCGCCTACGACCTGCTGGAACGCCTCTTCGCCAGCCAGGCGGACTTCGACCCGGCCAAGGAGAGCCGTGAGTTCAAACTCGTGGCGTCCGACTACGCGGTAGCCGTCTTCGGCGCCGAACTCGCCCGGGTCGTGCACCAGGAGGCCCCCGGCATCCGACTGCGGTTCGCCCAGACGCCGACCACCGTGGTGGACGCCACGGACACCCTGCTGAGCACCACCGACGGCCTGCTGATGCCGCACGGCGTCATCAGCGACTTCCCCGCCACCGACCTCTACCGGGACCGGTGGGTCTTCCTCGTCGCCGACGACCACCCGAGCGTCGGCGACCGGCTGACCCGGGAAGACCTGGCCCGGCTGCCCTGGGTCACCTACCAGCGCACCTACGACGCCCCGGCCGTCCGACAGCTCGGCATGCTGGGCATCGAGCCCCGCGTCGAGGTCTCCGTCGACAGCTTCCAGATCATGCCGCTGCTGGTCAGCGGAACCCGGCGCATCGCCCTCGTCCAGGCCCGCCTCGCCCGGCTCCTCGCCCCGCTCGCCGCCGTACGCGTGGTGGAGCCGCCCTACGAGGCGGTGCCGCTGAGCGAGGCGCTGTGGTGGCACCCGGTGCACACCCACGACGCGGCCCACATCTGGCTGCGGGAGACCGCCGCCCGGGTCGGCGGGCGGATGGCCGGCGAGCCCGGGGGATGAGGACGCGCCGTCACCGTGGAGATCACCTACAACAACGCCGCCGCGGAACCCGGAACATGCGGCCTGACCTTTGGCCGGCAGCCTGAGTCCCTCATCCCCGCCGCCGTGTCGCCGTCGTCTTCGTCAACCGGGTCGCCGGCGAGGGCATGGACCACGACGGAGACGCGCCCCTTCGGCCACGGCCTGTCCTGCACGCCCTTCGCGCGCGGCTCTCTGTCAACAGCGACGTGGCCGGCATGAGAAGTGCGTCTCCGAAGGCCGCGGAGCGGAGATCGTCCAGGACCGCGTCGGGACTCCACTCATCCCGATTCAGCTTCCGATGACATGTCATGCCCGGCCTTCACGGCCAGCGCCCAGCCGCTCTTGTACGTGAGAGTGGGGCCCTGTACGACGGCGACCGCGTGCGCTGGTCGTCCACTCGGGGCGCCACCGAACTCGTCGCGCTCGCCGACCTTCCGCACGTCGCCCCCTCGACGGCCATGCGCATGGCCGCCCGGCCGCCTTCAATGAGGCGGACGCGGAGCCCTCCGCGCCGGCTGCCGGCACCGAGCCGTCCCCTCTCGGCCGGGAATGACGACGTCGTAGTCCATTTCGCTGCCGCACCCCCGCGTTATAGGGGCGTCCGTGAGACGTGAGAGGGTGCGGGGCGTGAGTGAGACACCGTCGAACACCCTGCAATACCGCTTTGACGGGCCAGAAGAGGCCCCGGTCCTGATCCTCGGTCCCTCACTGGGTACCACATGGCACATGTGGGACCGCCAGGTGCCCGAGCTGTCGCAGCACTGGCGGGTCTTCCGGTTCGATCTGCCGGGGCACGGGGGCGCCCCCGCCCGCCCGGCCGGGTCCGTCGCCGAGCTGACGCAGCGCCTGCTCGCCACCCTGGACGGACTCGGCGTGCAGCGGTTCGGCTACGCGGGCTGCGCGTTCGGCGGTGCGGTCGGCATGGAGCTGGCCCTGCGCCATCCCGAGCGCCTCGCCTCCCTCGCGCTGATCGCCGCGTCGCCCCGTTTCGGCACCGCCGACGAGTTCCGCCAGCGCGGCGTGATCGTCCGCACCAACGGGCTCGACCCCATCGCCCGCAGCTCGCCGGAGCGCTGGTTCACCGGCGGGTACGCCGCCGCCCCGCCCCCCCGGGCCCGTACGCCGCGTTCATCACGCTCCCCAGCAGCGCGATCCCGATCCCGGCCCCGAGCTGGTACGACGTCTCGCCGATCGCCGCCGCCCCACCCGCCTGCTCCTGCGGCGCCTCACTCAGCATCGACTCGTACGCCCCGAACAGCGTCGTCTCCAGGCCGAACCCGAGCAGCACGAACCCGGACAGCATCAGCGCGCAGTTGTCGCTCCGCCCCAGCGCCGTCAGCAGCACCACCGCGAAGGCCGTCAGGCAGAACCCCGCGCACACCATCCGCCGCGGCCCGAACCGCCGCAGCATCCGCGCGCCCGCCAGCCCCGCCGCCATCGCCGCGAAGGTAAGCGGCAGCAGCCGCAGGCCGGTCTCCAGCGGCGACAGCCCGAGCACCAGCTGCAGGTACTGCGCCGCGATCAGCTCCAGGCCCACCAGCGCCAGCATGGCCAGCACGATGCACCCCACCGACGTACTGAAGGCCGGCCGCCGGAACATCTCCAGGTCGACCAGCGGATGCGTACGCCGCCGCTGCCGCCGTACGAACCCGACCAGCAGGGCCGCGCCCAGCACCAGCGGCACCACGGTGAACAGGCTCGCCACCGGTTCGCCGCCGCCCAGCCGCTTCACGCCCAGGACGACCCCGAAGAGACCGGCCGCCGCCATCAGCGCGCCGACCACGTCCCAGGGCCCGCGCCCGTCGCCCTTCGACTCGGGCAGCAGCAGCCGCCCCACCGGCAGGCTGACCAGCATCAGCGGGATGTTGACGAGGAAGACCGAGCCCCACCAGAAGTGCTCCAGCAGGAAGCCGCCGAGCAGCGGCCCGACCGCCGCGCCCACCGCGGCCACCGCGCTCCAGATGCCGATGGCCAGCGCCCGCTCCCGCCGGTCGGGAAAGACCTGGCGCAGGATCGACAGCGTCGCGGGCATGATCATCGCGCCGCCGACCCCGAGCAGCGCCCGGGCCATGATCAGGACCTGGGCGTTGTCGGCGAGGGCCGCCAGCGCGGAGGCGACGCCGAAGAGCGCGTAGCCGAGCAGCAGGATCCGTCTGCGGCCCACCCGGTCACCCAGGGTGCCGAAGAGGATCAGCAGCGAGGCGCAGACCAGCGGATAGATGTCGACGATCCAGAGCAGCTCGATCGCACCGGGCCGGAGGTCCTCGGTCACGGCGGGAACCGCCACGTGGAGGACCGTGGCGTCCACGGCGACGAGCAGCAGGCTGACGCAGAGGACGACCAGGACCACCCAGCGGTTGGCACCGGCCCCGGCAGCCCGACGGCGCAGCTCGACGGCGGCCGTGGTCGTACCGGACATGTACGTACCTCCATGTTCCCTCGCGTCCGGCGGGCTGCGCGGGGTGGGGACTCCCCTGCGGGTCGCCGGAGAGGAGCGGAGGTCTCCGGGCCGTGCAACGGAACGCGAGTGACTGGCCAGATTACGCGAGAGCGCGCACCGCACCTGTGGCGGGCCTCACACTTCCCGCGTGACCTGTGCGGCATGTGCCGCCGCGCCGCGGCTTCGCCCGCCCCGGCCGCCGGGCCGCCGCCCCGCCCGGCCGATAATCGAGCCCGTGACCGATCTTGACAAGCGCGCCGCGGGCCGCTCCGGTGCCCTGTGCCGGGCCGCCCCGGCGCTCCTGGGCTACGCGGCCGCACGCGCCCTCGGCCTGCTCGCCCTGGCCCTGTGGAGCGCCGCCCGCGACAAGAGCGCGTACACGCTGCTGACGGCCCGCTGGGACTCCCTCTGGTACACGAGGGTCGCCGAGCTGGGGTACGGCTACGAGGTACGGCTGCCCAACGGGGACGTCCACTCCAACCTGGCCTTCTTCCCGCTGCTGCCGTGGCTGGAGCGGCTCGGGGCGGCGGTGACGCCCCTGTCGCACGCGGATGCCGGGTTCGTCGTGAGCCTGCTCGCCTCGCTCGCCGCGGCCTGGGGGGTCTTCGCGGTGGCGGAGCACCTCCACGGCCGCCGCGCCGGCGTGTGCGCCGTGCTGCTGTGGGCGGTGCTGCCGGTCGCGGTCGTGCAGTCGATGGCGTACAGCGAGTCCCTGTTCACGGCGCTGGCCGCCTGGTCGCTGTACGCGGTGCTGACCGGGCGCTGGGTGACGGCCGGGACACTGGCCGCGCTGGCCGGGCTGACCCGCCCGGTGGGACTCGCGGTGGCGGCGGCGGTGTGGGTGGCCGCCGTCGCGGCATTCGTGCGAAGCCGGAGCGAAGCCGTCCCGGACGGCGCCCACCGGCCGGAGCGCGCCCCCGGCGACGGCGCACGGCGCGTGCTCGGCATGCTCCTCGCGCCCCTGGGCGCCGCCGGTTACGTGCTGTGGGTCGGCCACCGCACCGGCGGGGGCCCGCTCGGCTATCTCGACGTGCAGGCCGGCTGGCGCAACGGCTTCGACGGGGGCGCGGCCTTCGCCCGCTTCGTCGCCGGGAAGTTCACGTCGTTCCCGGGAGCCCTGGCGGGCGTGGGACTGATCGTCGGGGTCGCGCTGCTGGTCTGGCTGTACGTGGTGTGCGTACGGCGGCGCCAGCCGCTCGCGCTGCTGGTGTACACGGGCCTCGTCGTGGTGCTCGCCCTGTGCGCGTCGAGCTACTTCGGATCCAAGCCCCGGCTGCTGCTGCCCGCCTTCCCCCTGCTGCTGCCCCTCGCCGTGGCCCTGGCCAAGCTGCGAACGCCCAGGTCAGCGCTTGTCGTGGGGGGCCTCGCGGTGGTGTCGGCGGTGTACGGGGCGTTCTGGCTGAACGGGTCAGGACCGCCCTGACCCGGCCGCGGCCGCCCGGTGGCCGCCGGGAGAATTCCGTACCAGCATTCGGTTAACCAATTCATAAGCACGATAAAACCGCCGACCGGGCCGATCAAAGGAATTGAGGCCCACGCCGCGCTGGGATTGCGCATTCACTGAGAATAGAGCGCCGCCTGAGAGGAATCCCACATCACATCGTCATCACAAACCCGTTGATGCGGCCGGGATCACTCCTCACTCGCTGTAACGTCGATTGGGTGCGTACCGAACGGAAGCTCACCCGTCTGGACCGGGTGTTCGCGAGACTGGACCGGGAGCCGGAACGACCGGCGCTCCTGGCCGTGCCGGAGATGAGCCGGCACAGGATCGCGCTGTTCGCCGGAACCCTCGCGTTCTACCTCGCGATCGTGTGGGCCGTGCTGATCAGCTCGTGGCTGGTCCGGCTCGACTGGCAGGTCATGTTCTTCCGGCCCTACCAGCAGTGGCCGGAGATCCACGCCTTCGTCGACTACTACGTCGTCCTGGGCCAGCGCGGTCCCACCGCCGTGATGGTCGCGGCCTGGCTGGGCTGGCGCTCCTGGCGGCAGCACACCCTGCGCCCGCTGCTCGCGCTCGGCGCCTCCCTGCTCCTGCTGAACGTCACGGTCGGTGCCGCCAAGTACGGCATGGGCCGGCTGGGACCGCACTACGCGACCACGATCGGGTCCAACGAGATGTGGCTCGGCGGCGATATATTTCCGAGCGGTCACACCGCGAACGCCGTCGTGACCTGGGGCATCCTGGCCTACCTGGCCTCGACGCCGAGGGCGCGGCGCTGGCTGTCGGCCCTGATGGCGGTCACCTCGCTCGGGGTGGGCATGTCCACCGTCTACCTCGGTACGCACTGGTTGAGCGACGTGCTCCTCGGCTGGGCGGCCGGACTGCTGATCCTGCTGGCGCTGCCCTGGTTCGAACCGCTGATCACCCGCGCCGAGGCCTGGATCCTCGGCCTGCGCGACCGCTGGTTCGCCCGCCGCGGCAGCGAGGACGCCACGAAACGGCCGGCCGGCCCGCCCGTGGTCCTCACCCCGCCGGTCTCCGGCCGGGAGGAAGCGCCGTCCCGCGAGCCGGTGGCCTCGCCCCGCACCACCCGTGCCCCGGCGCATCTGGCGCCGGGCCCGCACACGGCGCGCTCGGACCGTACGCCGGTAACCCCCGCGGGCAGCCGACGGCCGCCGCACGCCGACCGGCACCCGCGCAACACGGCCCCGGCCGCACGCCCCCTGTCGGGCGGCTGAAGGCGCCTCAGCCCTTCCAGGACCGGGCCACGCGGCCGTCCTTCACCTCGAAGTTCAGGCGGCCCACGCGGTACTCCATGGTGATGATCGTGCCCGGCGCCAGGGACCGCACCGTCGACCAGCCGCGCTCGCGCGCCAGCCGTTCGGCCTCGTCGGAATCGAGGCCGACGTAGCTGTCCGGGCTGTCCTGGGGTTCGGCCGGGGGAGTCGGAATCGGTGCCATGCGGCCACGCTATGCCCTGCCCCCGGACCGGGGAAGCCCAGGCCGCCGCCGCAGGGCACGGATGCACCTACGGTCACATTTCTGTCACAGGATCACGGAGCGCGTTTTACGGGAACTCCGTCACACGGACGGACGGTTTCTTACGCCTTTCGCGAGCGGGTGAGGTGAATTGCCGCGTGTCGCGGCGGACCGTCGAATAGGCGGACGCAATTGGCTCGCATTGCACCCCCGGCCTGGTCCGCATTCCGTACCCGAACATCCCCGAACGGACGTGCGGGCGGCTTCGAAATCACTTACGCGGACCGAACACGGGACACAGGAAGGCCACCCCTTGCTCACAGGTTCTCCCCATCTCCTCCGCGAGGGTCAGGGGGTGGACGGGACGACGGAGAGCGACAGGTCGTTGTCGTCCGTGTAGTACGGCCCGGCCTCGACGGGGCCGTCCGGGGTGAGCACCCGCGCGCGGGGACAGATGAGGACCGGGTGCTTGTCGGCGACGTCGTCCAGCAGCCGCGCCAGGCGCACGACCGGGCCGGACTCACCGGCGGGCCGCAGCCACAGGTCCCAGTCGCCCGGCGCCAGGGCGTCGTAGCGCACGGTGAAGCCGAAGTCGGCCCGCTCCGTGACGACGTCCACCCGCCTCACTCCGCCCCCTTCGCTGTCGGTGGCGGTCCTGGCCCGCAGCTCGGCGTGGGCTTCGGCGGTCAGCTGCGTGCCGTACACCCGCCCGCGCACGGTCAGACCGCCGTTCACCAGCCCCAGCTCCGCCGTCTCCGCGTGTGGGGCGCGCAGCCAGCTGCGGACGGTGAGGTTGCCCTGGCGGGTGGCGTACGGGATCCGGACGGCGACGTGGCCGAGCAGCCCGCCGGGGGTGCGGGCGGCCAGGGAGCGCAGGTCGGTGACGCCGGGCACCAGGCGCCGGGGCTCGCCGTCGGACAGGGCGGCGTAGGCGTCCCAGCGGCCCTCGGGCAGGGGGACGCTGCTGGGCAGCGCGGCACGCAGCAGCCCCTCGGCGGCCGGCGCCAGCGGCAGGCTGACCGTCTCCTCGGCGTCGGTGTCGCGGCGGCGCAGGATGAGCAGGGCCGCCCCGGTGTTCCCGCGCGCGGCGACGTCGAAGGTCAGGCCGCCCGCGGAGTCGCCGACGCAGTCGGCGCGCAGCGGTGCGGCCGGTGGGTTCGGCGGCGTCATGCGATGCGGTTCCTCCCTGGGCTACTCATCGTCCGGTTAGACCCGGAACCCTGCCTTCTGGTTGTTCGTGTCCGATTGCGATGTGGTCACGACCGGAGTATCGACCGGGACCACGGCCATTTCCAGTCACCCAATTCATTCACCGATTTCATGATTTGTCGACTTCGAACTGCGACGATCACGGTCCGCGTCCGGCCTCAACCCCCTTCCACCGCAGGTCACTTGGGTGCACCCCGGCGCAGGTGGCCGGGGGACGATCACGCGCGTCACATGGTTCGATTCCGTTGGCCATGGGGCGTGACTCCCGCCACAGATCACCCGTTGTCTTTGCATGAGCCGGGGACCCGCCCGGACCACGGACCAGGAGCCACCCGGTCCGGTCACGCACCGCATCCCGAGGGAGCCCCCCGTGCCGCGCATGCTCGACGTCAGCGACGACGTACGCGCCGAGATCGGCGACGAAGAAGCCGACCGCCTGCTCGCCGGGGAGTCCGCCCCGGGCAGCTACGACTGCACGTCCTGTCGCACCCCGGGCGACTGCGAGCAGGAGCGCACCAGCACCGTTCTCTTCATCGGCGACGAGACGGCGGTCCTCGCCTTCGCCCACGCCGGCTGCCTGCCCTCGCAGGTCGTCAAGGTCACCGAGGAGCAGCTCCAGGGTGCCGTGCGGTCCATCAACGCGGACCAGGCCGCCCGGCCCGAGCGGCAGCGGCCCGCCCCGCCCCAGCAGGCCCCCGAGCAGGCGGTGCTCGGCGTGACCAGCGGCCTGGTCCTGATCGCCGGGGAGCTGCACCCGGCGCTCGTGGTGGAGCCGACCGCGCCGATCGCGCGGCCCGGCACGGCCGGCGCCGGGGACGACTTCCTGCCGCTGCTGATCGAACAGGGCTTCATGCCGGTCACCGAGCTGGCCGCCACGCCCTCCGTGCTGCACGGCTGGTCGGTGCTGCTCGCGATGGGCCAGCTGCACGCGGTGCTGCAGCCCGGCACGGACGGCGGCCGGCCGGTGGCCTGGTGGCAGGCGCACCAGCCCCTCCAGGTCACCGAGGGCTGGCGTACGGCGGCCAACAAGCACCAGCAGGTACTGATGTTCGCGGCGCCGGTGGGCTCGATCGGCCGGCAGCCGCGCGAGGACCTGCTGCGGGACGCGCTGGACAAGGCGGCGGCGGGTGGACAGCTGGTGGCGGCGGCGCTGCCGCTGGCGGGAACCTGACCGGAGATTCACGCGGGTGCCGGGCGGCCGCCACCTGGGCCGCATCCCTTCCAGCGTGAGGTCGTTTGGACATACGTGTACGCATACGACGCCTTCCACCGCCATGGCGGCCCCTCGGCCACGCCGATCTACGACGCGCTCTACGCCGAGTACGTCAGGTCCTTCCGATCGCTGCCGGGCGATCGCAGCGGTGAGGAGGAGCTGGGGTTCACCGCCTTCCGGAGCATCCCGTGCGGCAGAGGCTCGTACAGCGCCTACAGCGCGGGGGCCCAGAGCGCCCGCGTCGGCCAGCAGTCGGTGTGGCAGCGGGTCGGGACGCACGTCCCCGCGGCGCTGCCACCGGCCCCGCGCAGGGGTGCCTGACGGCCACCAGCAGGACGCGAGAGAGGGAGACCCCCGGCCGGGGGTCTCCCTCTCTCGCGTCCTGTGACCGCTACTTCTTCTTCGCGCCGCGCTTCTCGCGCACCCGCACCGAGATATGGATCGGCGTCCCGTCGAAGCCGAACTGCTCGCGCAGCCGGCGCTCGATGAAGCGCCGGTAGCCCGCCTCGATGAAGCCGGAGGCGAAGAGCACGAACCGCGGCGGCTTGGTGCCGGCCTGCGTGCCGAAGAGGATGCGGGGCTGCTTGCCGCCGCGCACCGGGTGCGGGTGGGAGGCGACCAGCTCGCCGAGGAAGGCGTTCAGCCGGCCCGTGGGGACGCGGGTCTCCCAGCCGGCCAGCGCGGTCTCGATGGCGGGGACCAGCTTCTCCATGTGGCGGCCGGTCTGCGCCGAGACGTTGACCCGGGGCGCCCACGCCACCTGGCCCAGCTCGGTCTCGATCTCCCGCTCCAGGTAGTAGCGGCGCTCCTCGTCGAGGGTGTCCCACTTGTTGTAGGCGACGACGACCGCGCGGCCCGCCTCGACGGCCATGGTGACGATCCGCTGGTCCTGGACCGAGATCGACTCGGAGGCGTCGATGAGGATGACGGCGACCTCCGCCTTCTCGACGGCGGCGGCGGTGCGCAGCGAGGCGTAGTAGTCGGCGCCCTGCTGGAGGTGGACGCGCTTGCGGATGCCCGCGGTGTCGACGAACTTCCAGGTCACGCCCCCGAGTTCGATCAGCTCGTCGACCGGGTCGCGGGTGGTGCCGGCCAGTTCGTTGACGACGACGCGCTCCTCGCCGGCCACCTTGTTCAGCAGGGAGGACTTGCCGACGTTCGGGCGGCCGATCAGGGCGATGCGCCGGGGGCCGCCGATGACGCCGCCGAAGGACTCGCGGGGCGCCTCGGGGAGGGCTTCCAGGACCTGGTCCAGCATGTCGCCGGTGCCCCGGCCGTGCAGCGCCGAGACGGGGTGCGGCTCGCCCAGGCCCAGCGACCACAGGTAGGCGGCGTCGGCCTCGCCGCTCGGGCCGTCCACCTTGTTGGCGCACAGCACGACGGGCTTGCCGGCCTTGCGCAGCAGCCGTACGACCGCCTCGTCGGTGTCGGTGGCGCCGACCTTGGCGTCCACGACGAAGACGACCGCGTCGGCGGCCTCGATGGCGTACTCGGCCTGCGCGGCCACGGAGGCGTCGATGCCGAGGACGTCCTGCTCCCAGCCGCCGGTGTCGACGACCTTGAAGCGGCGGCCGGCCCACTCGGCCTCGTAGGTGACGCGGTCCCGGGTGACGCCCGGCTTGTCCTCGACGACGGCCTCGCGGCGGCCGATGATGCGGTTCACCAGGGTCGACTTGCCGACATTGGGGCGGCCGACGACGGCGAGGACGGGGAGCGGGCCGTGCCCGGCCTCCTCGATCGCGCCCTCGACCTCCTCGACGTCGAAGCCCTCGTCGGTGGCCAGCTCCATGAACTGCGCGTACTCGGCGTCGCCGAGCGCCCCGTGGTCGTGCTCCTCGCCCGAGCCCTCGGAGTGGATGTGGTCGTTCATGAAGTCCGTACCTCGTTCATCGTGGTGATCGGTGGAACACCCCTGTGCTGGGTGATCCACTACTCAAGTGTCGCCTAGCGGGTGGTGAGCCGCCTGGCATTCTCCAGGTGCGCGGTCAGCTGCTTCTGGATGCGTTCGGTGGCCTCGTCCAGCGCCTTGCGGGTGCGGCGTCCGCTGCCGTCTCCCGCGTCGAACGGGTCGCCGAAGACGACGTCGACCCGCGCGCGCAGGGGAGGCAGCGCCTTTATCAACCGTCCGGGACGGTCGGTACTTCCCAGCACCGCGACCGGGACGATCGGGGCGCCGCTGCGGAGCGCGAAGTAGGCGAGCCCGGCGCGCAGCGAGGCGAAGTCGCCGACACCCCGCGTGCCCTCCGGGAAGATGCCCAGCACGCCGCCGTTCTCCAGCACGCCGAGCGCCTGCGCGATGGCCGCGCGGTCGGTGGAGTGGCGGTCCACCTTGAGCTGGCCGATGCCGGTCAGGAAGCGTCCGAGCGGGCCGATGAACGCCTCCTTCTTGATCAGGAAGTGCGTCGGCCTGGGCGCCACGCCCATGACCATCGGGCCGTCGATGTTGTGCGAGTGGTTGACGGCGTAGATCACCGGGCCGCGGGCGGGGACCCGCCAGGCGCCCAGCACGCGCGGCTTCCACAGCCCGTACATCAGGCCGACGCCGATGCGCCGCCCGACCTCGGCGCCCCGCGCCGAAGGGACCTCGGTCACTTCCCCGCCCGCTTCTCCTCGACGAGGGTGACGACACACTCGATGACCTGCGGCAGGGTGAGGGCGGTGGTGTCCACCTCGACCGCGTCGCCGGCCTTGGCCAGCGGGGAGGTCTTCCGGGTGGAGTCGGCCGCGTCCCGCTTGATCAGGGCCTCGCGGGTGGCGTTGACGTCGGCGCCCTTCAGCTCACCGCTGCGGCGGGCGGCGCGGGCCTCGGCGGAGGCGGTGAGGAAGATCTTCAGGTCGGCGTCCGGCAGCACGGTCGTGCCGATGTCGCGGCCCTCGACGACGATGCCGAGCGGCGCGGCGGCGGCGATGGAGCGCTGCAGCTCGGTGATCCGGGTCCGCACCTCGGGGACGGCGCTGACCGCGCTGACCTTGGAGGTGACCTCCTGGGTGCGGATCGGGCCGGAGACGTCCACGCCGTCGACGGTGATGGCCGGGCCCAGCGGGTCGGTGCCGGAGACGATCTCGGGCTTGCCGGCCGCGGCGGCGATCGCGTGCGGGTCGTCGGTGTCGATGCCGTTGGTCACCATCCACCACGTGATCGCCCGGTACTGCGCACCGGTGTCCAGGTAGCTCAGGCCGAGCTGGGCGGCCACGGCCTTCGACGTGCTCGACTTGCCCGTGCCGGAGGGGCCGTCGATGGCGACAATCACGGCCGGGACGGTCGGGGCGGCGCCGTTTTCCACGAGGGGACACCTTCCTGGTGCGGTGCGGTGGGTGGTGTGCGGGACGCGAGCGCGTCCCGCACAAGGTTACTGGGTCCCCGGAGCCCCTCTTACAGCCGTACGAGCTACCGGATCACTGCCGGATGGCCCAGCCCCGGTCCTTGAGTGCCGCCGTGAGGACGGCGGCCGCCCTCGGCTCCACCATGAGCTGCACCAGACCCGCCTGCTGGCCGGTCGCGTGCTCGATGCGCACGTCCTCGATGTTGACGCCGGCCACCCCCGCGTCCGCGAAGATGCGGGCCAGCTGGCCGGGCTGGTCGTCGATGAGGACGGCCACGGTCTCGTAGGCCCGCGGGGCGGAGCCGTGCTTGCCGGGGACGCGGACCTGTCCGGCGTTGCCGCGCCGCAGCACCGAGGCGATACCGGTGCCGCCCTCCAGGCGCTTGTCCTCGTCGGAGGACTGCAGGGCGCGCAGGGCCCGTACGGTCTCCTCCAGGTCGGCGGCGACGTCGGTGAGCAGGTCGGCGACCGGTCCCGGGTTCGCGGAGAGGATGTCGATCCACATCCGGGGGTCGGAGGCGGCGATCCGGGTGACGTCGCGGATGCCCTGGCCGCACAGCCGTACGGCGGCCTCCTCGGCGTGCTCCAGGCGGGCGGCGACCATGCTGGAGACCAGGTGCGGCATGTGTGAGACGAGGGCCACGGCGCGGTCGTGGGCGTCCGCGTCCATCACCACCGGCACCGCGCGGCAGTGCGAGATCAGCTCCAGGGCGAGGTTCAGCACCTCGGTGTCGGTGTCCCGGGTCGGGGTCAGCACCCAGGGGCGGCCCTCGAAGAGGTCGCCGGTCGCGGCCAGCGGGCCGGACTTCTCGCGGCCCGACATGGGGTGCGTGCCGATGTACGACGACAGGTCGAGGCCGCGGGCCTCCAGCTCCCGCCGGGGGCCGCCCTTGACGCTGGCCACGTCGATGTACCCGCGGGCGGCGCCGCGTCCCATGGCGTCGGCGAGGACGTCGGCCACCAGGGCGGGCGGGGCCGCGACGATCGCCAGGTCGACCGGGCCCTCGGGCGCCTCGTCGGTGCCGGCGCCGAGCGCGGTGGCGGTGCGGGCCTGCTCGGGGTCGTGGTCCAAGAGGTGGACGGTGACGCCGCGCTGGGTCAGCGCGAGGGCGGCGGAGGTGCCGATGAGGCCGGTGCCGATGACGAGTGCGGTTCTCACTGGGCGATGTCCTTGCGCAGGGCCGCGGCGGCGCCGAGGTAGACGTGGGCGATCTCGGCGCGGGGCCGGTCGGACTCGATGTGGGCGAGGACCCGGACGACGCGGGGCATGGCGCCCTCGACGTCCAGCTCCTGGGCGCAGATCAGCGGCACGTCGGTGATGCCGAGCCCGCGGGCGGCGGCGGCCGGGAAGTCGCTGTGCAGATCGGGGGTGGCCGTGAACCACAGGCTGATCAGGCTGTCGGCGG
The DNA here is from genome assembly GCF_003947455.1 of Streptomyces sp. WAC 04229. Lineage (GTDB taxonomy): Bacteria > Actinomycetota > Actinomycetes > Streptomycetales > Streptomycetaceae > Streptomyces. The sequence continues at coordinate 52,700 of NZ_QHJH01000017.1, read as the reverse complement.
AGAGGCCGTTGCGCTCCATGACGGCGGTCAGCAGGGCGGCGACCTGCTCGTCCATGTGCCCGGCCTCGTCCCGTTCCAGTTGCACGGCGCCCCGGACCGCTCGTACCGCCACGGCGATGCTCCTTGCTGACGTTGCTGACGCGGGTATCGGTTCTTGGTCCGTCCAGCCTAGTCAGCCCGCCGGGTACCGGCCCCGGGCGCCCGCCCCCTGAGACGCTGGCCCCGACCGGCATCTCCTCCCCCACGCCTCCCGGAGTGACCCATGAATCACGGCCCGACGCGTCGTACGGCCCTCGTCTCGGCGGGCGCGGCGGCGTTCGCCGTCGGCTGCGGCGGCGGCGACTCGGGGGGCGCCGAGACCTCCCCGGGCCAGGAGCTGACGACGACGGACGGCATCCCGGTGGGGGGCGGCAGGGTCCTCGCGGAGCAGAAGATCGTGGTGACCCAGCCGGAACCGGGTGACTTCAAGGCGTTCTCCGCGGTCTGCACCCATCAGGGCTGCATCGTGTCGGACGTGCGCGACGGCACCATCGACTGCGCCTGTCACAACAGCCGGTTCAGTGTCGCGGACGGCTCGGTGGAGCAGGGGCCGGCGACCGAACCGCTGCCCGGGAAGCGGATCACGGTGGAGGGAAATTCGGTCCGCCTGGCGTGAGGCGCCCGCGTACGCTCCCCGGCATGGACCCCGAGCTGCTGGTGCGCGACCACACGATCTACGCCTGTGTCATGGGTTCACGCGCCTTCGGCCTGGCGACGGAGGACAGCGACACCGACCGCCGGGGCGTCTTCCTCGCCCCCACGCCCCTCTTCTGGCGCTTCGAGAAGCCGCCGGCGCATGTGGACGGTCCGGCCGACGAGCAGTTCTCCTGGGAGCTGGAGCGCTTCTGCGAGCTGGCCCTGCGCGCGAACCCCAACGTCCTGGAGTGCCTGCACTCACCGCTCGTGGAGTACGCCGACGCCACGGGCCGTGAACTGCTGTCCCTGCGCGACGCGTTCCTCTCCCGCCGCGTCCACGAGACGTTCACCCGCTACGCGCAGGGCCAGCGCCGCAAACTGGACGCCGACGTCCGCACGCACGGCGCCCCGCGCTGGAAGCACGCCATGCACCTCCTGCGCCTCCTTGAGTCCGCCCTCGACCTGCTGCGGACGGGCGCACTCACCATCGACGTCGGCGACCGGCGTGATTCGCTGCTCGCCGTGAAGCGCGGCGAGGTCCCCTGGCCGGAGGTGGAGACCCGGATGACCCGCCTGGCCGACGAGAACGACGAGGCCGCCCGCCACACCCCGCTCCCCGCCGAACCGGACCGCCGCCGCGTCGAGGACTTCCTGGTCCGGGCCCGCCACGCCTCAGCCCTCCAGCCGAACCCGCACGACGAAGTCGTGCAGGACGTCGTACCCGACGGGGGCACCGGGCAGCGCTGACCCCGCCTGCGCCTCGTCCAGCACCCCGTGCAGCCGCTCCACGTCGGCCCGCACCCGCTCGTGGCCGACGTCGGCCTCCCCGTGCTCACGCTCCGTCTTGGCGGCGACGAGGTCGGGCAGGTACGCCGGGGCCGCGCCCACCTCTCCGACCAGGGTGGGCAGATGGGGCTGGACCTCGCCCGACCGCATCAGGTGGATGCCGGTGAGCAGCACCCGGAAGGTGTAGAGCAGCGGCTTCAGCTCGCCGGTCTTCTCGAACAGCCGCCACTGGGTCTGCGCGAACCCCCGGTAGTGGTGGGCGTGATGGCTGGTGAGCACGTCCGGGGCGAGCGCGGCCAGCTCCCGGTGCGCCTCGGTGGTGTGCACGACCAGCGGCGACAGCAACTGCTCGAGCACGTAGCCGTTGCGTCGGAGCATCAGCCGTACGAACTTGCGCAGGTCGTGTGTGACCAGGTCCATCTCGACGCCTTCCCGGTCCCACATCCGGGACCGGGTCTCCTCCGGCTCGCGCAGCCCCACCAGGTCGGCGGCGGGCAGCAGGTGCACGCCGCGCAGGTCGACGTCCGAGTCGCGGGACGGGAAACCGTAGAGGTGGGCGCCGGAGACCGTGGCGAACAACACCGGGAAGGGCTGTTCGGCCACCACCGGGGCCAGGTCGATGTCCAAGGCGTCGATCATGGGCTCAAGCGTCCCAGAGCGCGCCCAGGGACAGCAGGTCGCCCCGGTACTCGATGCGGTCGGCCCAGTCGGTGGGCCAGGCGTCGGCGCCCAGGTGGGCGCCGGCGAACGCGCCCGCGAGGCAGGCGATGGAGTCGGAGTCGCCCGAGGTGCAGGCGCCGCGGCGCAGGGCGGTCAGCGGTTCGTCGACGAAGAGCAGGAAGCAGAGCAGCCCGGCCGCCATGGCCTCCTCCGCGATCCAGCCCTCGCCGACGGACAGGCAGGGGTCGGTCTCGGGCGAGGCGGTGCGCACGGCCTGCTGGAGACGGTCGAGGATCGCCAGGCACTCGTCCCAGCCGCGGGCGATGAAGTGCTCCGGCGTGGGGTCCTGGGCGCGGGTCCACAGGTCGCCGAGCCAGCGCTCGTGGTAGCGGCCCCGGTTGTCGTAGGCGTACGAGCGCAGCAGCCCGACCAGTCCGGTCGGCTCCGCTCCCTCCGCGAGCAGCCGTACGGCGTGCGCGGTCAGGTCGGAGGCGGCGAGCGCGGTGGGGTGGCCGTGGGTGAGCGCGGACTGCAACTGGGCGGCGCCCGCGCGCTGTTCGTCGCTCAGACCGGGGATGATGCCTAGGGGCGCGACGCGCATGTTGGCGCCGCAGCCCTTGGAGTGGATCTGGCTGGCGTCCTGCCAGGGAAGGTCGGGCTTCTTCAGGAGATTGCACGCGACCAGGCACGTCCGGCCGGGGGCGCGGTTGTTCTCGGGCGACTGGTACCAGTCGACGAACTCCTCGCGCACCGGCCGTTCCATCCGCTTGGGTCCGAGCAGCCCGCGGTCCATGGCCGTCCGCAGCCCCTTCCCCAGCGCAAGCGTCATCTGCGTGTCGTCGGTGACGAACGCCGGGTCCGGCAATGTCATCGCCCGCCAGGGGCCGCACTTGGCGAGGATCGCCGGGACGTCGTTGAACTCGGTCGGGAAGCCCAGCGCGTCGCCGAGGGCGAGGCCGGTGAGCGCTCCGGTGGCGGCGCGCTTGGTGACGGTGTTCGTGGTCATGCGGGGCGTCCTTCCCGAGGGGTGCGGAGCAGGGGCGGGTGCAGGGTGGTGGCGCGGCCCGCGCGGTACAGCGCGGCGGGCTTGCCGCGTCCGCCGGTCAGCCGGGCGGCACCGGGGACGGGATCCACGAAACCCGGGGTGGCGAGGACCTTGCGGCGGAAGTTGGGCCGGTCCAGAGCAGCGCCCCACACGGTCTCGTAGACCTGCTGCAGCTCGCCCAGCGTGAACTCGGGCGGGCAGAAGGCGGTGGCCAGGCAGGTGTACTCCAGCCTGCCGCCGACGCGGTCCCGGGCGTCGGCCAGGATCCGGTCGTGGTCGAAGGCGAGGCCGCGGGCCTGGTCGTACGGCATCCAGCGGGCCTCGGCCGCGTCCGTGCCGGCGTGCGGCTCGGGAGGGTCGGGCAGCAGCGCGGCGAAGGCGACGGAGACGACGCGCATCCGGGGGTCGCGGCCGGGTTCGCTGTAGGTCCGCAGCTGCTCCAGGTGCAGCCCCGTCACGTCCGCCAGGCCGGTCTCCTCGGCCAGCTCGCGCCGGGCGGCCGTCTCCGCCGACTCGTCCGGAAGCAGGAAGCCGCCGGGCAGCGCCCACCGGCCCGCGTACGGCTCCTGGCCGCGCTCGACGAGCAGCACGTGCAGGGCGCCCGCGCGCAGCGTGAGGACCGCGAGATCGACGGTGACGGCGAAGGGCTCGAAGGCGTGCTTGTCGTAGCCGTGCAGAACGGCCCACCCCCTTTAATAGTCACTAGGACTATAAAGAGAGTGGGCCGGTCGGGACAACCCCGGGGGCCGCCTAGAGCTCGACCTCCGACATCAGCATCCCGACCTCGGTGTTGGACAGCCGCCGCAGCCAGCCCGACTTCTGGTCGCCCAGCGTGATCGGGCCGAAGGCGGTGCGCACCAGCTTGTCGACGGGGAATCCCGCCTCCGCCAGCATCCGGCGGACGATGTGCTTGCGGCCCTCGTGCAGGGTGACCTCGACCAGGTAGTTCTTGCCGGTCTGCTCGACGACCCGGAAGTGGTCCGCGCGCGCGTACCCGTCCTCCAGCTGGATGCCGTCCTTGAGGCGCTTGCCGAGGTCCCGCGGGATGGGGCCGACGATGTGCGCGAGGTAGGTCTTCTTCACGCCGTACCGGGGGTGGGTCAGGCGGTGTGCCAGCTCGCCGTGGTTGGTGAGCAGGATGACACCCTCGGTCTCGGTGTCGAGCCGGCCCACGTGGAAGAGGCGGGTCTCACGGTTGGTGACGTAGTCGCCGAGGCACTGGCGGCCCTCCGGGTCCTCCATGGTGGAGACGACGCCGGCGGGCTTGTTGAGCGAGAAGAACTGGTACGACTGCGTGGCGACGGTCAGGCCGTCGACCTTGACCTCGTCCTTCTCCGGGTCGACGCGGCGGCCCTGCTCCAGCACGATCTCGCCGTTGATCTCGACCCTGGCCTGCTCGATCAGCTCCTCGCAGGCACGCCGGGAGCCGTAGCCCGCGCGCGCGAGGACCTTCTGCAGCCGCTCGCCCTCCTGCTCGGCGCCGGGGAAGGTCTTCGGGAGCTTGACGTCCTTCTTGCCCGCGTACCGCTCGCGGTTGCGCTCCTCGGCCCGCGTCTCGTACTCGCGCGACGTGGCCGGAGCCGAGCGGCCACGCTGCTGTGGCCGCTTGGGGCCGCCCTTGGCGCCGCCGCGGGCCGCGCCGCCGCGCCCGGACTTGGGGCCCTCGGGAGAGGCTCCGGGGCCCACGTCGTACCGGCGCTCCTCCGGGCGGGGCTTCTTCGGCCGGCCGCCCGGCTTGTCGTCGCGGTTGTTACCGGCGCCGCGGTAGTTACCGCGGCCACCACTGCTCCCGCCGCGGCCGCCGCTGTTGCCACCACGGCTCCCGCCGTTGTTTCCGCTGCTGTTCCTGCCGCTGCTGCTTCGCATCAAAGTTCCGTCTTGTCGTCTGCGTCCTCGGAATCCGGGGCGTCCGGATCGAACGACGGGACCCCTTCCAGCGTCTCGGCCTCGATCGCCGCCGCCTCCGGGAGGAAGGGCGCGAGCTCCGGGAGCTCGTCCAGGCCGCGCAGGCCCATCCGCTCCAGGAAGTAGTTCGTCGTCACGTACAGGATCGCACCTGTTTCGGGTTCCGTGCCCGCCTCCTCGACCAGACCCCGCTGCAGGAGGGTGCGCATCACACCGTCGCAGTTCACGCCGCGCACCGCGGAGACGCGGCTGCGGCTGACCGGCTGGCGGTAGGCGACGACGGCGAGGGTCTCCAGCGCGGCCTGGGTGAGGCGGGCGTGCTGGCCGTCCAGGACGAAGCCCTCGACGGCCGCGGCGTACTCGGGGCGGGTGTAGAAGCGCCAGCCGCCGGCGATCAGGCGCAGCTCGAAGCCGCGGCCCTGGACGGTGTACTCGTCGGCCAGCTCCCGCAGGGCGTCCGCGATGCGCCGCCGCGGGCGTTGCAGTATCTTCGCCAGCTGCTCCTCGGTCGCGGGCTCGTCGACGACCATGAGGACGGCCTCGAGCGCGGGCTTGAGGTCGAGGTCGGCGACGCCGTCCGGTGCGCGCACGGCCTCCGTGGTCTGCTCACTCACGCCTTCCGCTCCTCCTCGGTCTTCTCCGGCGGCCGGTCGAACTCGTCGGTCACCACCGGTGCGGCGTCCTCGTCACCGCCGGTCCAGCGCACCAGCAGGTCGCCGAGCGCGGTCTCCTGGTCCAGCTCGACGGCCTTCTCCCGGTACAGCTCCAGCAGGGCCAGGAAGCGGGCCACGACGGTCAGTGTGTCCGCGGTGTCCTGGACCAGCACGCGGAAGCTGGCCTCGCCCAGCTCCCGGAGCCGGGCCACCACGATCTGGGCCTGCTCCTGGACGCTGACCAGGGGCGCGTGGATGTGCTCGACGTAGACCTGCGGCCTGGGCTTGGGCTGCATGGCCTTCACGCCGAGCTTGGCGAAGCCCTCGGGGCCGATGCTGATGACGACCTCGGGCAGCAGCTCGGCGTGGTGGGGTTCCAGGCCCACGGTACGGGGGTAGCGGCGGGCCTCGGACTCCAGCCGCTCGTTGAAGATCTCGGCGATCTGCTTGTACGCGCGGTACTGGAGCAGCCGCGCGAAGAGCAGGTCTCGGGCCTCGAGAAGTGCCAGGTCGGCCTCGTCCTCGACCTCGGCGGCGGGCAGCAGCCGGGCCGCCTTCAGGTCGAGCAGGGTGGCTGCGACCACCAGGAACTCGGTGGTCTCGTCGAGGTCCCAGTCGGACCCCATGGCCCGGATGTGCGCCATGAACTCGTCGGTCACCTTGGACAGCGCGACCTCGGTGACGTCCATCTTGTGCTTGGAGATCAGCTGGAGAAGCAGATCGAACGGCCCCTCGAAGTTGGCGAGCCGAACCTTGAAGACACCATCGGCGTCACCGTCGGCCGGGGCGGGAGCCGAGGCCTCGACGGGCGCGGATTCCGGCGGGACCTCGGAGGGCGCGGCTTCCGGCAGGCGCTCCGGTGCCGGCTCGGCGGCGTCCGCCTCACCGGGCGCCGTGCGGGGCGACGACCCGGTCTCCGGACCCTGCGGGAGGGAGGCGTCGGCCGGGGCGGCCGGGGCGGCAAGCAGAGCCTCGACGGGCGCGGATTCCGGCGGGACCTCGGAGGGCGCGGCTTCCGGCAGGGGCTCCGGCGGCGGCTCGACGGCGACCGGTGCGGGCGCCGCGCGGGGCTGTGCTTCCTCCTCGGAGCCCGCCGGCGGCCCAGAGGCTTCTCCGGGCTCCCGCCCGAGCGCGCGCCGACGGCCGGCGCGGGGGCCGGAGCTGGAGGCGTCGTTCGAGGTCATGGCCCCCGCAGGCTACCGCTACCGCCCGCGCAACCGTCGTACGAGGATGCTGGCGTCCCCACGGGTCTCCAGGTCGGCGAGGACCACGGCGACCGCCTCGCGGACGATGCGGCCCCGGTCGACGGCGAGGCCGTGCTCACCGCGGAGCACCAGGCGGGCGTGCTCCAGATCCATCAGCTCCTCGGCGGAGACGTACACGGTGATCTTCTCGTCGTGGCGCTCACGGCCGCTGGGACGGCGTGCGGCCGCCCTGCCGCCGCGCTTGCGGGGCTGGGCGGTGGCAGAACCTTCCTGCGCGCCTGCGCCCGGCACGGAGGGCCGTGCGGAGCGCTCCGCGCCCCGGCTGCGCGACTCGCCGCCCGAGCCCGGTTCCGCGTCCGCCGCCGCGTGCTCGGCGCCCTCGCCGTCGCCGCCCTGCGCGGGCACCGACTGCGGCGCGTCCTCGGCGGCGGCCTGGTCGCTCTCCCCCGCCGGCGCCGGCACGCGTGCCTCGCCGTTGGCCGGCCGCCGCGGGGTGGACGCCTGGAGCGCCATCCCCCCTGTCGTACGGAAGAGTTCGTCGGCCCCCGGCAGACTCACTCGGCGTGACACCGGGCGAGCACCTCCCTGGCGAGCTGGCGGTAGGCGGCGGCACCGACGGAGTTGGAGGCGTACGTGGTGATCGGCTCACCGGCGACCGTGGTCTCCGGAAAGCGGACGGTGCGCCCGATGACCGTGTGGTAGACGTGGTCGTCGAACGCCTCGACGACACGCGCGAGCACCTCACGGCTGTGCACCGTGCGCGAGTCGTACATCGTGGCGAGGATGCCGTCGAGCTCCAGGTCCGGGTTGAGCCGCTCCTGGACCTTCTCGATCGTCTCGGTCAGCAGGGCCACACCGCGCAGCGCGAAGAACTCGCACTCCAGCGGCACGATCACCTTGTGCGCGGCGGTCAGCGCGTTGACCGTGAGCAGGCCGAGCGAGGGCTGGCAGTCGATCACGATGTAGTCGTAGTCGTCCATCAGCGGCTTCAGCGCGCGCTGCAGCGTGGACTCGCGCGCGACCTCGCTCACCAGCTGCACCTCGGCAGCCGACAGGTCGATGTTGCTGGGCAGCAGGTCCATGTTGGGGACCGCCGTCTTCAGCAGTACCTCGTCGGCCGCCATGCCCCGCTCCATGAGCAGGTTGTAGACGGTGAGGTCCAGCTCCATCGGGTTGACGCCGAGCCCGACCGACAGCGCGCCCTGCGGGTCGAAGTCGACGAGCAGCACCCGGCGTCCGTACTCGGCGAGCGCGGCGCCCAGGTTGATGGTCGACGTGGTCTTGCCCACGCCGCCCTTCTGGTTGCACATCGCGATGATCTTCGCGGGGCCGTGATCGGTCAGCGGGCCCGGGATCGGGAAGTACGGCAGCGGGCGTCCGGTCGGACCGATGCGCTCACGGCGCTGGCGGGCCGCGTCGGGCGCGAGCGTGGCGGCGTACTCGGGATCCGGCTCGTACTCCGCGTCCGGGTCGTAGAAGTGCCCCTCGGGCAGTTCGTCGTAGTCGGCGAAGTGGTTGCGGGGCGCGCCACTTCCGTCGCCGGCCATGGCGTTCACGTGTTGGCCATCCATACTCATGTGTGCTGTCAGAGTTGCCTGCGGACTCTGGTGGGCGGCTTCGAAGGTACGTACGGCGACGGAGCCGACAGCCTCGAGACGCCCCGGGCTGTGGGCCCGTGCAGGCATTCCTGGTTGACCACCCCCGGGAGTAAATGTCGACTCATTCACAAGTCGTCTTACCTCCTTGGTGACCAGGGAACTTCTAGACAGGTCAGCGTGGCACCATGCCGACGTTCGGCGACTCTATGGCGTGTCGGCCGTCCGCAGCAACACAATCCGCCGGACCCGGCCCGATGTGTCGGCAATGAAACATCCCTCTGTCAAGGGCGTACGGCCGTCGCACGGCAGGTTTCACCGGTGCGCGAATCGGTTGAAGCGTTACGTTCGAGGCGAGTTGACCGAGAATCGCAAAGTGACCATACACACACCCGGCCGGACCTTGTCGGGCAAGGTCCGGCCGGGTGTGTGGGGTTGACGGCACTTGTTGACGTATCGCCTTTGCGGGTTGCCGACTTAGCCGAGCAGCGTGCTCGGATCGACGTACTCCAGGCCGTGGGCGTCGGCGACCTCGCGGTAAACGACCTTGCCGTCATGCGTGTTGAGACCCCGGGCCAGCGCGGGGTCGCGGCGCAGCGCCTCGACCCAGCCGCGGTTGGCCAGCTCCACGATGTACGGCAGCGTGGCGTTGGTGAGGGCGTTGGTTGAGGTGTTGGACACCGCGCCCGGCATGTTGGCCACGCAGTAGAAGACCGAGTTGTGGACCGGGAAGGTCGGCTCGGCGTGCGTGGTGGGGCGCGAGTCCTCGAAGCAGCCGCCCTGGTCGATCGCGATGTCGACAAGAACACTTCCGGGCTTCATCCGGGAGACCAGCTCGTTGGTGACCAGCTTCGGGGCCTTGGCGCCCGGGATGAGCACCGCGCCGATGACCAGGTCCGCGTCGAGGACGGCCTTCTCCAGTTCGAAGGAGTTGGACATGACGGCCTTGACCTTGGTGCCGAAGATCCTGTCGGCCTCGCGCAGCTTGTTGATGTCGCGGTCGAGCAGGGTCACGTCGAAGCCCATGCCGACGGCGATCTGGGTGGCGTTCCAGCCGGAGACGCCACCGCCGATGACGACGGCCTTGGCCGGGGTCACGCCGGGCACGCCGCCCGGCAGCACACCGCGGCCGCCGTTGGAGGCCATCAGGTGGTAGGCGCCGACCTGCGGGGCCAGCCGGCCCGCGACCTCGGACATCGGGGCCAGCAGCGGCAGGGCGCGGCTGGGCAGCTCGACCGTCTCGTAGGCGATCGCGGTGGTGCCGGACTCGACGAGGGCGTCCGTGCACTCCTTGGACGCGGCCAGGTGCAGGTAGGTGAAGAGCGTCTGGTCCTTGCGGAGGCGGTGGTACTCCTCCGCGATCGGCTCCTTGACCTTCAGCACCAGGTCGGCGGCGGCCCAGACCTCGTCGGCGGTGTCCAGGATCCGGGCACCGGCGGCGACGTACTCGGCGTCCGGGATCGAGGAGCCGACGCCGGCCTCGCGCTCGATGACCACCTGGTGGCCGTGGCGCACCAGCTCGTGCACGCCGGCGGGGGTGATGGCCACCCGGAACTCGTTGTTCTTGACCTCGCGGGGGATGCCGACCTTCACGGGGATCACGGTCCTTGGCTCAGAGAATGGGCTATTACAAGACATACCCGCTCAAGCGCGGGCACACCTGGAGAGACCGCAGGAGAACGTGCGGCAGAGCCAGTCTAATGAAGGTGTTCCAGCTGTCCAGCCTTTCAAAGCATCAATCTTCAGACGATGCGCTACGGATTTCGCAGGTGTCTTCGGAATCTTCCTTCAACATGTGGTCCGCGGTGCTCCGCTCCAGGCCCGCCGCGACGGGGTCGCCGAGCCGGTCGAGGGTGTCGGCGAGCCGCAGGTGCAGGGCGGCCTGGAGCCGGACGTCCTCGGCCCGGCGGGCCCACTCGACGGCCTCCTGGCAGGTGCGCAGCGACTCCTCGGGCCGTCCGGCATACTCCTGGACCCGGGCCAGCTCCGACAGCGCCCGCGCCTGCGCGGCCACGTCCCCGCCCTTGCGGTACCCGGCGACGGCCGCGCGCCAGGAGCGCACCGCCTCGCCGTAGCGGCCCGCGTAGGTGTGGGCGGTGGCGATGCGGCCGTAGATCCGGGCGGCGTCGGCGCGCTCGTCGCGGGCCAGCCGCTGGGCCAGGGCCCGGCCGAACCAGTCGGCGGCCCGGTCGTAGTCCCCGAGCTCCAGGTGGGCACCGCCCACGGATTCCATCGCGCGGCCGGTGGCGTACGGGTCGTTCGCCTCGCGTCCGGCGTCCAGGGCGGCCCGGTAGCGCACCAGGGCCTCGGCGGTACGGCCGGTGCGGGCGTCGAGGTCGGCCAGGTTCAGCAGGGCAGCGGCCTTCTCCCGGGGCAGTTCGCGGCGCTCCGCGACGTCGAGCACGAGGCGGTGGATGCCGTACAGGTCGGGGGCCGCGGCCTGGGTGCCGAAGTGCGCCACCATGGCCCGGACCAGCTGGGACATGAGCCGGCGGGCCAGGGTGTCCAGTTCCCCGTCGGCGACCGCGAGGCGGGCCGAGGCGAGCAGAGCCGGGCGCCGGGCGCGCAGCCAGTCGGCGGCCGCCCTCGGGGTGGGGAAACGCAGGTCGGGCGGCATGCCCACGAGCTTCTCGCGGGCCTGCGGACTGTCCGTCTCGGTGACCGCCCGGCAGGACTGGAGCAGCCGCACCGTCCGCTCCAGCATCCGGGCGCGGGCCAGCTGCAGCTCGGCCGGCCGGTCCTGGGTCTCGGCGAGGCGGGTCAGCCGGGCGTGCAGGCAGGCGGGAACCTCGTACCCGGGCGGTGCGGAGCCGACCGCGCGCAGCAGGCCGAGGCCGACGAAGTCGTCGAGGGTGGTGCGGGCGCCGTTCACCGAGCACCCGGCGAGCGCGGAGGCGGTGTGCGGGTCGACCAGGCCGGCCGGGGCGAGGGAGAGCAGGCGCAGCATCCGGGCGGCGGCGCCGGGCAGTGAGGCGTAGACGAGGCGGAAGACGCGGCTGAGCGCGGTGCCCTCGTCGCCCTCCGCGTGCACGTGTCTTGCCAGGTCGGCGACGGCCGCCTGGGGCCGGGCCGCGAGCCAGCCGCCGGCCAGGGTGAGCGCGGCGGGCTGGGCCTGGCAGACCTCGACCAGTTGTTCGGCGGCCCGGGGATCGACGGTGATGCGGACCGAGCCGGTGTACCAGGACAGCAGTTCCATGGCCGACTTGGTGTCGAGGCCGCCCAGCGTGCACGGGCGGACGTCGCTGATGCCGGTGAGCGGCCCCTCGGCGACCACCACGGCCAGGCAGTCCGGGGCGTCGGGCAGCAGGGCGTCGACCTGCTCGGCGTCGGCGGCGTCGTCGAGCAGCAGCAGGACCCGGCGGTCGGCCAGGGCGGTGCGCAGCGCCTCGGTCAGGTCGTCCTCGCCGGCGCCGGGCGGGGTGGGACGGTCCAGGTCGGTGAGGAGTTCGCGGGCGATGCGCGCGACCGGCACGCGCGTGCCGTCCGGTTCGCTCAGCCGGGCCCGCAGCACGCCGTCGGGGTAGTCGTCCGCGACCTGGGCGGCCAGTTCCCCGGCGAGCGCGGTGCGGCCCGAACCGGGGCGGCCGGCGATGAGCAGCACGCGCGCGCGAGGGGCCTTGCGTCCGGAGAGGGTGTCCAGGCCCGCGCGCTCGATGTCGGCGCGCAGCTCCTTCAACTCCCGGTTGCGGCCCAGGAACCGACTCTCCTCGACAGGGTCTTCCGACAGCCGCTCGCCGTCCGTGTCCACCGCCTGATCCGTCACGGGCCACACTCCCGATCCCACCGCACCGGCGCCCGCCGGAACCCCGGTTCGGGCGTTTCCAGAGCCTAGTTCACGCTCTGCGACGTTCCCGGCGGAGCGCGGCGGGCAGGTCCCTCGATCGGATCAACAGATGGTCACACCGGTAGGGGACGCCAGGTGGCCCGGCGTCGGCGGATCAGGCCTCGAAGGGGCGGGCCGGCCACGGCGCCCCGGCCGGGCGGAGCGCGTCGAGTCCGTCGCCCCGCTCCGCGGCGATCAGCGAGAGCACTCCCACGACCAGGCAGTTGTTGTGCAGGTCGCCCGCGAGCACACCGCGCACCAGGTCCGCGACCGGCACCCGGGCCAGCTCCATGTCGGCCTCTTCGTCCTCGACCGCGAAGCGCTCGCCCTCGGCCTCGGAGAGGTTCCGGGCGAGGAAGATCCGCACGGCCTCGTCGCAGCCGCCGGGGGTGGTGTAGACGTCGGCCAGCACCCGCCAGTCCTCGGCCTTGACGTGCGCCTCCTCGTACAGCTCGCGCTGGGCGGCGTGCAGCGGGTTCTCGCCGGGGACGTCGAGGAGTCCGGCGGGGATCTCCCACAGCTTCTCGCGCACGGGGTGCCGGTACTGCCGGATGACCAGCACCCTGCCCTCGCCGTCCAGCGCGAGGACGGCGACGGAGCCCGGGTGGACCTGGTAGTCGCGGGTCACCACGGAGCCGTCGGGCATGACCACGTCGTCCGTGCGGACGGAGGTCTTCTTCCCCCTGAAGGGCGTCCCGGTGCCCCGGACCTCCCACTCCTCGGGGGTGTCCTTGATCGTGCTGCCCGTCATGCCTGACCTGCCCTTTCAGACGTACGCGAAAGCCGGGGCCCGCGCCGTTGAGTGCGCGTGCCCCGGCCACCGTACAACTGGTGTGCTACTTCGACGTCTTCCGCTCGACCGCGGCCTTGACCAGCCCGGCGAAGAGCGGGTGCGGGCGGGTCGGGCGCGAGCGCAGCTCCGGGTGCGCCTGCGTGGCGACCAGGTACGGGTGGACGTCGCGCGGGTACTCGACGTACTCGACGAGCTTGCCGTCCGGGGAGGTGCCCGAGAAGACGATGCCGGCCTTCTTCTCCAGCTCCGCGCGGTAGGCGTTGTTCACCTCGTAGCGGTGACGGTGCCGCTCCTCGACGTACTCCTTGCCGTCGTAGACCTCGCGCACGATGGAGCCCTCGGCCAGCTTCGCCGGGTACATGCCGAGCCGCATGGTGCCGCCCATGTCGCCCTCGCCGGCCACGATGTCCAGCTGCTCGGCCATGGTGGAGATGACCGGGTGGCCGGTGGCCGGGTCGAACTCGGTGGAGTTGGCGTCCGCGATGCCGGCCAGGTTGCGCGCCGCCTCGACCACGATGCACTGCAGGCCCAGGCAGAGGCCGAGCAGCGGGATCCGGTTCTCGCGGGCGTACTGGATGGCGCCGACCTTGCCGAGCACACCGCGGTCGCCGAAGCCGCCCGGGATGCAGATCGCGTCGACGTCGCCGAGCTGCGCCGCAGCGCCCGCCGCGGTCTTGCAGTCGTCGGACGTGACCCACTTGATCTTCACCCGGGCCTTGTTGGCGAAGCCGCCGGCGCGCAGCGCCTCGGTGACCGAGAGGTAGGCGTCGGGCAGGTCGATGTACTTGCCGACCAGGGCCATGGTGATCTCGTGGTCGGGCTTGTGGACGCGGTCGAGCAGGTCGTCCCAGGTCGTCCAGTCCACGTCGCGGAACGGCAGGTCCAGCTTGCGGACGACGTACGCGTCCAGACCCTCGGTGTGGACGACCTTCGGGATGTCGTAGATCGAGCGGGCGTCGGGGCAGGCCACCACGGCGGCCTCGTCGACGTCGCACATCAGGGAGATCTTGCGCTTGATCGCGGTCGGGACCTCGCGGTCGCAGCGGAGCACGATCGCGTCCGGCTGGATACCGATGTTGCGCAGCGCCGCGACCGAGTGCTGGGTCGGCTTGGTCTTCAGCTCACCCGAAGGGCCGATGTAGGGCAGGAGCGAGATGTGGACCACGAACACGTTGTCCCGGCCGACCTCGTGCCGGACCTGGCGGACGGTCTCCAGGAACGGCAGCGACTCGATGTCGCCGACGGTGCCGCCGACCTCGGTGATCACGACGTCGACCTCGTCCGTCGCCATGCGGCGGATGCGGTGCTTGATCTCGTTGGTGATGTGCGGAATGACCTGGACCGTGTCGCCCAGGTACTCGCCGCGCCGCTCCTTGGCGATCACCGTGTTGTAGACCTGGCCGGTGGTGACGTTGGCGGAGCCGTCGAGGTCGCGGTCGAGGAAGCGCTCGTAGTGGCCGATGTCCAGGTCGGTCTCGGCGCCGTCGTTGGTGACGAACACCTCACCGTGCTGGAAGGGGTTCATCGTGCCCGGGTCGACGTTCAGGTACGGGTCGAGCTTCTGCATCACGACGCGCAGACCCCGGGCCTTGAGCAGCATGCCGAGGCTGGAGGCGGTCAGCCCCTTGCCGAGCGAGGAGGCGACACCCCCGGTGACGAAGATGTGCTTGGTCGTCGAAGATTTGGGCGGCATGGCCAAGAGGGGGCTCCCGTGGTCGCGGTCTGGGGTGCGGTGCGCTCGCCCTCCGCCCCCGTCTTCCGGGGGTGTCGGCGGCGGCGCCGTCGCTGCGGTTCCGGGGTTTTTCTCCCACCGGTCCACGGGCTACCAGCGTATCAGCGCCTCGGGGCGGCGGCTTCCGGCCACCCTCCGCGCACACCCGGACACGCAGGTGGAGGCGTCACACTTTCCTCACCCGGTGGTCACCCGTTCGGCGGACCCGGGTTGCCCGGAGCGGCACACAGATCATCTACGTGCGTCGTATCCTGCTCGGACGTTCGCTGCCGAGCCGGCCCCGGCGACGCGGCACCACCCCTCGCCCGTCACCGCCGGAACAACGAGAGCTCGTCAGTTGGTTGAGCGACAATTGTCGTTTGCGGCTCAGCGTTTGGCTTGGCGGCCGGACGACTGCTTTGCTTCATGGCTCAACGACGCATGACATACACCCTGACCCCACCCTTGACCGCACTAGCGACCGCCCCCATCGCGGGGTGACGTGGCCGTTCGACTGGAGTTGCACGTGGCCGGGCGCATCGAAGACTACGCACTCATCGGAGACATGCAGACCGCAGCACTGGTCTGCCGGGACGGCACAGTCGACTGGCTGTGCCTGCCCCGCTTCGACTCGCATGCCATCTTCGCCGGTCTGCTGGGCACCGGGGAACACGGCTTCTGGCGGATGGGGCCGGCCTACGCCCCCGGCGCCGAGCCACCGACCGCCGCCCGGCGGACCTACCGCGGCGACTCGCTGATCCTGGAGTCCGAGTGGGACACCGGCCGGGGCACCGTCCGGGTGACCGATTTCATGCCGCCGCGCGACGGCGCGCCGCAGCTGATCCGGATCGTGGAGGGCGTCTCCGGCCGGGTACCGATGCGCTCGGAGCTGCGGATGCGGTTCAGCTACGGCCGGGTGGTCCCCTGGGTGCACAAGCACGAGGGCCGCACGGTGGCCGTCGCCGGGCCCGACTCGGTGTGGTTCGACACGGATGTCGAGACCTACGGCAAGGCGCTCACCACGTACGCGGACTTCACCGTCGCTCCGGGTGACCGGATCGCGTTCACCATCTCGTGGGAGCCCTCGCACAAGGAGCCGCCGCCGCTGCCCGAGCCCGAGCAGTCCCTGGAGGCCACCGAGGACTTCTGGCGCGACTGGGTCGATCACTGTACGTACCACGGTCCCTACCGGGAGGCCGTGGTCCGCTCCCTGATCACGCTGAAGGCCCTGACGTACGCCCCCACCGGCGGCATCGTCGCCGCGCCCACCACCTCCCTTCCGGAGGAGATCGGTGGCGTCCGCAACTGGGACTACCGCTACACCTGGCTGCGGGACGCGGCGATCACCCTGTCCTCACTGCTGCGCACCGGCTACCGCGAGGAGGCCCGCGCGTGGCGCGAGTGGCTGCTGCGCGCGGTCGCGGGCGACCCGGAGAACCTCCAGATCATGTACGGCATCGCCGGTGAGCGGGAGCTGGGCGAGGCGGAGCTGGACTGGCTGCCGGGGTACGAGAACTCCACCCCCGTGCGGGTCGGCAACGGCGCGGCGCACCAGCTCCAGCTGGACGTCTACGGCGAGGTCACCGAGGCCCTGCACCTGGCCCACATGACCGGCCTGGCCCGCAACGACTACGCGTCGGTGCTCCAGCTGAAGCTGATCCGCTACCTGGAGGACCACTGGCAGGAGCCGGACGAGGGCATCTGGGAGGTGCGCGGCCCGCGCCGCCACTTCGTGCACTCCAAGGTGATGGCCTGGGTCGCCGTCGACCGCACGATCAAGCTGATCGAGTCCGGCGACGCGGACGGCCCGCTGGAGCGCTGGAAGCAGTTGCGCGACGACATCCACCGGGACGTCTGCGAGAAGGGCTACGACAAGGAACGCAACACGTTCACGCAGTCCTACGGCTCCCGGGAGCTGGACGCCTCGCTGCTGCTGATCCCGCAGATGGGCTTCCTGCCGCCGGACGACAAGCGGGTGATCGGCACCATCGAGGCCATCCAGCGTGAGCTGTCCACGTCGGACGGGTTCATCCTGCGCTACCCGACGGACGGCAAGGACGAGGGCGTCGACGGCCTCCCGGGCGACGAGGGCGCCTTCCTCGCCTGCTCGTTCTGGATGGCGGACGACCTGGCGATGATCGGCCGCGTGGACGAGGCCCGCAAGCTCTTCGAGAAGCTGCTCTCCCTGCGCAACGACCTCGGTCTGCTGGCCGAGGAGTGGGACCCGCGCCTGCAACGCCAGGTCGGCAACTTCCCCCAGGCCTTCAGCCACGTGCCCCTGATCGACACGGCACTGCGGCTGACGGCGAGCGGGGCGTACGGGGGCTAGCGGGGCGTACGGGCTGACGGGTCCCACCGAGACCGACGACGACGCCGGCGCGCGTCCTTCGCCGGCGGGGGAACCGTCGTCCTCGCGCGCGGCGGCCACCGCGGTGGCCTTCATGCCCGGTGCCCTGCCCGGCCGCCCCGCCGCCAACCGGGTGTCCCCGGTCCGCGGATGTCCCGGGGGTGCCCCGGCGGGTAGCGTCCGGGACATGGACAGCGGCAGGAACAGCGGATTCGACACCCAGGGCGCCGGTATCACCGTGCAGCGGGCACTGGAGCTGCCCGGGCTGCGCAGCGGCCTGCCGGAGATCCTGGCGGGCGCCGACCGGCTGCACCGCACCGTGCGCTGGGTGCACGCCGGCGAGGTGCCGAACATCGCCTCGCTCCTCAAGGGCGGCGAGCTGCTGCTGACCACGGGGTACGGCCTGGGCACCCGCCCCGCCGAGCAGCGGGCGTTCGTCCGCACGCTGGCCGAGCGCGGCATCGCGGCCCTCGTCGTCGAACTGGGCCCGCGTTTCGCCCGGCTGCCCGCGGCCCTCGTCGACACCGCCCGGACGGCCGGGCTGCCGCTGGTCCAGCTGCACCGCGAGGTGCCGTTCGTGACGGTCACCGAGGAGATCCACACCGAGATCGTCAACGGCCACTACGCGCTGCTGCAGCGGGCCGAGGAGGTGCACAGCCGGTGCACCCGGGCCCTGCTGGGCGGCGGCGGAGTCCCCCAGGTGCTGGGCATCCTGGCCGGCTTCGGCGACAACCCGGTCTTCCTGGAGACCACCGACGGCCGCCTGCTGTACGCAGCCGGTTCCGGGCCGGAGGGCGCCGACCCGCTCCAGGTGTGGGAGGGACTGCGCGGCCCGCACAAGGACGCACCGCCCCCGGCCGGCTCGGTCCTGGTGGACGTGCCCGGCGGCGGGCCCGGCGCCGGGTCGGTGCGGGCGCGGCTGGTGCTGCTGCCGGTGCGCGCGCCGCTGGCGCCGGTGCACCGGATGGCGGCGGAGCGGGCGGCGGGCAGCCTCGCCGTGGTGCTGATGCAGGCGCGGCAGGAGGAGGAGCTGGCGGCGCGCGGGCGCGGCGACTTCCTCAGCGACCTCGCCGAGGGCCGGGTCACGGCGGAGGACGCCCCGGCCCAGGCGCGCGTCCTGGGCTTCAAGCCGGGCGACGGTCCGATGCTCCCGGTGGTGATGCGGCTCGGCGACGCCCTGTCCCCGGCCGGCGGCGGCTGGGCGGTGCTGGCCCGCGCCGTCGCCGAGGAGCTGGCATCGGTCGGGGTGCCGGTGCTGCTGGGCGTACGGCCGGTGGAGGGCCGGGTGCCGCTGCTTCTGGGGTTGCGTTCGGAGTCCGAGCGGGCGGCGGTCGCGGACCGGGTCGCGGCGGCGCTGCGGGCGGGTGTGGAGCGGGCCGGGATGCAGCGGCCGGGGGCGCAGCCGCCCGTCGTGGTCGTCGGGGTGGCCGGCGGCTGGGCGGCGGCGTCGGCGAGCCTGCGGCACGCGGCGGAGACGGCGACGGCGGCGCAGGGGCTGACCGACCGGCCCTGGTACGACGCGCGGCGCCTCGACATCGACCTGCTGCTGTGGCGGCTGCGCGACCATCCGGACCTCGCGGCCTTCGTGGACCGGGCGATCGGCCCGCTGCGCGACCACGACGACCGCTCGAAGCCGCCCCTGCTACCCACGCTCCAGACGTACCTGGCGCACGCCGGCCGCAAGGCGGAGACCGCGCGCGAACTCCACCTCAACCGGCAGACGCTCTACAACCGGCTGGCGCGGATCGGGGAGTTGCTGGGCACGGACCTCGACGACCCGCAGACGGTACTGGCCCTGAGCCTGGCCCTGCGTGCCCGCCGGCACGTGCCCTAGGTCGACAGGGCCTAGAGCAGCGGGGTGGGCTGGGTCAGCTCGTCGTAGACGCTGAGGACCTGGGCGACGGTCTCGTCCTCGGTGGGCCAGGTGGCCGCCTGCCTCACGCCCCGCGCCCGGAGTTCGTCCCGCCGGCCGGGGTCGCCGAGGAGGCGGACCACGGCGTCGGCGAGCCCTTGCGCATCGCCGGCCGGGACGAGTTCGGCGGCGTCGCCGACGAGTTCGGGGATGCCGCCCGCCTCGGCGGCGACGAGCGGCACGCACGCGTGGAGCGCCTCCTGGGCGAGCACGGAGCGTCCGGTCTCCCGGCGGGCCGGCAGCAGCGCGAGGTCGGCGGCCGCCAGCAGGTCCGGGACGTCGTCGCGGCGGCCGGCGAGCAGCACCGGCAGCCCTTCGCTCTCGATCCGTCCCTGCAGCTCCGCGCGCAGCGGCCCCTCCCCCGCGACGACGACCAGCGGTGCGGGATCCAGACGGCGCCACACCCGCGCGGCGTCGAGCAGGAGGTCGTACCCCCGGTGCCGCTCCAGGGAACCGACCGCGACCAGCAAGGGGCGTTCCACCGCGCCGAGTTCGGCCCTCAGCTTCGGGCGCAGCCGGTCGGGGTCCTCGGGCCCGGCCGGGTTTTCCGGGCGGACGGGGAGCGCCACGGGGCCGAGCCGGGCGTCGCGCGCGCCGGTCCGCCGGGCCCCGTCGACCAGCTCGGAGGTGGTGCCGAGGACGACGGTGGCCGCCTTCATCACCCGCCGTTCCAGCGCCCGCAGCAGGTGGGCGCGCGCGCCCTCGGCGTAGGCGCGGTCGTGCCAGGTGACGACGAGCGGCGTACGCACCCGTCGCCCGCCCAGGGCCAGCACCGCGCGGAAGGAGGCGTGCAGTCCGTGCGCGTGCACCAGGTCGGCGTCCGCGCACACCGCCCGCAACGCGGCCACCGAGACGGGATCGCTGCTGCGCGGCACGTGCACGTGCTCGGCTCCGGTGCCCGTGAAGTCGTAGGTGCACTCCGCATCGGAGGGGGCGCACACGGTGACTTTCACGCCCCTGGCGACGAGCCCCGCGGCCAGTGAACGCACGTGCGCGCTGCTGCCGGCGTTGCCGCCGCCCAGCACCTGCACGGTGCGCAGCGGCGACTGGCCGTGCGGTGAGGGGCTGCTCACGGGGTCACCTGGCCGGGTCTCCTGGTTCGGCGGGGGTGGGACACGAAGAACGTACAGAACGATGGTGCGGAGGGTGTGCGCCGCGCGTCGGACCGCGCGTCACTCCGTCAAGGATGCCAGGCCGTACGGGTGTTCCGGGAACGACGGCCGCCGCGGGCGGTCGACCACCGGGGCAACGGAACGGCACCGGTTCACTCACACGAGTGAACCGCGCGAGCGGGCGGCCACCTCACCGCCGACCGCCGCGGCCACGAGCGCGACCGCGTGCGCGGCGACCATGGCCCGCCCGCCCGCGGCCACCACCGCGATCCCGAGGGCCGCGCCCAGCGCGTGTGCTCCCGTGTCCCCGAGCATGGTGCGCTCGGCGACGTCGTCGGGCAGCACGGCCGCCGCCGCTCCCATCGCGACGGCCGCCGTCTGCGCCCCGGGGCCCGCGCGCAGCAGCCCCGGCGCCCCGAGCGCGAGGACCGCCGCACCGGCCCGCCCCGGCCGTACGTCCAGAAGGTTGACGAAGTGCGCTGCCCCGGCGATGACGACGCCGGCCAGCAGCCGGTCCAGGGGCCGTTCCCTCAGCACCGCCCCCGCGGCGAGCGCCGCCCCGGAGACGCCGAACAGCTTGACCGCCCCTGTGGTGACCTCGCCGTCCCGCAACGCCGACAGATGCGCCCGGAACCCGCGCCGGGCGTCGCCCGCGCCCGCAATGTCGTCGTAGGCCCCGCAGGCACCCGCCGCGAGCACGGCGAGCCCGGCGGCGGGCCGCACCCTCGCCGTGCCGACCGCCGCCGCCAGGGCGCAGGCGGGCCCGGCGTACAGACCCACCGTCCGGCCCGCATGGTTCACGCGCTCCCAGCGCTCCCGGCCGCCCGGCGCCACGGCGCGCAGCGCGGTCAGGCCGGTCCGGGCGAGACCGGCGGCGAGGGCGAAGGAGGCGGTGCGGCCACTGCGGTTGATCATCCGGACACCCTACGGGCGTCCGGAACCCTGCCTCTACGCGTCCGAACGAGCCGTCTCGAGCAGTTCCTCCGCGTGTGCCCGTGCCGTCTCCGAGTCCTCCTGGCCGGCCAGCATCCGGGAGAGTTCACGGATCCGCTCCTCGCCTTCCAGGACCTTCACGCCGGAGCGGGTCACGGACCCGTCGTTCGTCTTCTCCACCAGCAGCTGCCGGTCGGCGAACGCGGCCACCTGCGGCAGATGGGTGACGACCACGACCTGCGCGCTCTTCGCCAGCCGCGCGAGCCGCCGGCCGATCTCCACCGCCGCCTTGCCGCCGACACCGGCGTCGACCTCGTCGAAGAGGTAGGTCGGCACCGGGTCCGTGCCCGCGAACACGACCTCCACGGCAAGCATCACGCGCGACAGCTCACCCCCGGACGCGCCCTTGGCGATCGGCCGCGGCGGCGCCCCCGGGTGCGGGGCGAGCAGCAGCTCGACCTCGTCGGCACCCGACGGCCCGTACGCGACCGCACGTCCGCCGACCTCGACGCCCTCCGGGTCCTCGGTCTGCCGGATCTCGAAGGACACGCGCGCGTGGGGCATGGCGAGCGAGGCCAGCTCGGCGGTCACCGCGGCGGCGAACCGCTCGGCGGCCTCCGTCCGCGCGTCCGACAGCGCCTGCGCCAGACCGCTCAGTTCCGACCGCAGCGCGTCCCGTTCGGCGGTCAGTTCACCGATCCGCTCGTCGTCGCCGTCCAGCTCGGTCAGCCGCGCGGCACTCTGCTCGGACCATGCGAGCACGGAGGCGACGTCCTCGCCGTACTTCCGGGTCAGCGCGGTGAGCGCGGCCCGCCGCTCCTCGACCGCGGCCAGCCGCAGCGGATCGGCGTCCAGGTCGTCCGCGTACCCCGCCAGTTCACCGGCCACGTCCCGCAGCAGGATGCCGACCTCGGCGATCCGCTCGGCGAGCGCGCCCAGCGCCGGGTCGTGCGACCGTACGGCGTCCAGGGCCCGCTGCGCGCCCGCGACGAGGGTCGCCGCGTCGACGCCCTCGGGGTCCTCGGGGTTGCCGGCCAGGGCCGCGTGGGCGGCCGTGGCGGCCGACGCGAGCGCCTCGGCGTGTCCCAGCCGCTCGGCCTCCTCCGCCAGCTCGACGTCCTCACCGGCCCGCGGTTCGACGGCGGCGACCTCGTCGAGGCCGTAGCGCAGCAGGTCCGCCTCCTGGGCGCGCTCACGCGCGCGGGTGGTGATCTCGTCCAGTTCGGTGGCGACGGCCCGCAGCCTCCGGTAGGCCCCGGCGTACTTGTCGAGGGGCCCGGCGACCGCGTCGCCCGCGTACCGGTCGAGCGCCTGCCGTTGCCGGGACAGTTTGAGCAGCCCCTGCTGGTCGGTCTGCCCGTGCACGGCCACCAGTTCGTCGGCCAGCTCGGCGAGCATCCCCACGGGCACGGACCGCCCGCCCAGATGCGCCCGCGAGCGCCCCTCGGCGGAGACGGTACGGCTGATCAGCAGCGCCCCGTCGTCCAGCTCGGCCCCTGCCTCCTCGGCCCGGACGGCGGCAGCGGCACCCCCGGGCACGGCGATCCGTCCCTCGACGACCGCGCTCTTCGCCCCGATCCGCACCAGCGCGGCGTCCGCGCGTCCGCCCAGCAGCAGCCCGAGGCTGGTGACCACCATGGTCTTACCGGCACCCGTCTCACCGGTGACAGCGGTGAACCCGGGCGACAACTCGACCACGGCGTCGTCGATGACTCCGAGCGACCGTATCCGCATCTCCTCAAGCACGGACACGACCTTACGAGGTCGAGGGCGGGGAACGCACACAGGCCGCTCATGTGACGCCGGGCAGGGTGTGCCGCTCAGGGGCGCGGGGAACTGCGCGGCCAGCCACGGACGACCCGCGGCCGGGGCACAACAGATCCACCCCTTCGAGACCGCTAGTGCGGCGCCCCGCGCCACCCGGACACGGGCAACGCGAACTTCGCCACCAGCCGGTCGGTGAACGACGCATGGTGCAGCCGGGCCAGCCGCACCGGCACCGCCCCCCGCCGAACCTCCACCCGTGCCCCCGGCGGCAGCTCCACCGTCCGCCGCCCGTCACACCACAACACCCCCGGCGGGATGTGCGGCAGCACCTCCACCGCGAGCACGGAGTCCGGCGAGGTCACCAGCGGCTTCGCGAACAGCGCGTGCGCACTGATCGGCACCATCAGCAGCGCCTCCACCTCGGGCCACACCACCGGCCCGCCGGCGGAGAAGGCGTACGCCGTCGACCCCGTCGGCGTCGACAGCACGATGCCGTCGCAGCCGAACCCGGTCACCGGCCGCCCGTCGATCTCCAGCACGACTTCCAGCAGCTTCTCGGCGCCGGCCTTCTGCACGGCCGCCTCGTTCAGCGCCCAGTCGGTGTGCACGATGTCGCCGTTGCGGTGCACGACGACGTCGACCGTCATCCGCTCCTCGACCTCGTAGGCCCGGCTCACCACCCGGTCGACGACCTTGTCGAGGTCGTCCCGCTCGGCCTCGGCGAGGAAGCCGACCCGCCCGAGGTTGACCCCGAGCATCGGCACGCCGGAGGCGCGGGCGAACTCGGCGCCGCGCAGCAGCGTGCCGTCGCCGCCGAGGACGATCAGCAGCTCACACCCGTCGAGGCACTGCGGAGTGGCCTCGCCGACCAGCTGCACCTCGCCCGGCAGCGGCAGGTCCCGCGCCTCCGCCTCCAGGACCCGTACGCCGATCCCGGCCCGCAGCAGCCCCCTGACCACCAGCTCCGCGCTGCGGATGGCGGCGGGACGCCCGGTGTGGGCGAGCAGGAAAACAGTACGAGCTCGGTTCTGTGTCAACGCGGCCCCTCCGCCACTGCACGGTCAACGTCGGCCGGGTCCAGTGCGCCGGCCCCGGCCCGCAGCCACAGAAAGTACTCGACGTTCCCGGAGGGACCCGGCAGCGGACTGGCGGTGACCCCCTTCACACCGAGCCCCAGTTCCCAGGCCTTGTGGGCGACTCCCCGCACGGCCTCGGCCCGCAGCTGCGCACTGCGTACCACTCCCCCGCTGCCCAGCCGCTCCTTGCCCACCTCGAACTGCGGCTTCACCATCATCACCAGGTCGGCGTCCGGCCGGGTGCACCGCGCCAGGGCGGGCAGCACCAGTCCGAGCGGGATGAAGGACAGATCCCCCACGACAAGATCCACGGGCTCCCCATCGATCGCTTCGAGCGTCAACTCGCGTACGTTCGTACGGTCCTTGACGGTGACGCGTTCATCCTGCCGGAGGCTCCAGGCGAGTTGTCCGTATCCCACGTCCACGGCGACGACGTGCGCGGCGCCCGCCCGCAGCAGTACGTCGGTGAAGCCGCCGGTGGAGGCGCCGGCGTCCAGCGCCCGGCGTCCCTCGACGGCGAGGCCCCGCGGCCCGAACGCCGCGAGGGCGCCGGCGAGCTTGTGGCCGCCGCGCGAGACGTAGTCGGGATCGCCGTCGTCGTCGCTGACCACGATCGCGGCGGCCGTCTCCACCTGCGTGGCGGGCTTGGTCGCGACGGTCTTGCCGACGGAGACCCGCCCGGCGGCGATCAGCTGGCTGGCGTGCTCGCGCGAGCGCGCCAGTCTGCGGCGGACCAGCTCCGCGTCGAGACGGCGGCGTGCGACTCCTGCCACGTTCGGTTCAGCTCCTGCGGTCGTACGGTGATGGCGACGGGGGCGCCGGGGGTCCCTGGGGTCCCGGGCGGGCGTCGAGCGCGGTGCGGCCGCCGAGGACGTCGATCTGGCGCAGGTAGTCGGCCATGTAGTTCAGCTGGGACTCGATCATCAGGATCATGGACGAGTTCCCCAGGCCGGTGTTGGGCCCGATGACCGTCATGAAGTTGGGGAAGCCCGCCGCCGAGGCACCGCGCAGCGCCTCCATGCCGCCCTTCCAGGTCTCGGCGAGGGTCCGCCCGTCCGCGCCCACGACCCGCTCGGCGATGGGCAAGTCGGTCACGTGGAAGCCGGTGCCGAAGATGATCACGTCGGCCTCGGCCTCGGTGCCGTCGGCGCCGACGAGGGTGGACCCGCGCACCTCGCTGAGTCCGGCGGCGACCACGTCGACGTTGGGCTGGGCGAGCGCCGGGTAGTAGCTGCTCGACAGCAGGATCCGCTTGCAGCCGATGCGGTAGTCGGGGGTCAGCTTGGCGCGCAGCTCCGGGTCCTTGATCGCGGCGCCCATGTTGCGCTTGGCGATCTTCTCGATGAAGCCCAGCTCGTCGGGGTGCTTGGTGAAGGCCTGCACCTGGAGTTCCCGGATGCCCCACAGCAGCCCGCGCCGCACCTTGGTGGTGGCGGGCACCGCCCGGTGCAGGGCGCGCTCGGCGCCGCTGATCGCCCGGTCCATGCGGGGCATCACCCAGGCCGGGGTGCGCTGGAAGAGGGTGAGGCGGCCGGCCTTCGGCTGGACGGCCGGCACGATCTGGATGGCGGAGGCGCCGGTGCCGATCATGGCGACGCGCTTGCCGGTGAGGTCGTGGTCGTGGTCCCAGCGGGCGGAGTGGAAGACCTTGCCCGGGAAGGAGTCGAGACCCGGGATGTCCGGGACCTTGGGGTCGGACAGCGGCCCGGTCGCGGACACGACGACGTCGGCGGTGAGGTTCCCGCTCGCCGTCTCGATCTCCCACCGCAGCTGCTCGGTGTCCCACGCCATCCGCTTCACCTCCGAGTCGAAGCGGAGGTGGGGACGGAGCCCGAAGGTGTCGGTGACGTGCTCCAGGTAGGCGCGGATGTGCTCCTGCCCGGAGAAGGTGCGCGGCCACTCGGGGTTGGGCGCGAAGGAGAAGGAGTACAGGTGGGACGGTACGTCGCAGGCGCAGCCGGGATAACTGTTGTCGCGCCAGGTCCCCCCGACGCTCCCCGCCCGCTCCAGCACGACGAAGTCCGTGATCCCTTCGCGCCGCAGCCGCACGGCGGCCCCGAGCCCGCCGAAGCCGGACCCGATCACCGCCACCCGTACGTGTTCCTGAACCTGCTCGTGCTCGGCCATCCCGGAGCCTCCACGCTTAGCCTGGACCATCTGGAACCATGCCAGTGAACACTGGCGCAATGGGAGCGTAGAACAGCTCCGTACTGATGGGTAGGGGTCGCGCGAAGGAAAGTTACCGGCGGTACGACTTAAGGTCGGTGACGTGACCGAGAAGCGTGAATACCGCATGGAGGAACTGGCCGGGCTGGCCGGCATCACGGTGCGCACCCTGCGCTTCTACCGCGAACGCAAACTGATCCCGCCACCCCGCCGCGAGGGCCGCATAGCCTGGTACGACGACCACCACCTCGCCCGCCTGCGCACCATCGCGGCACTCCTGGAACGCGGCCACACCCTGAACGGCATCGCGGAACTCGCCGACGCCTTCGACCACGGCCGCGACGTCGGCGACCTCCTCGGCCTCGGCGAGCCCACCGAGGAGACCCCGGTCCGCCTGACCCCCGAGGAACTCGCCGCCCGCTTCGAGGGCGAGGTCACCCCCGAGAACCTGGCCGCCGCGATGGACCTCGGCTACCTGGGCGCCGACGGCGACGAACTCGTCCACATCAGCCACAGCCTGCTGGAGGTCTCCTCGGCCCTGGTCCGCGAGGGCATCCCGCTCGCCGAGGTCCTCCAGGCCGGCGCCCGCGTCCGCGAACACGCCGACGCCCTCGCCGAACTCTTCACCGCCCTGATCCTCCGCCACGCCCCCGAACAGGACCTCCACCGCCTGCGCCCCCTGGCCCGCAGCGTGGTGGAGGCGGAACTCTCCCTGGCCCTGGACCGACGGACCCGGAAGCGGGCGGGACCTTCCTGACCCGTTCACCCCATCGGGCTACTTATCAGGAAACCGGTAACGCAAGTCAGTTCCCGCTCCGACAGTGAGATCGAAAGGCCCCGGCGGCTGTGCGACCAGCCCCGGGGTACGGCCGACCCTGTCAAGGAGCGTCGACATGTCCGAGCGTAGTCCCCTGCCCATCCCACCTCCTAGCCGATCAGCGCGAGCGCTCGGCGTGGTGCGTCTCAGCAACGTCACCGGTGTGACCACATCGCCCGGCAGGCAACGAGCCGCGATCCAATCGTGCGCCGAGCACCTGGGGTTGACGCTCATCGCAGAAGCCGCCGACCTCGGAGTATCAGCCCACAAGTCATCTCCGTTCGAGCGGCCGTCCCTCGCACCCTGGCTCCACCGCTCCGCCGAGTACGAGGCCATCGTGTGGGCGCACGTGGATCGAGCCGTGCGGTCCGTCGTCCACATGTCTCAACTGATCGAGTGGGGGCAGCAACAACAGATCACTCTCGTCTTCGGGCTGCCCGAGACCGCACACCCCCTCGTCGTTCCGCCACAGGCCGGGAGCAACGTCATCCTCCGCTGCATGGGGCTCGCCTACGCCGCTGAGCAGGAGGCTCGCACCATCTCCGTCCGGCTCACCAGTGCACACGAGGCACTCCGCGCGACTGGAAGGTACGGCGGAGGCCTGATTCCCTTCGGATACAAGAAGGCTCCCCACCCCTCTGGCGTCGGATGGTGCCTCGCCCCTGACCCAGGGACAGCCGACGTCGTCCGTACCATCGTGAACGGCGTGCGTTCGGGACTTTCCCTGGTCGCACTGGCACGCAAGCTCGAGGATGCGGGCATTCCAGTACCGCGAGATCGACATGCACAGCTCCAGGGACGTCCCACGGGTGGCAGACGCCACGGACGCCACTTCGAACGCTTTCGGTGGACAGCCGGCAGCCTCTCCAAAATCCTCCGGACTCCGGCGCTGATGGGCCATCGAGTCCACAAAGGCGAATCAGTCCGTAGCTCTGACGGTTCACCCGTGCTGATTGGGCTTCCGCTACTCACCGAGGAGGAGTTCCATACCCTGCAAGGTGCCCTCGACGCGCGCTCGAAGGGGCGCCATCCCAGACGCAACAAGACCTCTCTGCTGATCGGAATCGCACACTGCGCAGGGTGCGGTGGCCGCATGTACTTCGCCACGAGAAAGGCGTACGAGTACGGGGACTACGTGTGCCGCGCGTCGGCACGCGGCACGACCTGCAGCGCCCCTGCCGCTATCCGTGCCAGCTGGCTGGACGAGTACACCACTGACAGTTACCGCAAGGCATACCCCGCAGCGGGAGAGGTCAGCCGCGAACTGCTCCTCAGCCACGGGGTTCGCGTAACCGTGGCCAAGGGGCGGTCAGGCGGCGGGCCAGAACGACTTTCCGGACCGGACACTTCGCGACTGACCTTCACCATCACGGGACCGCCTTCCATCTGATCGACCGCGGCAACGCAACGTGGCGGGATTCGCCGGATCGGCTCGTCCCGCCATGCTTCTCCTCAGAGATTGAAGACTGTCGTAACCGGAGCGTGATCCGACCAGCGTTCCTGGTAGCTGGCAGCCCGCTCCACGTACCCCTTGACCGCGCGTCGGGCGAGCCCAGGAGTCGCCACGGCGAGGTCTATCCTCCACCCGGCATCATTCTCGAAGGCCCGCCCCCGGTACGACCACCACGAGTACGGCCCCTCGGCGTCCGGGTGCAGGGCGCGCACGACGTCCACGTAGCCGCCCTCCGCCGGGTCGAGGACGCGGCTCAGCCAGTCCCGTTCCTCCGGCAGGAAGCCCGAGTTCTTCTTGTTCGCGCGCCAGTTCTTCAGGTCGGCCTCGCGGTGGGCGATGTTCCAGTCGCCGCAGACGACGACCTCGCGGCCCTCGGCGGCGGCGCGCTCGCGCAGTTCCTTGAGGTAGGCGAGGAACTCGCCCATGAAGCGGACCTTCTCGTCCTGGCGCTCGGTGCCGACCTCGCCGGAGGGGAGGTAGAGGGAGGCGACCGTCACACCGGGCAGGTCGGCCTCGACGTAGCGGCCGCTGCCGTCGAACTCGGCCGAGCCGAAGCCGACGCGGACGGCGTCGGGCTCGCGGCGGGTGTAGAGGGAGACGCCGGCCCGGCCCTTGGCGGCGGCCGGCGCGTGCGTGACGTGCCAGCCGTCGGGCGTACGGACGTGCTCGGGCAGCTGCTGGGGCTCGGCCCGCACCTCCTGGAGGCACAGCACGTCGGCGGTGGTGTCGGCGAGCCACTCCACGAAGCCCTTCTTCGCGGCGGCGCGCAGACCGTTCACATTCACGGAGGTCACGGTGAGCACCAGGGCACGATACCGGCACACTGGACGGTGCCCCGATCCCGGATCTCGCATTAATATACGGTAGGTAGCATGAACATTCGCCGGGTCGCCTTCGACCACCCCGACGCCGTCAAGCTCAACGACGAGGTCCAGGCCGAGTACGACCTCCGCTACGGCGACGGCGGCGACGCCACGCATCTGGACGCCTCGGACTTCGCGCCACCGAACGGCCTCTACCTGGTCGCGTACGACGAGAGCGGTGTCCCGGTCGCCTCGGGCGGCTGGCGCGGCCAGGACGCCAACGACGAGGGGAACCTCGACGGGGACGCCGAGCTGAAGCGGATGTTCGTCATAGAACAGGTGCGTGGCCGCGGGGTGGCCCGCCGCATCCTGGCCGCCCTGGAGGAGGACGCCCGTGCGGCGGGCCGGACCCGGATGGTGCTGGAGACGGGCACGAAGCAGCCGGAGGCCGTGGCCCTCTACCTGTCCAGCGGGTACGAGCCGTGCACGAAGTTCGGCTACTACCGCTTCCACGAGGAGAGCCTCTGCTACGCGAAGGCTCTCCAGGCCCCCTAGGCCGTCAGCGGACGCCGGCCGCCCTGCGGCGGCGGGCGACGGCGAACAGGACGCCGCCGGCGGCGAGTGCCAGCGCCGCTCCGGCCGAGGCGAGCAGGGCCGGGGAGCCCGTGGAGGCCAGCAGGCCGCCGTCTCCGCCCTGGGGCGACTGGCCACCGGTCGTAGCGCCGGTGCTCGCGGAGCCGCCCGTGGTGCCGGTGCCCCCGGCGGAACCGGAGCCGCCGGCCGTCCCGGTACCGCCCGTGGAACCCGCGCCTCCGGTGCTGCCGGTACCGCCCGTGGTGCCGCCGGTGTCGCCCGGCGTCTCCTCGTCGCCGGTGCCGTTCAGCACGATCCAGCCGGTGTCGTTGGACGGGTCACCCTCACGGGGGTCGTCCCATTCCGGCAGCGAGATCTTGCCTTTGGCGCCTTCGACGACCTTGTCGATACGCAGCTTGAAGCTGTAGTCGCGCCGGTCGTCCTCCAGGAACGGGGTGTCGGCCCAGCAGCGGTACTGCGACGGAGTCCGGTCGTTGACGGGACGACAGGGGCTGTCCACGACGCTCGCGCCCTCCGGGATCTGCACGGTGAAGCCCAGCGGCTCGCCTCCCGAGCGCAGTGCCCCGATCCAGGCAGGACCGTGGTTGCTCAGGCCGATGCCGACGGTGACGGTCTCCCCCTGGGCACCCGCGACGCGGGCACCGGTGAGGTCGAGGTCGTAGGTGTTCCGGGTGGGCAGGTCGATCTCGGCGTACTTCGCGTAGTGGGACGCGTCACCGCTCCCGGCCGGCTCGAGGGTGAGCGTCCGGCCGGTGCCCTGCCGGTAGTCGGCGCCGGACCTCAGCGCGCCGGCCTCCTTGGCGCCGACCGCGTCGAAGCCGTAGTGGAAGATGTCGCCGAGCGCGAAGTCCGCGGTCCGCACGCGGATCGGCTCGCTCAGGTCGTAGGCCGCGCCCGGCAGGAACTCGCCTTCGAAGGTGCACAGGGCGACCTTCTGATAGCGGATCAGGTTGTCCTTGTTCTCCTCGGCGTACGAGCAGTTGTCGTACTCGTCGGGGAAGGACAGGCCGCGCGAGCCGCCGAAGCGCAGGACGACGCCGTCGGCGGACATGCTGCCGACGTTGCGGAAGCCGAGCGGGGCCTCGTAGGTGTCGCCGGCCCGGAAGCCCTCGGGTTCGGCGGGGAGCTTCTTCTTGAGCAGTTCGGGCCCGCCGACGAGCACGTCGACGGTGTGCTCGTTGAAGGCCAGGCCCGCGCCCTCTCCGGTCACCTTGATCCTGCCGAAGTCGCCGGCCTCGGCGGTGTCCTTGAGGTCGAGGCGGACGGACCAGCTCGGGTTGTACGAGTCGCCGGGGTAGAGGGTGTTCTCCTCGCAGACGGCGACGAGCCCGTCCGCCTCGCACCACTGCGGCAGCCGGACCTTGGCGAAGCCGCCCAGCGCCGTGGCGTCGATGGTGACCTTGTAGCCGTCGTTGGGGACCGGCTCCGGCTCGGTGCCGCTGTCGGGGTCGTACTCCCCGGGGCCGGTGAGCCCCAGCCGGATCTGCGGCTCCCCCGGCTCGCCCTCAGCCCCGTCCAGCGCGAGGTCCACCTTGTCGGGACCGGTGAGCGTGACGGGGAGCGGTGCCTGGTCGTCCGCGGCGTGTGCGACGCCGGCCAGGGCACTCGCGGCGAGCCCGGCGGCGGCCACCCCGGCCACTGCCGCGCGCGCCAAGGGCGAGTGCGGGGTGCTGAGTCTCATGGTGTTTCTCTTCCGTTCCCGTGAGGACAGGAAGGTGCCACTGGTGTGACACCGCGCACAGATGACCCACAGGTGAGGGAGAGGGTTGCGCGGCGGACGATCACGGATCCGTCTCGGGCACGCCCGGGTGGTCCGGGGAACGACGAAGGTCCCGCCCGGTCGTGACGACCGGGCGGGACCTTCGACAATGTGCGTGGACCTGTGGGGATTTGAACCCCAGACCCCCTCGATGCGAACGAGGTGCGCTACCAGACTGCGCCACAGGCCCTTGCAACGAGTGAAACTTTAGCACCCCGACCGGCCTGCTCAAAAATCCGTTCCGGGACCGCGACGGGACGGCCCCTGACGGGTCCACCAGGCGGGTCTACTCGTTGGCGGCGCGGGGGCGGCCGCCGTCCTCGTACTGGTCGAAGAGCGGTGTGCGGCCGCGCTCCCGGGCCCGGCGGGCGGAGGCGGCGCGGCGGGCGTCGCTGCGGGCCGGTGTCTCCGCGCGGTCCTCGGCGGGATCGGCGGGGCGGTCCGGCGCGGGGGCGGGCACCGCGTCCTCCTGTTCAGGGGTGACGGCGCTGGAGCGGGCCGAGCTCCAGGTGTCGGGCGCCGCGAGGTCCACGTCGGGCGTGGCGCGCGGGGCGACCGGTGCGGTGACGTAGGTGGGCAGGGGCACCGGTACCGGGTCCCAGCTGTCGCCGCGGGGGCGCCCGCGGGGTTCGCGCTGCTGGTCGACCCACTCGGCGTGGTCGGTCTGCTCGACCAGTGCCCGCCGGTCCGCGGCGAGCGCGGAGAGTCCGGCGTCGGCCTCTGTCTCGGGTCCTTCGTCGAGTTCCTCGGCGTCGGGATCGCCGACGGCACCGACGGGGTCGGCGGGCGTGCGCCTGCCCGGTGGCCGGGGACCGCGGTCGCGCAGCCGCTGCGCGGCGGCCTCGGCCTGGCGGCGGTCCATCTGGAAGGCGAACCGGCGGCGTTCCTGCGTGCGCAGGTAGGCGATGTAGGCGCTGAGCAGCAGTGCGGGCACGCCGGGCGCCCACAGGAAGGCGAGTCCGCCGACCGCCGCGACGACCGAGCCGAGCGTGAAGGCCAGGAACAGCATCACGGTGGTGCGGCGGCGGCGTGCGAGGACCTTGGTGCGCCGGGCGCGGGCCGCGGCCTCGGCGGAGACGGGTGCGCGGCGGGCCTGCGGGACCCGCGCCCGCGCCGCTGCGGCGCCGGAGCCGGTGGTGCGGCCCGGGTGTTCCGGGGACGTTCCGGATCTGGGGCCCTGCGCGGGTGCGCCCTGCTCCGGGCGTGCCTTCTCGGGCCGTTCCGCGGTGTGCTGCGGTGGGGTGGGCCGGGTGTGCCGTCGGGTCCGGGACACGGCGAAGGCCCGGACGTCCACCGAGTCGGTGACGGCGTCCGGGGCGTCGGCGTCGGGCTCCGCCTCGTCGGCGGGGCGCGACCGCAGGTCCTTGGCGTACCGGCGCTCCATGCCCGCCCGTCCGGACAGCAGCCGGATGGCGGTGCTGAAGCGTTCCGTCGGACGGGCCTCGTTCAGCTCGTCCTGCCTACGGAGCCACATCGGCACCAAGTAGGCGGCCCAGGCCCCGACAATGACTGCGTAGATGAGGCCGCTGCTGCTCACGCCTCACACGGTAGAGGGGTTTCCGTGAGGCCATCCGCCAATTGGGCCGGTGTGTCGCACGATCTGGCTGATATTTCGAACTTTTCTTGTGATCGATGCGATCAGCAGACCGTCAGAGTCGCGAAATTCTCCGCTTCGGACGATCACCGGTCGGTCATTTTCGAACGTTTATTCAATTCCCGGTGTTCGGCGCACTCCGGTCCCGTGACCGGTGCCAGCGCCTCAGCAGACCCTCCGGCACCTCTTCCGCGGTGAGCGCGAAGACGAGATGGTCGCGCCACGCGCCGTCGATGTGGAGATAACGCGGCCTGCGCCCCTCCTCGCGGAATCCGAGTTTCTCCACCACCCGGCGGCTGGGCGCGTTCTCGGGGCGAATACAGACCTCGACGCGGTGCAGTCCGACGGTGCGGAAACAGTGGTCCACGGCCATCGCCACGGCCGTCGGCATCACGCCGCGCCCGGCCACCGACTCGTCCACCCAGTAGCCGACATGGCCGGAGCACATCGAGCCCCAGGTGATGCCGGCCACCGTCAGCTGCCCGGCCAGCCGCCCCTGGTACTCGATGACGAACGGCAGCATCCGCCCCGCGTTCGCCTCCGATCTCAGGTGCCGCACCATCTGCCGGTAGGTCGGCCGGTGCGCGAGCGGGCCGCCGGGACCGGGCGGCGGGATGGTGGCCTCCCAGGGGCGCAGCCAGTCGCGGTTGCGCCGGTTGACCTCGCGCCAGGCCCGCTGGTCGCGCAGCCTGATCGGCCTCAGGACGATGTCGCCGTCCCTCAGCTCCGCGGGCCAGGATGGGCTGTTCAGCTCGCACCCCCACCACTGGCGGGTCTCGGGTGGTCGCCGCCCCGGAGCTGGTCGACGGCGTGGATCAGCAGCGGCTCCAGCACGGCGAGGCCGTCCTTCACCCCGCCGGAGGAGCCCGGCAGGTTGACGATCAGCGTGCCGCCCGCCACTCCGGCCAGGCCCCGGGAGAGTGCCGCGGTGGGCACCTTGTCCCGGCCGTACGCCCGGATCGCCTCCGCGATGCCCGGGATCTCGTGGCCGATCACCGCCCGGGTGGCCTCGGGGGTGCGGTCGGTGGGCGAGATGCCGGTGCCGCCGGTCGTGACGATCACGTCGTAGCCGGCTTCGGCGCCCGCGCGCAGGGCGGCCTCGACGGGGTCGCCGTCAGGAACGACCTGCGGTCCGTCCACGGCGAAGCCGAACCGGCGCAGGCCGTCGGCGATCAGTGGGCCGCCCTTGTCCTCGTAGACCCCGGCGGCGGCCCGGTTGGAGGCGGTGACCACCAGGGCGCGGTACGAGGCGCCGAGGGCACCTCCGCTCGACGCGTCGTGTGTCATGACCGGCTCCAGTCGCCCGACTTGCCGCCCGTCTTCTCCTCCACCCGCACGTCCGTGATGACCGCTCCCTTGTCGACCGCCTTGACCATGTCGATCACGGTGAGCGCGGCGACGGTGACCGCGGTGAGCGCCTCCATCTCGACGCCCGTGCGATCCGTCGTCTTCACCGTGGCGATGATCTCCACGGCGTCGTCCGCGACCGACAGGTCCAGTTTCACACCGGAGACCGACAGCGGGTGGCACAACGGGATCAGGTCCGGGGTGCGTTTGGCGCCCATGATGCCCGCGATCCGCGCGGTGGCCAGGGCGTCGCCCTTGGGGACCCCCTCGCCGCGCAGCAGCTCCACCACGCGGGGGGCGACGAGGACGCGCCCGCTGGCGCGCGCGGTGCGTGCGGTGACGTCCTTGCCGGACACGTCGACCATCCGGGCCGCGCCCGCCTCGTCGATGTGTGTCAGCCGGCCTTGCGGGTCCCGTCCGCCGTTCGGGGTTCGGTCCTGCGTACTCATGCTTGTGTGGCGCTCCCGGTCCTGGCCCGGCGCGGTGCGGCGCGTGGGCCTGCTGTGCGCGACACGGTACCGGCAACCGGGCGGGGTCAGCCGAGCAGGACCACCTCGACGTCGGCGCCCGGCTCGACGGACTCGGTGTCCTCGGGGACGACGATCAGGGCGTCGGCGTGCGCGAGGGCGGCGATCAGGTGGGAGCCGGAGCCGCCGACCGGGGTGACCGAGCCGTCGGCGTAGGTGCCGCGCAGGAACTGGCGGCGGCCCCTCGGCGAGGTCAGCGCCTTCTTCGCGGACAGGGTCGCGGTGACCGTCGGCCGGTGGACGTCGGGCAGGCCCATGAGGGTGCGGATCGCGGGGCGGACGAACAGCTCGAAGGAGACGTACGACGACACCGGGTTGCCGGGCAGGGCGAGCAGCGGGGTGTGGTCGGGGCCGATGGCGCCGAAGCCCTGGGGCTTGCCGGGCTGCATGGCGAGCTTGCGGAAGTCCACGCCGCTGCCCGGCTCGTCCTCGTCGCCGACGTGTGCCAGCGCCTCCTTGACCACGTCGTAGGCGCCGACGCTCACGCCGCCGGTGGTGACCATCAGGTCGGCCCGCACGAGCTGGTCCTCGATGGTGGCCCGCAGGGTCTCGGCGTCGTCGGCGACGGCGCCCACCCGGTAGGCGATGGCGCCGGCGTCCCGGGCGGCAGCGGTGAGGGCGAAGCTGTTGGAGTCGTAGATCTGACCGGAGGCCAGCTGCTCGTCGGGCTGGACGAGTTCGCTGCCGGTGGAGAGCACCACCACGCGCGGGCGCGGGCGGACCCGGACCTTGCCCCGGCCGATCGCGGCGAGCAGGCCGATCTGCGGCGGGCCCAGGACGGTGCCCGCTTCCAGGGCGCGGTCGCCGGAGCGGACGTCGCTGCCCTTGGCGCGGACGTGGGCGCGGGACTCGGCCGGCCGGTAGACGTGCACCTGTCCCTCGGCGCCCTCGGGGGCCAGGCTGCGGGCCCGCATGCCGGAGACCGGACCCTCGCCGAGCCCGCCGTCGGTCCACTCCACGGGGACGACGGCCTCGGCGCCGGGCGGCAGCGGGGCGCCGGTCATGATGCGGGCCGCCTGGCCGGGGCCGACGGAGAGCGGGTCGGCCTGACCGGCGGCGACGTCCCCGACGACCTCCAGGACGGCGGGGAACTCCTCGCTGGCGCCCGCGACGTCGGTGACCCGCACCGCGTACCCGTCCATGGAGCTGTTGTCGAAGGGCGGCAGGGACAGCGGCACCGTGACGTCGTCGACCAGGACGCACCCCTGGGCGTCGAGCAGGTTCAGCTCGATGGGTTCCAGGGGGCGGACGGTGGCGAGGACGTCGTCCAGGTGGTCCTGCACCGACCACAGCCGGTCCGGACCGGCGTCCGCGATGGCGTGGTCGTGTCCGGTGTCACGGGGCGCGCTGCTCAACGTCGTTACATCTCCTCGGCTACGTAACTGCGAAGCCAGGTCCGGAAGTCCGGGCCCAGGTCTTCACGTTCGCATGCGAGTCTGACAATGGCCCGCAGATAGTCGCCCCGGTCACCGGTGTCGTAGCGGCGGCCCTTGAAGACGACGCCGTGCACGGGACCGCCGACGGTCTCGTCCTCGGCGAGCTGCTGGAGGGCGTCGGTCAGCTGGATCTCGCCGCCGCGGCCGGGCTCGGTCTTGCGGAGTATGTCGAAGATGTGGGGGTCGAGGACGTAGCGGCCGATGATGGCGTAGTTGGACGGAGCGTCGGCCGGGTCCGGCTTCTCGACCAGTCCGCCGACCTTGACGACGTCACTGTCCCGGGTGCTCTCCACCGCCGCGCAGCCGTAGAGGTGGATCTGCTCGGGCGCGACCTCCATGAGGGCGATCACGCTGCCGCCGTACTGCTCCTGGACGTCGATCATGCGCTGGAGGAGCGGGTCGCGCGGGTCGATCAGGTCGTCGCCGAGGAGGACCGCGAAGGGCTCGTGGCCGACGTGCGGGGCGGCGCACAGTACGGCGTGGCCGAGGCCCTTGGGGTCGCCCTGGCGGACGTAGTGCATCATCGCGAGGTCGCTGGACTCCTGGACCTTGGCCAGCCGGCCCGCGTCGCCCTTCTTCTGGAGGGCGGACTCCAGTTCGTAGTTGCGGTCGAAGTGGTCCTCCAGGGGGCGCTTGTTTCGGCCCGTGACCATGAGGACGTCGCCGAGGCCCGCGGACACGGCCTCTTCGACCACGTACTGGATCGCCGGCTTGTCGACGACCGGCAGCATCTCCTTGGGAGTGGATTTCGTGGCCGGCAGGAACCGGGTACCGAGCCCGGCTGCGGGGATGACAGCCTTGCTGATCCTGGGGTGGGACTGAGTCATGCGCGCCACCATATCCGGTGACTATGGGGAGAAACTGTGCCCCGGAACCACCGGCGCTCGTATGAGCGCATTAGAGCGAATACGGGAGTGAGCATTGCCACAGATCCGCCCCGCGGGCCGACCCGACAAGCGGACCTTGCGGCGGGAGACCCTCGCGGTGAGGAACAGCTTGACGGCCGATGACGTGCGGGAATCGGGGGACGCGCTGGCCGCGCGGGCACTCGGGATGCCGGAGGTCGCGGGGGCGCGCGCCGTGGCGGCGTACGTCTCCGTGGGCGCCGAGCCGGGCACCCTCGCGCTGCTGGATGCGCTGCGCGCGCGGGGCGTGCGCGTCCTGCTGCCCGCCCTGCTGCCGGACAACGACCTGGACTGGGGCGAGTACACCGGGACGGACTCCCTCGCGCGTGTGCGGCACGGCGGGCGGATGGACCTGTTCGAGCCCGCCGGTGCCCGCCTGGGGCCGGACGCGGTGACGGAGGCCGACGTGGTGCTGCTGCCGGGGGTGGCGGTGGACGAGCGGGGCCTCAGGCTGGGGCGCGGCGGCGGATCGTACGACCGGGTGCTCGCCCGCCTGGAGCGGTCGGGCTCGCGTCCCGCGCTGCTGGTGCTGCTGTACGACCGTGAGGTCGTCGCGCACGTTCCCGCCGAGCCGCACGACCGGCCGGTGGACGCGGTGGTGACGCCGTCGGGGGTGCGCAGGTTCCGCTGACGCCCGCGCGGGCCGCTTCCCGCGCGGGCGGTGCCGTTACGGCTTGAGCACCAGGGTGTCGCTCGTGCTCTCGTCGACCGCCTTCTTGGAGAAGGCCCACGGCAGCAGTTCACCGTCGGCCCACTTGTCCGTCTGGTCGGTGTAGTGGGCGCTGTAGGCGTGTCCGGAGGCTCCGGTGAGGTTGATCCACCGGGACTTGTCGAGGTCGCCGAGGTTGACCACCATCCGCATGGACGGCACCCACACCACCCCGTAGCCGCCGGCCGCGTTCCAGCCGGCGGCGTTGACCGCGGCCTCGCCTCCGCTGAGCTTCCACGGGCCGCGGTTGAGGGCGTACTTCACGAAGCCGGGGCCCTCGGTGCCCAGGGTCTGGTTGTTCAGGAACAGGCGGTGCAGCCGGCCCCAGTTCCAGGTGTCGATGTCCTTGCCGAGCTTGGCGGTCAGCTCCCAGCGGGCGTCGATCATGGCCCGCTTGAACAGGTCGTCCCGGTTGTTCTCGGCGCCGTCGCGGGCGCCGGAGTCCGGCGTGGTCCACCAGTCGCTCTTGGGGTTCTGCATCTGGGTGCGGACCACCTCGAACCAGCGGTCGCCGCCGTCCGGCTGGGCCTGGTCGGCGTCGCGCCGCCCGCACTCGCGGACCTTGTCGACCTCGTCCGCGGGCCCGGTGGTGTTGACCGGGTCGACCCACAGGCACTGGCCCTTGACCCGCAGCTCCTTGGGGAGCTTGTTGCCGAAGGCCAGCTTGAGGACGTTGCGCCAGACGGCGTTGAAGTACGCGGCGGCGGCCGAGTCGGCGTCCTGGGTGTAGTCCCAGCCCTCCAGCAGCTTCTGCGCCTCGCGGACGTCCTTGTCGCCGACGTCGATCTTGAGCAGCTGGGGCACGAGCAGCTTGGCCATCTCGCTGCTGTTGTCCAGCTGCATCTGGCGCATGTCGTCGGTGGAGATCTTGCCGCCGTCCTTGATCTTCTGCTCGATCAGGGAGGTGATGCGCTGGCTGCGGGTGCCGTAGCCCCAGTCCGTGGTCAGCGTGTACGGGTAGTCCTCGCCGACGGCGGCCTGGTTGGCGGTCACGATGTAGCCGCGCTCGGGGTCGTACTCGTAGGGCAGCTCGTCCTGGTCGATGTACTCGCCGGTCCAGCGGTACTTGGAGCTCCAGCCCGGCGCCGGGACCGAACCGTCGTGGCCCTTGGCGCGCACGGGGATCTTGCCCGGCAGGGTGTAGCCGATGTGCTCGCTGTCGGCGTAGACGAGGTTCTGCGAGGGCACGTCGAAGAGGGTGGCGGCCTCGCGGAAGTCGTCCCAGTCCTTGGCCCGGTCGATCGCGAAGACGGAGTCCATCGTGTTGCCCGCGTCGAGCGCGGTCCAGCGCAGCGCGACGCCGTAGCCGTCGCCGCGGTCGGGGGCGGCGGTGTCGACGGTGGCCCGCTTGCCGGTCTGCACCAGTTCGCTGTCGCGGTCGGACAGGAGCGGACCGTTGTTGGTCTCGCGCACGACGATGGTCTTGGACTCACCGCCGGCGACCTTGATGGTCTCCCGCCGCGTCTCGAAGGGCACCACCTTGCCGTCGTACTGGTAGCCCTCGCCGGTGATCTTCTCCAGGTAGAGGTCGGTGACGTCGACGCCGGAGTTGGTCAGGCCCCAGGCGATCTGCTGGTTGTGGCCGATGACGACGCCGGGCATGCCCGCGAAGGTGTAGCCGGACACGTCGTACTGGCACTTGGCGGAGACGGTCCGGCAGTGCAGGCCCATCTGGTACCAGACGGACGGCAGGGACGGGGACAGGTGCGGGTCGTTGGCCAGCAGCGGCTGTCCGGTGATGGTGTGCTTGCCGGACACCACCCAGGAGTTGGAGCCGATGCCGTTGCCGTTCACGCCGACGGCGGTGGGGAGGTCGTCCAGGACGTCCTGGAGGCCGGACAGCTGGCCTTCGAGGGCGTTGCCCGTACCCGTGCCGGTGCCTGTGCCGGTGCCTGTCCCGGTGCCTGTGCCGGTGCCTGTGCCGGTGCCCGTGCCGGTCCCGGTGCCCGTGCCGGTCCCGGTGCCCGTGCCGGAGCCGGAGCCGGAGCCGGAGCCGGACGAAGAGTCGTCGCCGCCGGACGGGCCGCCGCCGTCGAACGTCCGGGTCAGCTCGTCGTACTGCCCCTCCTGGACGATCGCCTTGTTCCGGTCGTACGGATACGCCGGGTACAGGTCGGCGATCTGCTTGGGGCCGAGGCGGCTGGTCATCAGGGCGCGGTCGACCTCGTCCTGCATGTTGCCGCGCAGGTCCCAGGCCATCGCCTTGAGCCAGGCCACCGAGTCGACCGGGGTCCACTCCTGCGGCTTGTAGTCGTTGGTGAAGCCGAGGGCGGCGTACTCCAGGGAGATGTCCTTGCCGTCCTTGCCCTTCAGGTAGGCGTTGACCCCCTTGGCGTACGCCTGGAGGTACTTCTTCGTGGAGTCCGACAGCTCCTCGTCGTACTCCTTCTTCGCCACCCGGTGCCAGCCCAGGGTGCGCAGGAACTCGTCGTTGTCGACCTGGCTCTCGCCGAACATCTCCGACAGGCGCCCGCCGGTCATGTGCCGGCGCACGTCCATCTCGTAGAACCGGTCCTGCGCCTGGACGTAGCCCTGCGCCATGAACAGGTCCTCGTCGGTGGAGGCGTAGATCTGCGGGATGCCGTAACCGTCGCGCTTGACGTCGACCGGACCCGACAGGCCGTCCAGCGTTATCGAGCCCTTGGTCTGCGGGAAGGACGCGCGGACGGTGCTGATGGACCAGTACGCCCCGTAGGCGAGGCCGCCGATGATGGCCAGCACCAGCACGAGGACGAGCAGGCGCCCTTTGCGCCCCTTCTTCCTGCCGGACGTGCCGGGCTGCTGACCCGTGGAGGCGGTGGTGTTGGGGGGCATCGCTGTCCTTGCTGTCCTAACACGAGCGGCAGGGGCGGGCTGTGCTTTGTACTGAGCGCTGGAGCAACTGTAGGCGCAGGCCCGGCTCGCCCTTGACGCGGAGTCCGGTACCGCGGCGCACGGGCGTTCGATCTTGCCAAGCCGAGCGTCAAGAAAGCGTCAAGAGTTAGGTAAGGTAACGAAGTAGTTGTCCGCAGAGCATGGTGGCTTCGTGTGCCATGGGTGGTGCGCCTCGCGTGCCGAACGAGCGCACTCGCCCGCGCTGTGATTCCGTGCTGTGCGCCAGGGAAGGGAACGGCCGCTGACTGTCCACCACCTCAACCAGCTCCTGCTCGTCTGCTCGCTCGTCCTGCTCATCGCCGTCGCGGCGGTACGGATCTCCTCGCGCAGCGGGCTCCCCAGCCTGCTCGTCTACCTGGCCATCGGCGTCGCCATGGGCCAGGACGGCATCGGCGACATCCACTTCGACAACGCCGAACTGACCCAGGTCATCGGGTATGCGGCCCTGGTCGTGATCCTGGCCGAGGGTGGTCTGGGGACGAAGTGGAAGGAGATCAAACCGGTCCTGCCCGCGGCCTCCGCGCTGGCCCTGGCCGGTGTCGCGGTGAGCGTCGGTGTGACCGCGGCGGGCGCGCACTACCTGACCGGGCTGGAGTGGCGGCAGGCACTGATCGTCGGCGCGGTGGTGTCCTCCACGGACGCGGCCGCCGTCTTCTCCGTGCTGCGCAGGATCCCGTTGCCCTCGCGCATAGCGGGCACCCTGGAGGCCGAGTCGGGCTTCAACGACGCCCCGGTGGTCATCCTGGTCGTCGCCTTCTCCAC
The DNA here is from genome assembly GCF_003947455.1 of Streptomyces sp. WAC 04229. Taxonomy (GTDB): domain Bacteria; phylum Actinomycetota; class Actinomycetes; order Streptomycetales; family Streptomycetaceae; genus Streptomyces. Next base: position 10,956 of record NZ_QHJH01000017.1, on the reverse strand, counting down.
GGCCGGCCCGATCGAGCACTGGTACGTGCTGCTCGGCGAGATCGCCCTGGAGCTGGCCATCGGCGCCGCCATCGGACTCGCGGTCGGCTGGCTGGGGTCGTGGGGACTGCGGCACGTGGCGCTGCCCGCCTCGGGCCTCTACCCCATCGCCGTCCTCTCCATCGCCGTGGCGGCCTACGCGGCCGGCGCCATGGCGCACGGCAGCGGCTTCCTGGCGGTCTACCTCGCCTCGATGGTGATGGGCAACGCCCGGCTGCCGCACTGGCCCGCCACCCGCGGGTTCGCCGACGGGCTCGGCTGGCTCGCCCAGATCGGCATGTTCGTGCTGCTCGGCCTGCTGGTCACCCCGCACGAACTGGGCGACGACATCCTGCCCGCCCTGGTCATCGGACTGGTGCTCACCATGGTGGCGCGTCCCCTGAGCGTCGTGCTGTGCCTGGTGCCCTTCCGGGTGCCGTGGCAGGAGCAGGCCCTCATGTCCTGGGCCGGACTGCGCGGCGCCGTGCCCATCATCCTGGCGACGATCCCCATGGTGGAGGGCGTCGACGGCAGCCGCCGGATCTTCAACATGGTCTTCGTCCTGGTCGTCGTCTACACCCTGGTCCAGGGGCCGACGCTGCCCTGGCTGGCCCGCAAACTGCGCCTGGGCAAGAGCGACGAGGCCGCCGACCTCGGCATCGAGTCGGCGCCCCTGGAGCGGCTGCGCGGACACCTGCTGTCCGTGACCATCCCCGAGGGCTCGAGGATGCACGGAGTCGAGGTCAGCGAGCTGCGGCTGCCGCCCGGCTCCGCGGTCACGCTGGTCGTGCGCGAGGGGAAGTCGTTCGTTCCGCTGCCCACGACGGGACTGCGGCGCGGGGACGAGCTCCTCGTCGTCGCCACGGACCCCGTCCGCGACGCGGCCGAGGCACGACTGCGCGCGGTCGGCCACGGCGGCAAGCTGGCCGGCTGGCTGGGCACGGGGGGCAACGGCGGCCGGCACCGGTGAGCGGGTGCGGGGTGCTCGCTTTCACACGGTTGCGCCCCTCTTGATCCCTGTACGATGAGTGCGGCACCTGATCGAACCAACTCTGTCTGATGCAGAGCTGGCGCGACCGTATGGCGGCCGGCACGCCCCCTCATCCGCACGGGCTCCGGCATCTACCGCAGTCCGCGCAAGAGGACAGCTCTCGGCGCTCCCGCACGGCGACAGCCGCGAGGCGGACCGCGCTACCAGGCGGCAGAAAGGCACGGCCGTGGCATCCACGGTCACCCCGTCGAAGAAATCGCCGGAGGCAGCGCCGCACACCGCGTCCGCCTCCGCCCGCCCCGGATACGGACAGCTGCTGCGCACCCGCGGCGCCTGGACGTTCCTGCTCCCCGGTTTCGCGGCCCGCCAGCCGTTCGCGATGCTGACGATCTCCATCGTGCTGCTCGTGCAGCACACCACGGGCTCCTACGGCGTCGCGGGCGCCGTCGCGGCCGTCACCGGCGTCTCCATGGCCCTGTTCGCCCCCTACAGCGGACGGCTCGCCGACCGCTACGGGCAGCGCGCCGTCCTGCTGCCCGGCGTTCTCGTGCACGCGGCCTCCGGCCTGGCCCTGACCGTCCTCGCGCTCGCGGACGCACCGCTGTGGGCGCTGTTCGCGGCGGCCGTACCCGCGGGTGCGTCGGTGCCGCAGATCGGGCCGATGGTGCGGGCCCGCTGGGGCGTCAAGCTCAAGGGCTCCCCCCTGATGAGCACCGCCGCCGCCTTCGAGTCCGTCACCGACGAGCTGACCTTCGTCCTCGGCCCGCTGGTGGCGACCGCCCTGTGCACGGGCGTCGGCCCGGCCGCGGGCCTGGTCACCGAGGCCGCACTCACCCTGGTGGGCGGTCTGCTGTTCGCCGCGCAGAAGAACACGCAGCCCGAGGTCGGCGGGGCCGACGGCGCGCACGCGCGCGGGGAGCACGTTTCCGCGCTGCGGGTCCCCGGGGTGCACGTTCTGATCGTCGCCTTCCTGGGCGTCGGCTCCGTCTTCGGCGGCATGCAGGTGTCGCTGGCCGCGTTCACCGAGTCGATCGGCGAGCCCGGCCTGAACGGCATCCTCTACGGTGTCTTCGCCGCCGGAAACATGCTCTCCGGCCTCGCCTGCGGCGCCATCGCCTGGAAGGCCGCCCCGCAGCGGCGGCTCCTGATCGGTTACGCCGCCCTCGCGCTGACCGCCTCCGGCCTGTGGGCGGCGCAGTCGGTGCTCGTGCTGGCCGGCCTCGGTCTGCTCGTCGGCGTCTGCGTCGCGCCCGCCATCGTCACCGGCTACACCCTGGTGGAGGGCCTGGTCCCGGCCGGGGCCCGCACCGAGGCCTTCACCTGGCTGACCGGCGCCGTCGCCCTCGGGCAGGCGCTGGCGGTGACCGTCGCCGGACAGCTGGAGGACGGGTTCCGGGACGGGGCCGGATTCCTGGTGCCGATGGGCGGCACGGTGCTGGCGCTGGCGGTCCTGGTGGCACTGCGCTCACGGCTGGCCTCCCGGCCCCAGGGGCGCACGGTCGCACGTGGCGTCGGTCACCGCGAGCCCGTCGCAGTGGACTGATCCCGAGGAATACGTCACTATGGACCGTCGTTAGCACTCATCGAGTGAGAGTGCCAGGAGGAAGACAGTGCCGACGTACCAGTACCAGTGCACCGAGTGCGGCGAGGGCCTCGAGGCGGTGCAGAAGTTCACCGACGACGCGCTCACCGAGTGCCCGAACTGCCAGGGCCGCCTGAAGAAGGTGTTCTCGGCGGTCGGCATCGTCTTCAAGGGCTCCGGCTTCTACCGCAACGACAGCCGCGGCAGCTCGTCGAGCAGCTCGCCGGCGTCGTCGAAGTCGGGGGCGTCGTCCTCCTCGTCCTCGGACTCGGGTTCGTCCTCGTCGTCGGCCTCCGGCTCGGGTTCGTCCTCGTCGTCCTCCGGCTCCGGCAGCTCCTCCTCCAGCACCACCGCCGCGTAGGCTCCCGGCCGGGCGCGGGAACAGCCCCGCCGCAGCAGGTTCTTACGAGACCCTGTCGTCGTACGACGACGGGGTCCTCGTCGTTTCCCGGGCCGGTTAGGGTGCGGACATGGCGAACAAGGTGAATGCCGAGATCGGCGTGATCGGCGGCTCCGGTTTCTACTCGTTCCTCGACGACGTGACCGAGGTCGAGGTGGACACCCCGTACGGGCCGCCCAGCGACTCTCTCTTCCTCGGCGAGATCGCCGGCCGGCGGGTCGCCTTCCTCCCCCGGCACGGTCGCGGCCACCATCTGCCGCCGCACCGGATCAACTACCGGGCCAACCTGTGGGCGCTGCGCTCGGTCGGCGCGCGCCAGGTCCTCGGCCCGTGCGCGGTCGGCGGCCTGCGTCCGGAGTACGGGCCGGGCACGCTGCTGGTGCCGGACCAGTTCGTCGACCGGACCAGGTCCCGCCCGTCGACGTACTTCGACGGGCTGCCGCTGCCCGACGGCAGCGTGCCCAACGTGGTGCACGTGTCGCTGGCCGACCCGTACTGCCCCACCGGGCGGGCCGCCGCGCTGAAGGCGGCGCGGGGAAGGGACTGGGAGGCCGTGGACGGCGGCACCCTGGTCGTGGTCGAGGGGCCCCGCTTCGGCACCCGGGCGGAGTCCCTGTGGCACCGGGCGCAGGGCTGGTCGGTGGTGGGCATGACCGGTCACCCGGAGTCGGCACTCGCCCGTGAACTGGAGCTCTGCTACACCTCGCTGACCCTCGTCACCGACCTGGACGCCGGCGCCGAGAGCGGTGAGGGCGTCTCGCACGAGGAGGTACTGCGGGTGTTCGCGGCCAACGTGGACCGGCTGCGGGGCGTCCTGTTCGACGCGGTGGCCGCGCTGCCGGAGAACGGGGAGCGGGACTGCCCGTGCGGGGCGGCGCTGGGCGGGATGGATCCGGGGATCGCGCTGCCGCGGCGCGGGACGGGGGCGGCTCCGGTTCAGGCGGAACGTCCCCTTCGGGTGGCGGAGTTGTCCACAAACGGGCGGTGGTCCACCGGCCTCGGCGGGGTCCGGCGAAAAGCCTCATCGTGGGAGCGCAAGCCGATCCCTCGTCGCAGGTGGTGGTCACCGTGTCCCGTTCCGTCCTCCCCTCCCCCGGCCCGTTCCCGCTCGGCACCGACGCGCCACCCGTCGGCGAGGTGCCCCTCTTCGCCCCGGTGCGGGTGCGCGGCGGACGACACCGGCTGCGCCGGCTCGTCCGGCACCGGCGAGGCGTCGTGGCCGCCGGGCTCGCCGTCACCGCCGCGGCGCTGGTGGCCGCGGGCCCGCAGCCGGGGGCCGATGGGCCGGATCCGGGGCGGGTGCGCGGGCATCCGGTGGCCGACCAGGTGCGCGAGCGGCCCGGCCCACGGCTCGTGGCGGCGCCGGTACGGATCGCGGACGCGGAGACGGTGCGGCTGCTCGGTCCGGGCGACCGCGTCGACGTGGTCGCGACCGGGGACACCGGCGAAGCCTCCGTGGTCGCGCGCGGGGCGCGGGTGACGAAGGTGCCGGAGCCCGTGGACGGAGCGGCGGGCGGAGCGCTGGTCGTGGTGTCGGTGGAGCGCGCCACCGCTCACCGGCTGGTCGGCGCGGGTACCACGGGGCGGTTGGCGGTGACCCTGTGCTGAGGCCGTCAAGTCGCTCGTTCGTGGGACCGGATTGGACAGGACGGCCCAACGCTGACGTAGGTTGCGGAGCGCTCCATTCCAACACCTGTTCAAGCGAGGAGAACGTCCACCGTGAGCGAGAAGAGCGACCCGAGCCTCTGGCAGGGCTTCAAAGCCTTCCTGATGCGCGGAAACGTCATCGACCTGGCGGTGGCGGTCGTCATCGGCGCCGCCTTCACCAACATCGTCAACTCGGTGGTGAAGGGGGTCATCAACCCGGTGATCGGGGCGTTCGGCACGCAGAGCCTGGACAGTTACAGCTCCTGCCTGAAGGGCCCGTGCACCGGGACCGGCGACACCGCGACGGGCGTGCGGATCCTGTGGGGCTCGGTGCTGGGCGCCACACTCTCGTTCCTGATCACCGCGGCCGTCGTCTACTTCCTGATGGTCCTGCCCATGGCGAAGTACCTGGCCCGGCAGGAGGCCCGCCGCAGGGCCAAGGAGAGCGCCGAGGAGATCATCGAGGTCACCGAGCTGGAGGTACTCAAGGAGATCCGGGACGAGCTGGTCGCGCGGCGCGGCTCGGGGCCCGACCGCTCCTAGGGCCAGCGGCAGCCGCCGGGCGGCGGGCGGGTGCCCGCGCGCCTCACAGGTGGTGCGGCGGCTTCTCGTCGAGGAAGCGCTTCAGGTCGGCCGCGCTGTCGCCCTCGGGCCGCTCGCCCCAGCCGCGGTCGGTGTCGTCCGACGTCTGCTGGTCCAGCGGGTCGTCGAAGACCAGCGCCGGCCTGGGCGCGCGCGGCTCGGGTTCGGGGGCGGTACTCATGGGTCCAGGGTACGGCCCCGCTCCACAAGCGGACCGGCGTCGTCTCTGCTGTGCTGGGAGCCATGACGTCCAGTCCCCAGCCCGCGGGCGCGCCCTCGGGGCCGCCCGGCGCCCGTCCTCCGGTCCGCAGCCTGAAGGCCCGCGGGCGGCAGGAGCCGCACCGCGTCGCCACGCCGCTGGAGCTCTTCTTCGACCTGTGCTTCGTCGTCGCCATCGCCCAGGCGGGCGTGCAACTGGTGCACTCGGTCGCCGAGGGCCATGCCGGCGAGGGCGTTCTCGACTACGCGATGATCTTCTTCGCCATCTGGTGGGCGTGGATGAACTTCACCTGGTTCGCCTCGGCCTACGACAACGACGACGTGCTCTACCGGATCGTCACCCTGGTGCAGATGGCCGGTGTGCTGGTGCTGGCGGCGGGCGTCTCCCGGGCCTTCGAGGACCACGACTACGTGGCCGTCGTCCTCGGCTACGTGATCATGCGGATCGCCATGTCGGTGCAGTGGCTCCGGGCGGCGCGCACGGCCGGGGCGGCGGAGCGTGCCATGGCCCTGAGATACGCGGGAGGCGTGCTGGTCTGCCAGGTCGGCTGGCTGGGACTGCTCATCCTGCCCGAGGGCGGCCGCGGCTGGCTGTACCTGGCGATGGTGGTGCTGGAGCTGTGCGTGCCGGTGTTCGCCGAGCGCAGGCACATGTCGTCCTGGCATCCGCACCACATCTCCGAGCGGTACGGGCTGCTCACGATCATCGTGCTCGGCGAGACCGTCGCGGCGGCCACGGTGGCGGTGAAGTCGGGCATCGAGGAGAACGACGCGCTGGGCGAGGTGCTGCCGATCGCGGCGGGCGGGCTGCTCCTCGTCTTCTCCGCCTGGTGGATCTACTTCGTGGTCCCCGTCCACAGCCGCCTGCGGACCAACAGGGAGTCGTTCGTGTGGGGGTACGGCCACTACGTGGTGTTCGCCTCGGCTGCCGCGATCGGGGCGGGGCTGGAGGTGGCGGTGGAGCAGACCGTGGGGAAGGCGCACATCTCGACGCTCGCGGCGTCCGCGGCGGTGACCCTGCCGACGGCGCTGTACCTGATCACGGTGTGGGCGCTGCACGCACGGCACTTCAAGGTGGGCATCGCCGAGCAGTTGGTGCTGCCGACCGCCGCGCTGCTGGTGATCTGCTGCACCTTCCTCGGGGACATGGCGGTGCCGGCGGCCGGTGTCGTCCTGGCGCTGGCCGTGGCGGCCGGCGTGACGCTGACCGCGCGGCGCACCGGGCGGACGCGGGGCGCGACGCCGTCCGCCGCCTGACCGGGCGCGGCCCGCCCCGGCCGCCGGTGTGGACAACACTGGCGGTATGACAGTTGACGCATTGACGGACGTCGCCGGGCTGCTGGTGGGGCACGCGACGCGGCGCGGCGACGGATGGCTCACGGGGACGACGGTGGTGCTCGCTCCGGAGGCCGGGGCGGTGGCGGCCGTGGACGTGCGCGGCGGCGGCCCCGGCACCAAGGAGACCGACGCGCTCGATCCGCGCAACCTGGTCCAGCGGGTGCAGGCGGTGGTGCTGACCGGCGGCAGCGCGTACGGGCTCGACGCGGCGTCGGGGGTGATGGCCTGGCTGGAGGAGCGGGGACGCGGCGTGCGCGTCGGGCCGGACCCCGCGCACGTGGTGCCGGTGGTGCCCGCGGCCTGCGTCTTCGACCTGGGGCGCGGCGGCGACTTCCGGGCCAGGCCGGACGCCGCCACCGGACGGGCGGCCGTCGAGGCGGCGCAGGCGAGTGCGGACTCCCCCGGCGCCGTGGTGCCGCAGGGATGCGTCGGGGCGGGCACGGGGGCCGTGGTCGGCACGCTGAAGGGCGGGGTCGGCACCGCGAGCACCGTGCTGGACTCGGGCATCACGGTGGCGGCGCTGGTGGTGGCCAACGCGGCGGGGTCGGTGACGGATCCGGAGACGGGGGTGCTGTACGGGGAGCTGTTCGGCGGCGGGCGGGTCCCGTACCCGGCGCCTGAGGTGCACGCGGCGGCGGGGCGGCGGCTGGCGGAGGTCGCGGCGAGGAACGCACCGCCGCCGTTGAACACCACGCTCGCCGTGGTCGCCACCGACGCCGACCTGTCGAAGGCGCAGGCGCAGAAGCTGGCCGGCACGGCACACGACGGCATCGCGCGCGCCGTTCGGCCGGTGCACCTGCTCAGTGACGGGGACACGGTGTTCGCGCTGGCGACCGGGGCGCGTCCACTCGCCGAGGGGCAGCCGCTCGCGCTGAACGAGGTGCTGGCGGCGGGCGCGGACATGGTGACGCGTGCGATCGTCCGCGCGGTCCGGGCCGCCGGGCCGGTGGACGGACCGGGCGGGGCGTGGCCGTCGTACGGGGAGCTGTACGGCGGGTGACGGGGACGGCCGGGCGGGGTGGCAAAGTTGCGGCGGATGTCGTCCGACCGGCTGTTGACCAGCGGATTTTGACGGAACGTCGGGTCGTGCGGGACTTTTCGCGCGGCCCGCCGGTTTTTCGTGCGTACGTTTTCTCGGTTCCCGGACATGATGTCCGATCGAGGGGCTACGGTATGCACCCACAAGGTGACATGCAGCAACGCCGGGAGAAACCTTGAGCGTTCCGTACGAGACGGCAGCGTACGAACCACCCGAGTCGCCCGAGTCTCCGGAGGAGCACCTCATGCGGCTGCTGGGTCGCGCCCTGAACTCGTTCGAACTGCCCGACGAGACGATACGGCACCTGGACTGCGCGCTGGCGCACGACGGTTCCCTGCACTCCGCGCACCACAGCGCGGGGCTGCACCGTGAGACGTACCGGCACACCTGGCTGCTCGCCGACGGTTCGGCGCTCACGCTCTGGGAGCTGGTCCACAACACCGTGCCGGGCGGTGAACCGCAGCACGAGGTGTACCTGGACGACGAGGAGCTGCGCACCGCGACCTCCCGGCTGGCGCTGCCGCCGGAGACGCCGGACTTCGAACTGCCGGTGCAGGTGCACCACTCCCCGGTCCCGGCCCCGCGGCACGCCTACGTCTCCGACGCCTCGGCGGACCACGCCCGTCGGCTGCTGCGCCGGGCGGAGAACACGGACCGGCCGGGATCCGAGTTGGCCGAGCTGCTGGCGACGGCGTCCGCGCACCAGATCATCCAGGCCTTCGGCGGTCCCGGCCGCGCGGGCCGCGCCCGGGCCGGGTTCTCGCTCTACGAGCACGCGTTCCTGCTCCGGGACGGCGCCGAGGTCTCTCTCTGGGAGGTCGAGCACACGGCCACGCCCGACGGACGGCACATGTGCGAGGTCTACGACAGCGAGGACGCGGCCCGCCGTGCGATGGAGCGACGGGCCGCGCAGCCCTCCTCCTGAGCGGTGAGCGGTGAGCGGTGAGCGGTGAGCGGTGACGGCGGGAGCGTCCGGCCGCCCCGGCTCTACGCGGCCACCGGCTGCTTCGCCCCGGGTGCCGGGGCCGACGCGTCCGCACCGCCGGACCCCTGGGCCGTCGCCCCCCGCGCCGGTTTGCGCAGGCCCTTGAGGACGATCACCAGGGCCGTGGTGACGCAGACGCCGGCCGCGATGGCGACCAGGTAGAGCAGAGGGTTGCCGATCAGCGGGACCACGAAGATGCCGCCGTGCGGGGCCCGCAGCGTGGCGCCGAAGGCCATCGACAGGGCGCCGGTGACCGCGCCGCCCACCATCGAGGACGGGATGACCCGCAGCGGGTCGGCCGCGGCGAACGGGATCGCGCCCTCGGAGATGAAGGAGGCGCCCAGCACCCAGGCGGCCTTGCCGTTCTCGCGCTCGGCGGCGTTGAAGAGCCGGCCGCGCACGGTGGTGGCCAGGGCCATCGCCAGCGGCGGGACCATGCCGGCCGCCATCACCGCCGCCATGATCTTCATCGCCGAGTCGCTGGGGCTGGCGACCGCGATGCCCGCGGTGGCGAAGGTGTAGGCGACCTTGTTGACCGGGCCGCCGAGGTCGAAGCACATCATCAGGCCGAGGAGCGCGCCGAGCAGGACCGCGTTGGCGCCGGACAGGCCGTTCAGCCAGTCGGTCATCGCCGACTGTGCGGACGCGATGGGCTTGCCGATCACCACGAACATCAGGAACCCGACGACCGCCGCCGAGATCAGCGGGATCACCACCACCGGCATGATCCCGCGCAACGCCTTCGGGATGCGCACCCGTTGGATGGCCAGCACCACCGCACCCGAGATCAGACCGGCCGCCAGACCGCCGAGGAAACCGGCGTCGATGGTCAGCGCGATCGAGCCGCCGACGAAGCCGGGAACGAGGCCCGGCCGGTCGGCCATGCCGTAGGCGATGTAGCCGGCCAGCACCGGGACGAGGAAGGCGAAGGCCACCCCGCCGATCTGGAAGAGCAGGGCCGCCCAGCTGTCCGCCTGGGTCCACACGAAGTGGTCCATCACGGAGGGCGCCTTGTTGATCTCGTAGCCGCCGATCGCGAAGCCCAGGGCGATCAGCAGACCGCCCGCGGCGACGAACGGCACCATGTAACTGACGCCGGACATCAGCCACTTGCGGAGCTTCGTCCCGTACCCCTCGCCGGACTCGCCGCCCCGCTCGACCGGCGTCGCACCGGCGGAACCGGACCGATCCGCCGCCCCGGCCGCCGTGGCCTCGCCGCGGGCCGCCTTCCCGCGGACCTCGCCGATCAGCTCGCCCGGCCGGTTGACGGCGGCCTTGACGCCGGTGTCGACGGTGGGCTTCCCGGCGAAGCGGTCCTTCTCGCGCACCGGCACGTCGTGGGCGAGGATCACGCCGTCCGCCGCCGCGATCACCGCGGGGTCCAGCCGGTCGAACCCGGCCGAGCCCTGGGTCTCGACGACGACCTCGACGCCTTCCTCGCGGCCCGCGTTCTCCAGCGACTCGGCGGCCATGTAGGTGTGCGCGATGCCGGTGGGGCAGGAGGTGACGGCGACGATCCGGAAGGGGCGCCCGGACGGCCCGGGGTCCTCCCGGTCGCCGGTGCCGACCGTGGCGGCCCCGGCGGAGGCCGCCGCCGGGGTCGCCACGGAGTCCTCGTCGCCGGCGGCCGCGGAGTCCTCGTCGCCGGCGTCGGCCGCGGGCTCCTCGCCGCGGATCAGCGCCGCCGCGTCCGCGGGGTCGCCCACCGCGCGCAGCGCGTCCGTGAACTCGGCGTTCATCAACTGCCTGGCCAGGGAGGAGAGGATCGTCAGGTGGGCGTCGTCGGCGCCCGCCGGTGCGGCGATCAGGAAGACCAGGTCGGCCGGGCCGTCCGCCGCCCCGAAGTCGATGCCCCGCGCACTGCGCCCGAAGGCCAGCGTGGGCTCGGTGACGTGCTCGCTGCGGCAGTGCGGGATGCCGATGCCGCCGTCGAGGCCGGTCGGCATCTGCGCCTCACGGGCGGCCACGTCGGCGAGGAAGCCCTCCAGGTCGGTCACCCGGCCCCGGGCCGCCATCCGCTCGGCGAGGGCGCGCGCCGCCGCTTCCTTGGTGTCGGCGGACAGGTCGAGGTCGACCAGATCCGCACTGATCATGTCGCTCATCGCGGGCTCCTTAGCTCGCGTATCGCCCGGAACACGGGGTGAGGGGCGGGGGC